>CAMBSN010000004.1 GCA_945870505.1 Candidatus Kuenenia stuttgartensis | reverse complement strand
GCCTCACGGCCTGCGGCTTTCACGGGCACGAACTCAGCGAGGGGCTGCCCATGCCCCGTGAGCCGGGCTATGGAAGCAAGCGCAGCCACGACCAATCCGCCTGCGGCGGATCGGTGCCCGGCGAAGCGCAGCGGACATGCAGTGAGTGTCGGGCAGGATGCCCGACGCGAACGTCCGGCGATGGGGCATGGGCAGCCACGAGCCGCCGCGATAGACAGACACAGGTTGAAAACCTGTGCGACGGGTGGCACCGAGTCGCCGCGCACGAGCCCGCCGTCTTCCGACAGGCCACCTCGCCCTCCGGCGACTCCGCGGTTAGCCTGATCGCGTTTCAGGTCGCCCTGGTGAGCTGCCATGAACCATCCCGTGCCTGCAAAGCATCCGCCGTTCGCCGACGACCGCGAGGCCTCGCGGTGGTGGCTCGACAACGTCTATGCCGGCGACGATGCCGTGCAGCTCACCCCGCGGGCCGTCGTCACCGGGATGCTGATCGGCGGGCTGATGTCGGTGTCGAACCTCTACGTCGGCCTCAAGACCGGCTGGGGCCTCGGCGTCACGATCACCTCCTGCATCATCGCCTACGCCGTCTTCAAGTTCCTCGAGCAGATCGTGCCGGCCTATCGCAACCGGCCGTTCTCGACGCTCGAGAACTACACGATGAGCAGCGCTGCCAGTGCCGCCGGCTACATGTCGAGCGCCGGCCTCGTATCGGCGATCCCCGCGCTCTACCTCACCACCGGCAGGCTGCTCGAGTGGTGGGAGATCGGCCTCTGGCTCGCCGCGCTGTCGATGCTCGGTGTGTTCATGGCAATCCCGCTCAAACGCCAGCTGATCAACATCGATCAGCTCCCCTTCCCCTCTGGTATCGCCACCGCAGAGACGCTCACCAGCATGCACAGCGAGGGGGGCGAGGCGGTGCTCAAGGCCCGCTCGCTCTTCGGGGCGGCGGTGCTCGGAGCTGTTGTCGCCCTGTGGCGAGACCTCGTCGGTGGCATCAAGGCGATCTCCGCGTGGGCGATCCCCAGCGAGATCCCCTTCGGCCCCAGTGGCTTCGCCCATGAACTGCTCACGAAATACACAATCGGCATCGAGGGCTCACTGATCATGGTCGCGGCCGGTGCGATCATGGGGCTGCGGGTCGCCGCGTCGATGCTCGTGGGATCGATCATCTTCTACGGGATCATCGGCCCGATCCTCGTGGAGCAGGGCATCGCCCAGCCCGGCTACCGCGGGATCGTGTCATGGGTGCTCTGGCCCTCCACCGCGATGATGGTGTCATCGGGGCTGCTCGCCTTCGGACTCAAGTGGAAGACGGTGCTTCGCGCCTTCGGCGGCCTGAGCCGGCTGGTGGGGGGCACCGCGGCCCCCGAGCACGACGATCCGCTCGCCCATGTCGAGGTGCCGTCCAGTTGGTTCGTGTTCGGGACGCTCGCGTCGGGGGCCGCCTGCGTGATCCTCGGCCACTGGCTGTTTGGTATCACCTGGTGGATGGGCATTCTCGCGGTGCTCGTCACGTTCTTCCTCTCGATCGTGGCCGCGCGGGCCACCGGCGAGACCGACATCACGCCGATCGGTGCCATGGGCAAGATCACGCAACTGATGTACGGCGTGGTCGCCCCGTCGAACATCACGACGAACCTGATGACGGCGTCGATCACCTCGGGCGCCGCCTCGCACGCAGCCGACCTGCTCACCGACCTCAAGAGCGGCTATCTCCTGGGCGGCAATCCCCGGAAGCAGACGATCTCGCAGCTCTTCGGCGTGATCGCCGGCACGATCGTGTCGGTGCCGGCGTATCTCTTCGTGGTGCAGCGGGATCCCACCAGGCTCGGTTCCGAGGCCCTACCGGCACCGTCGGCGAAGGTCTGGGCGGGCGTGGCAGAACTGCTTGCCAACGGAATCCAAGCCTTGCCGGCCGGAGCGCTTCAGGCGATTGCGGTGGGCGCGGCCATCGGCATCGTGCTCACGCTGCTCGAAGAGTTCGGGCCGAAGGCGTGGCGGCCCTGGCTCCCCTCGACCACGGGCCTCGGCATCGCCGGAGTGATCCCGGCCTTCAACTCGTTCGCGATGTTTGCCGGCGCCCTCGCCGCCTGGCTCTTCGCCCGCGCCCGGCCAAAAGCCGCCGAAACCTACACCGTGCCGCTCTCGAGCGGCCTGATCGCGGGCGAGAGCCTGATGGGCGTGGCGATCATCTTCGTCCTCGAGGTGATGAAGGCCTACGGAGCGGGCTGACGGGATTTGGCCCAGCCGGAGTCTGACCGCTCAGGCCTGCATCGCCTTCACGAGATTGGCGTCGATCGCCGCCAGAAACTCCTGCGTCGTGAGATGCGGTTGGCTGGGACTGATCAGGATCGCGAGGTCCTTGGTCATCTTCCCCTGCTCCACCGTCTCGATGCAGACCCGCTCGAGCGTCTCGGCGAACCTCGTCACCTCGGGCGTGCCGTCCAGTTTCCCACGATGCGCCAGGCCCCGAGTCCAGGCAAAGATCGAGGCGATCGGATTGGTGGAGGTGGGCTTACCCTGCTGGTGCTGGCGGTAGTGCCGCGTCACCGTGCCGTGGGCAGCCTCGGCCTCCACCGTCTTGCCATCTGGCGTCATCAAGACGCTCGTCATCAGCCCGAGCGAGCCGAAGCCCTGGGCCACGATGTCGCTCTGCACGTCGCCGTCGTAGTTCTTGCAGGCCCAGACGTAGCCGCCCTCCCACTTCAGGGCGCTGGCCACCATGTCGTCGATCAGCCGGTGCTCGTAGGTGATCCCCTTGGCCGCAAACTCCAACTGGAACTCGGCGTCGAAAATCTCCTGAAAGATGTCCTTGAACCGGCCATCGTAAGCCTTGAGGATCGTGTTCTTCGTGGAGAGATAGACGGGGAAGCTGCGGGCCAGGCCGTAGCGGAAACTGGCCCGAGCAAAGTCGCGGATCGAATCGTCGAGGTTGTACATCGCCATGGCCACGCCCGGCGACGGAAACTCGAAGACCTTCATCTCCATTGGCTTCGTGCCGTCGGCCGGCGTGAAGGTGAGCGTGAGCGTACCCTTTCCGGGAATCTTCACGTCGGTGGCGCGATACTGGTCGCCGAAGGCATGGCGGCCCACCACGATCGGCTTCGTCCAGCCGGGCACGAGCCGCGGAATGTTCTTGATGATGATCGGTTCGCGAAAGATCACGCCGCCAAGGATGTTACGGATCGTGCCGTTGGGGCTCTTCCACATCTGCTTGAGGCTGAACTCCTTCACCCGGGCCTCGTCGGGCGTGATCGTGGCACACTTCACGCCCACGCCGCACTCCTTGATGGCGTTGGCCGCGTCGATCGTCACCTGGTCGCCGGTGGCGTCGCGGCTCTCCATCGAGAGGTCGTAGTAGCGGATCTCGAGATCGAGATAGGGCAGGATCAGCTTGTCCTTGATGAACTGCCAGATGATCCGCGTCATCTCGTCGCCGTCGAGGTCGACGACCGGGCCCTTGACCTTGATTTTGCCTGCCATGCTTTCACTCCTACATGCTTGGGGTATGTGGTGGCGATGTTGTACCAGCCTGAATCGGCCGGAGAAGACTCGCGGTCACCGGCTGCGGGACGGGACGAGTTGGCTCGCTGCGGCAGGATAGCCGAGGCTCGCCATCCTCGCCCCGATCCCTTCGCCTGCCCGTGAGAACTACTGACGGGCGGCGTGCCTGCGGGGATGATGATGCTGGTATCGCTTGCCGTGCCCTGCCACGACTTCACGCAGCCGCGATGACAGCCGCCAGGATTTCGGCGGCCGTGCCGACCTGGGTGAGGTCGATCCACTCGTCGGCCGTGTGAGCCTGGGCAATCGAGCCTGGGCCAAACACCACGCTCGGCACACCGGCGGCCGTGAACACGCTGGCGTTGGTGCCGTAGCGGGCAGCGGTGCGGGCCGCCGCAGCACCGCGGGCGCGAGCCACCGCAGCGAGTTTCTCGATCCATGCGGCGGCCTTCGAATCGCTCGTGGCGTCGGCGAGGCCGGCGCTTTCGAGAAACGGTTCGTCGTGCTCGATCCGCGCGTCGCCACAGGCGGCCGCAATCCGCGCGATCGCCTCGGCCCGCGCCTCGTGGGGAGACTCACCAGGCAGCACCCGTCGCTCCACTTCCAGCACCGTGAGGTCGGGCACGAGGTTCACGCCGGCGCCGCCACGGATCGTGCCGAGGTTCAGGGTGGGCGGGCCGCAGGGATGGTCGGCATGTCGCGTGAGGAGGTCGCAGGCGAGCGCCTCGAGCGCGAGGATCACGCGGCCGGCCGGATAGATGGCGTTGCTGCCGTGTTCAGGGAAGGCGCTGTGGCAGGCACGTCCATGCACCCGGATCCGCCAGCGGATGGCCCCCTTGTGCTGCGTCACGAGGTCGAGCCCCGTGGGTTCAGCGACGACGGCCAGGGCGGGACGGCGGCCGACGACCTTGCGGGCCGCGGCATCCGTCACGGGCGCGTCGGTGGCGGCCGGCTCCCAGAGCCGAGCGAGCGCCTTGGCCCCCGAAAAGCCGAACTCCTCATTGACCGTGGCGGAGAACACAACCGTGGCGGCACGGTCACCGCGATGCGTCAGCAGCCGCTCGACCGCCGCGATCATCGCCGCCATGCCCCCCTTCACGTCGCACGTGCCGCGGCCATACATCCTCCCGTCACGAATGACTGGCACGAACGGCTCGATCGTCATGTTCTCCACCGGCACCGTGTCCTGATGGGCATCCCAGAGGATCACGGGGGCCCGCGGCACCGTGGCATCGAGCCGGGCGACGACGTTGTCGCGGCCGGGCGACACCGGCTGCCGGGCCCAGGGCAGGCCAAGCGCCGTGAACCGCTGCACGAGAAAGTCCGTGACGCGACCCTCGAGATACTCGGGGCCGGAAACGTCGCGGCCCATCGGATTGACGCTCGGCCGCCGGACCAGGTCGGCGAGCAGGGGGATGTGACCGGTCATGACAAAAACCCTACCAGACGAGCCGCCCACGTGCTTTCCCTGAGCGACCCGTCCATGGTAAAATCCTTAGGCTGGATTCGCCCGACGTGCTCGTGGCACGCGGGCATCGACCCTATCCTTCACCCGCCCGGTGTTGCATGCCGACGTTTCTGGAATCCCTCGCTTCCCAAAGGGCCGCCACGCTACTGCACGCGATTCTCGCCCTCGTCATCGGTGCGATCGTGCCGGCATCAGGCCGCGCTGATCTTGCCGCGGACACCAAGGCGATCCAGGAGGCCGGGCAGGCCTACAAGGTGGCGCTCGAGCGGGGGGACGGCAAGGCGCTCACCGCACTCTGGACGCCGGACGGCGACATCGTCGATGCGATGGGCAACGTCATGAAGGGCCGCGACACCGTGTCCATGCTCGAACCAGCCGCCGAGGGCGAAGCCCAGCCGGGCCAACCGGAGATCGCCGTCCGCGAGACGAAGCTCCGGTTCCTTGACGCCAACGTCGCCCTCGAAGACGGTACCGTCGAGGTCATGCCGCCGGGCCACGCCGTACCGCTGCGCGGCCGTTTCTCCGCAACCTGGGTCCGCCACGAAGGCAGCTGGAAGCTGGCCGCGCTTCGTGAGGCGCGGGGCGACGAGGCCTCGGGCGACGAGACGCTCGCATCGCTCGATTGGATGGTGGGCGACTGGACGGTGGTCGATGATGTGACGGCCGGCAAGCCAGCCACGAATAAGGCGCGGATCGAAGTCAGCACCCGCTGGAATCCGACGCGAACGTTCCTGCTCCGCGACATGAAGATCACGCCCCCTGGAGCGGCCGCCGACGCCGCGATCCAGGTCACGCAGCGGATCGGGTGGGACCCGCTCTCGAAGAGCATCCGTTCCTGGGTCTTCAGTTCCGACGGCGGCCACGGAGAGGCGGCCTGGAGCCGGGACGACGGCTCATGGGTCGCGCGGACCACGGCTGTGCTGCCCGATGGCTCACAGACGTCTTCGCTCAACATCTACAGCTACGATGGCAAGGATAAGTGCCTGTGGCGGTCGCTGCCGACCCATGTGGGCGGCGAGCACATGCCGCAGGTCAAAATAACGCTCGTCCGCAAGCCCGGCACTGGAACCACCGAGGGGGCTCGCTAGAGCCTGAATGCACCATGCAGTCGATCATGACCTACCCTGCCCGACGCAGTTCGCTTCTCACAATCGCCGCCGTGGTGATCGTCACGGCGGTGCCGCCGGTTCGTTCCTTCGGCCAGCAGCCAGCCGCCCCGGCCAAGGCAGCTGCCGCCCCGGCCAAGGCAGCCGACGACGATGAAGGCGATCTGGCTCGCAAGGCCGAGATCATGAACAGCCAGCGGTGGCGGCGGGCGATCTTCGAACTTGGCGAATGGCTCTCCTCCCAGCAGATCTATTCGCCGCAGGAAGTGCACAACATCAAGGCCGACTTCAACAAGCGGGTCGCGGGGATGTCGTCGTATGAGCTCGAGTATCTGCTTGAAGACCTCGACTCCAAGTTCAAACTCCTGGAGACCCCGGAGGCCAAGGATGCACGGCAGTGGGTCGGCCAGTATCTCTCCGTGATGTCCGACAGTAAGCGGTCTGAGGTGCTCAAGGACGTGCCGAATGTCGTCACGATGACGAGCGCTCAATTGCAGCAGGAGATCGACAAGATCGAGCAGAAGAAGGCCGACCTCCAGCAGCGTCAGGCGGCGTTCGACTCGAGCAGGCAGCAGCTCGTCGATCGGGCGCAGGCCGCTCGGCAGGCGACGGCGGCGGCATCGAACTCGGCCGCGGCCTCGGCCCAGTCGGGCGCCTCCTTCTCTCCCTACCGTGGTGGCAACCAGGGAGGCGGCAAGCCACCGTTCGCCGACGCGAAGGGCTCCGGCATGAGCGTCGGCGTCGGGCCGTTCGGTGCCTACGTGAGCATGAACGTCGGCAACATGTGAGCCCGCGCCCACACACCCGGAGCCCACACGACCGGGCGAGCCGTGAGGGCATGGGCGATTTGGGCGTTCAGGGGGATCTCCACGGCTAGGTGACGCCCTTTTGCCGTTCAGTTGGTCTGTCGGCGTCGGCCGGGGGCTGCTATTACCCCCCTGCTATGTCGCTCCAGCATCAGGCTTCCGTCGCGGCCCCGCCACCCATCCAACCGTTGCCTGACGGCCTCGCAAGGCCGCGGTTTTCGGTGATGATTCCGGCGTTTGAGCCTGACGCCAGACTCCGCGACTCGTTGGAATCCGTGCTGACCCAGGCGCTGCCCCCCGCGGAGATGCAGATCACCGTGGTCGACGACGCCTCGACTCCCGGGAGCGTCGAACGGTTCGTTCGGTCCATCGATCCGTCGGGCCGCATCGACGTGGTCTCGCATGGCCATCGGCTGGGCCTCGCCGGCAACTGGAATCGTGCGATCGCGCTGGCCCGCGGCCACCTCGTGCACCTGCTCCATCAAGACGATGCCGTTCGACCGGGCTTTTATGCCGCGATCGACCGCGGCTTTCGCCACGCCGACGACATCGGCATGGCCTTCTGCCGCAGCCGCATCGTTGACGATCGCGACCGACTCATGAAGACGACGTCGCGACAGCAGTGGTTCGCCGGCGTGCTGGCCCACTGGCTGCCGACGATCGCCGAGCGGCAGCGGATCCAGACACCGGCGGCCGTGGTGGCCCGCACCACCTATGAGTCCATCGGTGGCTACCGTAACGATCTCTGTCACGCCCTCGACTGGGAGATGTGGGTGCGGATCGCCGCGCGGTATCGCGTCTGGTACGAGCCCAGGTCGCTCGCGATCTACCGCCGCCACATGGCCAACGAAACCACCCGCCTGTTCGCATCCGGTGCGGTCTGGCCCGACATGGCCCGTGCCCTACGAATCAACGCCGCCTCGCTGCCCGACTCGATCCGCGAGGCCACGCTCGCCGCGAGCGTCCGTTGGCACGCCGCATCGGCCATTCGCACCGCAGAGCGGCAGCTGGCCGCCGGCGCCACGGCTGCGGCCGCAGCAACCCTGAGGGCGATCCCCGACATCCTCGATGTGCTCGACGGGAGGGCTGTGCAGGGGGTCGCCACAAGACGTCTCGCGTCGCTGCGAGCCCGGCTCCGCGATGAGCCCATTCTGCGGCGGGCGGCCTGATGTCCGCGCCGTCCGCCGGCAACGAGGTGATCCTGCGGTTGCAGCGGCCAGTCGCTCGCCGCGCGATCGTGCTGGCACACTTCGACCCGCACGGCCGCTTCGATCCGCATGTGACGCACGCCGCCCGGGCCTACCGCAGGCTCGCGGAGCGGCTGGTGCTCGTATCAAACGGCGGCGGACGCCTGCCACGCGACCTCGCAGCGCTCGTCGACGACTACCTGCCGAGACCCAACGTGGGCTACGACTTCGGTGCCTGGAAAGACGGCCTCGCCACGCTCGACCGCGGCGACTACGACGAGATCGTTTGCGTCAACGACAGCGTCTACGGACCGCTCTTCGACCTTGCCCCAGCCTTCGACGACCCCCGCACGGCGGCAGCCGACCTCTGGGGCATGGTGCTCTCTGAGCAGCCGACGGGCCGCGACGGCCCCCGCATCCCGCACCTGCAATCGTGGTTTTTCGCCATGCGCCGGCCGCTGCTCGAGTCAGCATGGTTCGACACCTTCTGGTCCGCGGTCGAGCCGGCGCCAACGAAGCGGGAGATCGTCGAACGGTTCGAGATCGGGCTGTCGCGGTCTGCTGTTGAGGCCGGTTTCCAAATCGCCGGGCTGTACGACGCCACGACTGCCCCCCGGGTTGCCCTGCGGGAGATCATGCCGCACGTCTCGCTCTCCGCACCCTACCGGTCGTGGCGGCTGATCCGAAAAAGCCGCCGCACGCCTCACAACCCCAGCGAACTCGTCTGGTGGCGGCTCTTCGAGGCGGGGGTGCCCTTCGTCAAGGTTGGCCTGTTTCGCGTGAACCACTACGGGATCGACCTCGATCGGGTCCTCAGCGAACTCGGCCGGCAGACCCCCTTTGATCGAGGCCTCATCCACGGCCATCTGGCCCGCTGCGGCTAGCCCCGGACCGGGCTCGACCGGTGGCTGGTCCCCGGGAAACCGATCCGACTCGTCGCCCGGAATCGAGGCCGGTATAACTGTGACGGTCATGGCCGAGCCGGCGGGCGGAACGCCCACCGGCTTTTTTGCGGGCCGACTTTGTGACGAATTTCACGAAGTCGGTTTCCGCGGCCGAAAAACGCACATCGCCCCCTTCCGCACCGCCCCCGAGCTTTCATGGACGCGATCCTGCCAGTCCTGCTGTTCGTCGCGATCGCGGCGGCCGTGTCGGTCGGGCTGGTGGTCTTTGCCAGCCTCGTCGGCCCCCATCGCTCGGGCGCCGTCAAGGAAATGCCGTACGAGAGCGGCATGGACCCCGTCCATGACACGCGACGGCGGTTCGACGTCCGCTTCCACCTGGTGGCGATCACGTTCCTCGTGTTCGATGTCGAACTGCTCTTTCTCTATCCATGGGCAGTGGCGAGCCGCTCGGCGGCCGGGGTCGACGCCGCGGTGCAGGGCGGCCTCGTTTCCTCTCGCGGACTCGTCTTCGGCGGCGCGATGCTGTTCATCGCGATGGTGATCGTGGGCTTCGCCTATGACTGGCGAAAGGGGGTTTTCCGATGGCGGTGATGCCTTCCGGATCCGGCGGACGGATCGAGTTGCCTGAAAACGTCGTGGTCAGCCGGCTCGACGCCTTGGCGAACTGGTGCCGTAAGAACAGCCTCTGGCCGATGCCCTTTTCCACGGCCTGCTGCGGCATCGAGCTGATGGCCACCGGTGCGGCCAAGCACGACCTGGCCCGCTTCGGCGCCGAAGTCTTCCGCTTCAGCCCGCGGCAGTGCGACCTGATGATCGTGGCCGGCCGCGTGGTGATGAAGATGCTCCCGGTGCTGCAGCGGATCTGGCAGCAGATGCACGAGCCGAAGTGGTGCATTTCGATGGGTGCCTGTGCGAGCACGGGCGGCGTGTTCGACACCTATGCCGTCGTGCAGGGCATCGACCGCTTCATCCCGGTCGACATGTACGTGCCCGGCTGCCCACCGCGGCCCGAGCAGCTGATCCAGGCGATCATCGACCTCCAGGACAAGATCCAGCGGGAAGGGACGATCACCGGCCGCGAGTTCGACACGGTCGGCCGCCAGCTGCGGAAGCGAGCGCTGGTCGAGATCACCGGCCACGCAGCGATCGACGCCTCTCGCAATCCCGTGCTGCAGCGGGAACTCGCCGCCGCGGCCGAGGCTATTACGTCTCGCACCTGACCCTCCTCACGCCTCCAACGATGCCCTTCACACCACCATCCGTTGACGACGTGCTCGCCGGTCTTACGGACCGGTTCGGGACCCTCGACGCGAGCGTGTACCGCGGCCAGACCCGGGTGGTCGTGCCGGCCGACCTGTCGTTCGACGCGCTCGCCTGGCTCAAAGAGCGGGGCTTCGATCTGCTCGTCGACGTCACCTGCGTCGACTACCTCGAGTATCGCGACGCCAAGCACCGCTACGGTCTCGTCTACCTGCTCGCCTCGACAACGACCAACCAACGGCTCACGGTCCGCGTGTTCGTTGACGATCCCGACCCGACGGTGCGGAGCGTTGTCTCGCTCTGGGCAGGTGCCAACTGGCTGGAGCGCGAGGTCTGGGACCTGTTCGGCATCCGCTTCACCGGTCACCCCGATCTCCGCCGCCTCGTGATGCCCGAGGAGTTCACCGCGCACCCGCTGCGGAAGGACTATCCGTTGCAGGGCCGCGGCGAGCGGCACAACTTCCCCGTCATCACCCGCGACCACAGTTAGCCCATGTCCATCGCCACGCCCACGTTCGACACCCACGGCCCCGAAGCGGGCGCCCGGAGCGAGGACTACCTCTGGACACTCAACTTCGGTCCGCAGCACCCCGCCACGCACACCACGCTCAGGCTCGTGCTCAAACTCGACGGTGAGCGGGTGGTCGACGCGATGCCCGAGATGGGCTATCTCCACTCGGGCTTCGAGAAGATCGGCGAGCACCTCACGTTCAACCAGTACGTCACCGTGACGGACCGGATGAACTACATCTCGCCGATGGCCAACAACGTCGCCTGGCACCATGCAGTGGAGACGCTGCTGGGCATCCAGTTGACGCCCCGGTGCACCTACATCCGCACGATCATCGCCGAACTGGCGAGGATCAGCGATCACCTGCTCAGCAACGGCGCGGTCGGCCTCGACACGGGTGCGTTCACCTTCTTCCTGTATGGCTTCTATCAGCGGGAAGTGATCTACGACATCTTCGAGACTCTCTGCGGCGCCCGGTTCACCACCTCCTACACGCGGGTCGGCGGCGTCTCACACGACTTCACGCCGCTGGTGATCGAGAAGATTCGGGCCTTCATCCGCACGTTCCCCAAGACGCTCGATGACATGGAGCGGCTCCTCACCAGGAACCGAATCTTCGTCGACCGCACGAAGGGCGTGGGTTTGCTCTCGAAAGAGGAGGCTACCAACGGCAGCGCCTCCGGACCGGTCGCCCGGGCCAGTGGCGTCACGCGCGACCTCCGCAAGGATGAGCCCTATCTCGCCTACGGAGACCTCGATTTTCAGGTCTGCTGCGCCAGCGCCGGCGACTGCTACTCTCGGTATCTGGTGCGGATGCAGGAGATGCGGGAGAGCTTGAAGCTCGTCGCGCAGGCCCTCGAAAACCTGCCTTCAGGCGAAGTCAACGTGAGCATCGACCAGCGGGTGGCTCGGCCCACAAAGCAGCAGGTCTATTCGTCGATCGAGGGCACGATCTCGCACTTTGAGCTCTCGATGGCCAATCGCGGCTTCGAGGTGCCTTATGAGGAGTCGTACGCGGCGATCGAGGCCCCCAACGGCGAGCTCGGCTTCTACATCGTGGGCGACGGCACGGAAAACGCGTACCGCGCCCGCTGCCGCCCCCCGTCCGTGCCCCACTTCGCCCTCTTCCCGCAGCTGATCCGCGGCCACACGCTCTCTGACGTGGTGGCCGTGCTCGGCAGCCTCAACATCATCGCCGCGGAGCTCGACCGATGACGGGAACAAATGCCACATGGTCGAGGAGGACGGGGCTGCCCGTGCCCTCGAGCCGGCGTTGCCGGCCAGCGGAGCCAGGATGGCGGAGCGCAGACGGCATCGAGAGAGCGGAGGGCAGGATGCCCGCAGCGAACGTCCGAGCGAGATGGCATGGGCAACCCCGTCCGACACCACCCACGGAGCGCCCATGATCGCCCCCGGTCGCACGTACCTCACCGACGAGATGGTGGCCAAGATCGAGGCGCTCGCGCCGCGGTACCCGAATCGCCGTGCCCTCACGCTCCCGGCGCTGCACATCGTCAACGCCGAACTCCGCCACGTGCCCCTTGGTGCTGTTGTCGAGATCGCGGCGATCCTCGGCCTCGCCCCGGCCGAGGTGCAGGACACGCTCACCTTCTACCAGTTCTTTCACCAGGAAAAGCCGCACGGGAAAGTGCGGGCCTTCGTCTGCCGCTCGGTCTCCTGCGCCCTCCGGGGAGGCGACCACCTGCTCGAGCACCTCTGCAAGACGAACGGGGTCGAGCCCTATGGCACGACCGCCAACGGCGAGTTGACGATCGAGCCGGCCGAATGCCTGGGCGCCTGCGACTTCGCCCCCTGCATCCTCGCCAACGACGACCTGCTCAAGAATATGACTCCCGAGACCGCCGAGGCGGAACTCAACAAACCGCGGGCGAGGGCCACCTGACATGACACCATTCAAGCCCGTCCTTCTCGAAGCCGTGGGCGTGCCCGACGGCCACACCATTGCCAGTTACAAGAGCCGTGGTGGCTACGCGCCGCTCGAGGCCACGCTCGCCGGCAAACAGCCCGCCGATGTGATCGAGATGGTCAAGGCCTCGGGGCTCCGCGGCCGCGGCGGCGCCGGCTTCCCCACGGGCCTCAAGTGGACCTTCCTGCCGAAAGACCACCCCGGCCCGATCTACCTCTGCATCAACGCCGACGAAAGCGAGCCGGGCACGTTCAACAACCGGATCCTGATGGAGGACGACCCGCATCAGGTGATCGAGGGGATCATCCTCTCGTCGTTCGCCACGCGAGCCTCCACCGCCTACCTCTACCTGCGGTATGAGTATCCGCGGAGCTGGCACCGTCTGCAGGACGCGATCGACGAGGCCTACGCCGCCGGCTACCTTGGCAAGAACATTCGCGGCACGAGCTTTTCGCTCGACATCTATCTCCACCGCGGCGCGGCCGCCTACATCTGCGGCGAGGAGACGGGGCTGATCGAGAGCCTTGAGGGCAAGCGGGCCTGGCCGCGGATCAAGCCGCCGTTCCCGGCGATCGAGGGGCTGTTCCGCAAGCCGACGGTCGTCAACAACATCGAGACGATGGCCTGCGTGTCCCAGATCGCCCGCCGCGGCGTCGATTGGTTCAAGTCGATTGGCGTGCCTGCCGATCCTGCCAACCCCCGCGACCCTGGCTCCTACGGACCGAAGCTCTACTGCCTCTCCGGCCACGTCGAGAAGCCGGGCTGCTACGAGGCGCCGCTGGGCATCACGGCCCGCGAACTCATCGACCGCTTCGGCGGCGGCGTCTGGAAGGGACGCAAGGCGAAGGCAGTGATTCCGGGTGGCATCTCGATGGGCCTGATGACAGAGAGCGAACTCGACACGCCGCTCGATTTCGCAGGGCCTGGCAAGGTCGGCTGCCTCGGCCTCGGCACGGCAGCCGTCGTGGTGATCGACGACCAGACCAGCATCGTGGATTTCCTCCACAACTCGGCACGGTTCTTCGCCCACGAGTCATGCGGCCAGTGCACTCCCTGCCGCGAGGGCACGAGTTGGTCGCTACGGATTCTCGAACGGATCAAGGCGGGCAAGGGCCGGCTCAAGGACCTCGACATCCTCCTTGAAATCGGAAACACGATGGGCATGATGCCGGGCAGCACGATCTGCGGTCTTGCAGACGGCGCCGCCTGGCCGATGAAGAACGCCATCAAGAAGTTCCACAGCGAGTTCGAGGATTACATCAAGCGGACCAACCCCTCGGGCTGGATGGTGACCGACCCCGTCCCCGCCCTGCAGATCGCGGGAGCGCACTGATGCCGGTCGTCATCGTCGACGGACAAGAGATCGAAATCGGTGCCGACGAGCGGCTCAACTGCATCGAAGTGGCGCGCCGCGCCGGCAAGGAGATCCCGCATTACTGCTGGCATCCGGGCCTCTCGGTCGTGGCCAGCTGCCGGATGTGCCTCATCGAAACCGGACAGCGCGACGCCGCCACCGGCAAGATCACGATGGTGCCAAAGCTCGTGCCTGGCTGCCAGACACCGGTCAAGGACGGCACGGTGATCGTCACTGAGAGCCCGCTCGTCAAGGACAGTCGGGCCCGCGTCGAGGAAGCACTGCTCATCGACCACCCGATCGACTGCCCGATCTGCGACAAGGCCGGCGAGTGCCTGCTGCAGGACTACCACTTCCAGCACGGCCAGCCAGAGCGGCGCGCGGACTTGCAGCCTTTTCACAGCCGCAAGCGGGATGTCGGGCCGACGGTCACGCTGTTCGTCGATCGCTGCATCATGTGCACGCGGTGCGTGCGGTTCACTCGTGAGATTTCCGGCACCGCCGAGTTGATGGTCACCAGCCGCGGCGCCAAGGAAGAGATCGACGTTTTCCCTGGCCACCCGCTCGCCAACAAGCTCTCGGGCAACGTGGTCGACCTCTGCCCGGTCGGCGCGCTCGGCGACAAGGACTTCCTCTACCAGCAGCGGGTCTGGTTCCTGAAGCGTGAGGCCAATGTCTGCGGCGGCTGCTCCGCGGGCTGCTCGATCCACACCGAGCACAACCAGGACGCCGTCTACCGGCTGAAGCCCCGCGAGAACCCCCACGTCAACACGTGGTGGATCTGCGACGAGGGCCGCTACGGCTGGCATCACCTCCACGACCAGTCGCGAATTCTCGACGCCGCCCGCAAGGCAGCGTCTCCCAGCCACCGCGGCAGCGGTGCCACACCCGCCACCGAAACGGTCGAGTGGGCCGACGTCGTGGTGAAGCTTCGCGACGACCTCAAGACCGCGGGCCGGCTCGCGGTGGCTGTCTCGCCCATGCTCACGATTGAGGAGGCGTGGATGCTCTGCGCCGTCGCCCGATCGATCGACCCCGAGGCCTTCCTCTCGCTCGGCTTCGTGCCGGTGAAGGGCGAAGACGAGACCTTTCCCGGCGGGTTCACGATCCGCGCGGAAAAGTGCCCCAATCGCAAGGGCGTCGAGGAAGTTCTCGCCCTCTACGGCGCGGGGGGCCATTCCTGGAACGATCTCGTCGCTCACGTCGCCGCCGGCAAAGCCGACGCCGCGTGGATCACCGCCGGCTATCCCGGGCCCTGGATCGACACGGCCGTCGCAGACGCCTTCGCCAATCTCAAGCAACTCGTCGTGCAGGATCTCTTTGACTCGCCGCTGATGCGGCTGGCCACCTGGCGGCTGCCCGCGACCGGTTTCGCGGAGCGTGCGGGTACGTGGGTCAACGTCGCCCACCACGCGCAGAGCTTCCGGCAGGCGATCCGGCCGCCAGCTGGCGTCTGGCCCGAGGGCCGGCTGTTCTGGAACATGCTCGGCCGCCGCGGCCTGTACGACGCGACTGCCGTCCGCCAGCAGCTCGCCGCATCGTCGCCCGCCTTCACGGCGTTGGCCGGCGAGATGCCCGCCACGGGCGTCGACCTCCGCATCCACCAGCTCGCCTGACAAGGTGGCAGCCGCTATTTTCACTCCATCCACCATGCTCCCCTCACTCCCCACGATCGTCGCGCTGGTGAAGATCGGCCTGCTTGTCGGCGGCCTGATGACGGCCGCAGCCTACCTCGTGCTCGTCGAGCGGTGGATGGCCGCCTGGGTCCAGGACCGCAAGGGTCCCAACCGCGTCGGCATCCCGCTCACGAAGATCCGGCTCTTCGGCCTGGGCCAGCCGCTCGCCGACGGCCTGAAGATCATCCTCAAGGAGGACTTCACGCCGAAGCACGTCGACAAGGTGCTCTACGTCGCAGCGCCGCTTGTGCTCCTCGCTGCGTCACTTGCCATCTTCGCTGCGATCCCCTTCGGAAGTTCGCTGCCACCGATCCCCGCCCTGGGCCTCACGGGCGAAGAGCCGCTGCTCGTGGCCCCGGGCCTCGACGTCGGCGTGCTCTGGGTGTTTGCGCTGTCGAGCATCGCCGTCTACGGCGTGCTCCTGGGCGGCTGGGCGAGCAACAATAAGTACGGCTTCCTTGGCGGCCTGCGCTCCAGCGCCCAACTCGTCGCCTATGAGATCCCGCTCGGCCTCGGCCTCCTAGGCGTGGTGCTCGCCGCCGGCTCACTCAAGCTCGACGCGATCATGAACGCCCAGGCATCGAGCGGCGTGTGGTACGCCTTCGCCCAGCCGCTCGGGTTTGTCGTCTTCCTGATCGCGAGCTTCGCCGAGGCGGCGCGACTACCGTTCGACCTTCCCGAGGCCGAACAGGAACTCGTTGGTGGCTATCACACCGAGTATTCGGGCATCAAACTCCTGCTCTTCCTCGTGTCCGAGTTTCTTCACATGGTGACGGCGGCCTTCCTGATCGTGATCATGTTTCTCGGTGGCTGGCACCTCTGGGGCGTCACCGGCTCTGGTCCGGTCGAGACATGGTTGGTCGCCCTGATCCGCTTCGCGGTTCTCTCGGCCAAGATTTTCGGGGTGATCCTCTTCTTCATGCTCGTCCGCTGGAGCTGGCCGCGATTCCGCTTCGATCAGCTGATGAATCTGGCCTGGAAGGTGATGCTGCCGCTCGGCCTGGCGAATCTCGTCACCGTGGCCGCCGTCGAAGAGTTTCGGCCGCAGCTGGTGACGGCGCTCGGCGAGGGCTGGGCCAAGGCTGCGGCGATCGCCGTGCCGTGGGCGGTATTCTTCCTCGGCTGGATCGCTGCCGGGCTGCTGACGCCCTCGGGTACCGACAACACCCCGATCCGCACGGCCGGTCCGCTCGACGCGGAGCACGTGCTTGGGTCGCGGCCGCACGATCTGGTGGAGGCCTGATTCCATGAAGCCCAGCGACCCGTCGATCACCTGGCTCGAAGAAAAGCCCCTCGGCCTCGCCGAGCGGCTTTACCTGCCCCTGTTCGTGAGCGGCCTCTCCACGACGGCCCGCCACCTGGTCAGCCCGAAGGTCACGGTCAGCTTCCCGGAACAACGGCCGAAGGTGGGCAACCCACTGATCTACCGCGGTGTCCATCGGCTCAACCGTGATCCGGAAGGCCGAGTGAAGTGCGTGGCCTGCTTCCTCTGCGCCACCGCCTGCCCCGCCCACTGCATCGACATCGTGGCCGCCGAGAGCCCCTGGCCCGACCGTGAGAAGTATCCCGAGAGCTTCCATATCGACGAACTCCGCTGCATCTTCTGCGGCATGTGCGAGGAGGCCTGCCCTGTCGATGCGATCGAGCTGACGAGCCTCCTCGACCTCACTGGCAAGAGCCGCGAGGAGATGATCTTCGACAAGGAGAAGTTGCTCAGCGTCTACGACATGACGAAGGACGCCGAGCCGATGAAGTCCGCCTCCATGGGGTGCACGCCGTGATCGCCTCGATCCTGCCGTCGATCTCGCCGGGCACGCTGCTCGCCGGCGGTGTCACCGCCACCGCGGCGAGCCTCTGGCTGCTCCTACCCGGCGGCCGGAGTGGCGCCGCGGACCGGACTGCCCGCTGGCTGGGCTGGCTGCTCGGGATCGTCGCTCTCGCCGGTTTCATCGCCACTGGTCACCGCCTCGGCAGCGTCGGCGAGGAGGCCGTGTTCCTCACCGTGGCCCTCGTGGCCGTGATCTCAGGAGCGGCAACGGTCGTCTCCCGGTCGCCGGTCTATGCGGCGATCTGGTTCGCGATGGCACTCGCGGGCGTCTCCGGCGTGCTGCTCGTCCTCGGCGGTCAGTTTCTTGGCGTGGCCACGATCGTGGTCTATGCCGGCGCGATCCTGGTGATGTTCCTATTCGTGCTGATGCTCGCCCAGCCCGCCGGCCTCGCTCCCTACGACCGGGTTTCGAACGAACCACTGCTCGCCGCGGTGGCAGGCGCCGTGCTCCTCGGCATTCTCTCCCTGTCGATCGGCCGCCTCACGGCCGAGCCCCCTGCCTGCTGCCTGATGGGCGGCACGAAGGCGGCGCTGCTCGCTGATTCGGCGGCTGCCGAGCCTGCAACCGCAGCCGCATCTGGCATCGATATGCTGGCCGACAACCATGTCGCCCGGCTAGGCGGCGAACTCTTTGGCCGCCATCTCCTCGCGGTCGAGGTCGCGGGCGTGCTCCTGCTCGTCGCCCTCATCGGCTCGATCGCGATCGTCTCCCGGGGCGCAGCCGATGCCGAATCCGCTGCCGCCCGGAGGGCCATGCCGTGATCCTGCTTGCGGACGTCGTCGCACCATCGCCGCTGGTCCTCGACGGGCTCGTCGTGGGCGCGATTTTGTTCGCGCTCGGCTTGGTCGGCATCCTCGCCCGTCGCAACCTGATCGTGATGTTCCTCTGCGCGGAACTGATGCTCCAGGGCATTTCGGTGAGCCTCGTCTCCTGGAGCCGTCACCACGGCGACTGGGGAGGCCACGTCCTTGTGATCTTTGTGCTGACGGTGGCCGCCTGCGAGGCTGCCGTGGCGCTCGTCTTCGTGCTCCAGGCCTTCGCCCGAACTGGCCGGCTCGACTCGGCGGCCTGGCAGTCGCTCCGTGAGTCGAACCTGTCCCGGACGATCGACCACGAGTTGCCCGCGATCGACACCGTGCCGCTGAAGTTCCCGAAGCTCGCCCCCGCCGGCATCGAGCCGGCCGCCGACGAAGACGCTGCCCTCGAGCGCGAGCACGTCTGACCCACCGCCCCCTCCGCCTCCGTCATGAACGACCTTTCTCCCTCGACGCTCCTCGTGCTCGTGCCGCTCCTGCCCCTCGTGGGAGCGATCCTCACGGTAGCCCTCGGCCGCGTGCTCGGCCAGCGCGCTCATCTGCCGACGATCGCCGGCATCGCTGCGGCGTTTGTGGTCGCGGTGGTACTGCTCATGGGCATGGCCCGAGAGGTCGGCGTCGGCACGACCAGCCCCGACCACGCGGCAAAGCCCGTGGAGATGGTCACGACGCTCTGGGAGTGGGCGGCGGTTGGCGACGCCGCTGCGACCGGCGACGCGGGTTCCGCGGCACGGTCGTTCTCGATCCCAGTGGCCCTGCGGCTCGACCCGCTCACCGCCACGCTGCTGGTGATCATCACCGGCGTCGGCCTGCTCGTGGCGATCTATTCGATCGGCTACATGCACAACGACCCTGGCTACCCGCGTTTCTTCGCGCTGGTGTCGGCGTTCGTGTTCTCGATGTCGATGCTCGTGATGGCGAGCAATTTCCTGCTCGTCTACGTCTTCTGGGAGGCAGTGGGCGCCTGCAGCTACCTCCTGATCGGCTTCTGGTTCACGAAGCCCGAGGCGGCAAAGGCCGCGAAGAAGGCGTTTCTCGTCAACCGCATCGGCGACTTCGGCCTGGCGGTGGCTACCTTCCTGCTCTGGATGACCTACGGCACGCTCAACTTCCACGACACCACCCTCGCCGACGGCACGCTGGTGCCCGGCATCCTTGGGGCGACGCGGCTCGCCGACGCCTCCGCCTACGTGGGCGGTGCCGTCGGCACGGCCATCTGCCTCTTGTTCCTCTTGGCAGCCTGCGGCAAGAGCGCCCAGTTGCCCCTGCACGTCTGGCTCCCGGATGCGATGGAAGGCCCCACTCCGGCCAGTTCACTCATCCACGCCGCCACGATGGTGACCGCTGGCATCTACCTCGTGGCCCGCACCGCCCCGCTCTTCGAGGCCTGTCCCGGAGCCCTCACGCTCGTGTCGATCGTGGGCGCCACCACGGCACTCGTCGCCGCGTTGATCGGCACGGTGCAGAATGACCTCAAACGGGTGCTCGCCTACTCGACGATCAGCCAGCTCGGCTACATGTTCGCGAGCCTCGGCACCGGCACGCTACTCGGCTTCACCGCTGCGATCTTCCACCTGGTCACCCACGCCTTCTTCAAGGCGCTGCTCTTCATGGGCGCCGGGTCGGTGATGCACTCCATGGGGGGCGTGATCGACATGCGGCGGTTTGGCGGGCTCCGGCGGATCATGCCGATCACCGCGACCACGTTCCTGATCGGGTCGCTGGCGCTGGCGGGTGTGGCTCCCTTCGCCGGCTTCTTCAGCAAGGACGAGATCCTCGCGTCGCTTCACTCCCGCGGCTGGCCCGACGCCCACGGCGAGCACCACGAGGCTGCCCCCACGGGCGGCCACGCGGCGACCGCGGCGACCTTCCACCTGGCCTTTTATGTGGCGAGTGTCACGCCCGATGCGGCCCAGCTCGCCGGCGGCACGCGGGGCTCGGCCCTCGATGGACTCAACACCCCCGCCACCTGGCGGCTCCTCTTCTGGATGTCGCTGGTCACCGCGGCACTCACCGCCTGCTACACCTTTCGCGCCGTGTTCATGACGTTCACCGGGCCGACGCGGGTGCCCGAGGAAGCGGGTCACCACGCCCACGAGTCGCCACCTTCGATGACGATTCCGCTGGTGATCCTCGCGGCCCTCTCAGCCGTGAGCGGCTGGTGGCTGTTCAGCACCCACTCGCTGGCCTCCTTCCTCGCCTCGACACCCTCGTTCACCGCTCCCAGCGTCGCCTCGACCGCCACGCCGCCCGCCTTCCACTGGGACCTGGCCATCCAGGGCACGCTCGCCGCGGCCATCGGCATCGTGGTTGCAGCCCTGGGACACCTCGGCCGGCGAAGCGACGGGCCGCAGATGGAGCGTTTCCTCGGGCCGCTCGAGACGCTGTTCGCCAACCGGTTCTTCTTCGACCAGATCTACTCCGCCCTGATCGTCAAGCCGCTGGAACTGATCGCCACGCTCGCCGCGCTGGTCGATCGCCACGTGATCGACGGGCTCGTCGATGCCATCGCCCGTGTTCCGGCCGGTCTCGGCGCCGTCGTTCGCCATCTCCAGTCGGGGCTCGTGCAGCGATATGCCCTGGCCGGCGTGATCGGCACGCTCCTGATCGTGCTCGCCCTCGTCGCTCGGGCCATGGGCTAGAAGGAACTCCGCACACACGCATGAACGGCTTCAGCCCCTCGTCGCACCTGCTCCTCACGATCGCAGCCCCGCTCGTCGGTGCCGTCATCGCCTGGCTCATCGGCTCCCGCGGCGTGTCCGCGGTGCGGCAGAGCGCGGCGGTCACGACGCTCGTCACGCTCGCACTGGCCGCCTGGCTCATCGTCCGTTACCTGGCTGATCCCGCCACGGCGTCGGGTCTGCCCTACGGGCTCGTCGAGTTTCCCTGGCTCACGGAGGGAATCTTCGACGTCCGGTTTTCGCTCGGCCTCGACGGCCTCTCGCTCTGGATGTTCGGCCTCGCCGCGCTGCTCTCGGTCACGGCGGTGTTCGTCAGCTGGGATGCCATCAAGGATCGGCCGGTCGGGTTCTACGTCCTGCTGCTCGTGCTCGAGGCGGCGATGCTCGGGGTGTTTGCGGCCCGCGACGTGATCCTGTTCTACGTGTTCTTCGAATTCACGCTCGTGCCGCTCTTCTTCCTGATCGGCATCTGGGGCCACGACGAGCGCCGCAGGGCAGCCGTGAAGTTCTTCATTTACACGCTCACCGGCAGCGTGCTCACCTTCCTTGGCCTGCTCACGATCGTGCTCTGGCACGCGGCCCACGCGAATGTGGTCACCTTCGACATCGAGTCGCTCGTCGATGGCACGAAGATCCATCCGCTGCCCATGACGGCCGCCGGCGGCTGGCTCCAGATGGTCGTGTTCCTCGCCCTGCTCGCCGGCTTCGCGGTGAAGGTGCCGATCGTGCCGCTCCACACCTGGCTGCCGCTGGCGCACGTCGAGGCGCCCACGGGCGGCTCGGTCGATCTCGCCGGCGTGCTCCTCAAGCTCGGCATCTACGGCTTTCTGCGGTTCTCGATGCCGATGCTCCCGGAGGCGACGGCCGTCGCGGCCCCGTGGCTCTTCGGCCTGGGCGTGGCGGGCATCGTCTATGGGGCGCTCGTCGCGCTCGTGCAGACCGACCTCAAGCGGCTGATCGCCTACTCGTCGGTGAGCCACATGGGCTACATCGTGATGGGCCTGTTCGCCCTCACGCCGGTGGCCACCGAGGGCGCCAACCTCCAACTCGTGAACCATGGTCTCTCGTCGGCGGGCCTGTTCGCGCTGGTCGGCATGATCTACGAGCGGTTCCACACGCGAAACATCGCGAGCCTTGGCGGCATCGCATCGAAGGCGCCGTGGCTCGCCGTGTTCTTCATGCTCTTCACCTTCTCGAGCATCGGCCTACCGGGCCTCAACGGCTTCGTGGGCGAGTTCATGATTCTCCTGGGATCCTTCCAGCGGGCCTGGTCGGGCGTATCGCCGGCCTGGCAGTTTGCCTACCTCGTGATGGCGCTCTTGGCCGTGGCGGGCGTGGTGCTCGGCGCCTGGTACATGCTCTGGGCGGTGGAGCGAGCGATCTTTGGCGGCTCCCGCGAGCCGCCCCGCACCTCGGGCCACGGCCACGACGCCGGCCATGGTGGGCATGGTGGGCATGGCGCTGCCGGCACGGATCACGACCGCTGTGATCTCCGCTGGTACGAGCTCTGTGCCGTCCTGCCGCTTGCGGTGTTTGTGTTCTGGATAGGCCTCACTCCGGCCACGTTCCTCGCTCCGGCCGCTCCGGCCGTCCGCAAGGCCACCGCCGCCCCCGCGGCCGCCTTCGCCGCCCGGATGCAGGCTGAGACCACCGCCACCGTCGCTCGGATCACCACCCCATGAACGTCACCTCTCTCGAAACCTTCTCGCTCGTGGCCCCCGAGATCGTGCTCGTGCTCGCGGCGCTCGTGGCCTACCTCGGCGGCGCCTTCGCCGGCCTGCGGTTCGGCTGGCTGGTGGCCGCCGCGGGAATCGTCGCGGCGATGAGCGTCACCCGTGGACAAGCGGCGGACGCCGCCTTCTCGGCGGGTATCTCGGTCGACCCCTTCTCCACCTACATCCGCTGGACGGTCCTCGGGCTCGGCCTGCTCCTCTGCCTCGTGCAGTCTGGAGACCTGTTCGCCGCGGCAGTAAGCCGCGGTCCGGGGCTGCATCGCGGCAGCACCTGCGAGGAAGCCGGGACGTTTCTGCTCCTGCTCGCGGGGCTTTCGCTCGTAGGCGTGGCCGGCGACCTCGTGCTTCTCTTCGCCGGACTGGAACTGGTCTCGATCCCCACCTACATCCTCCTTGGCCTCAAGCGGACCGACGCCCGCGGCCAGGAGGCGAGCCTGAAGTATTTCTTTCTATCGCTGGTGGCCTCGGCGATCTTCCTCTACGCCCTTGTCTGCCTCTATGGAATCGGCGGCTCCACCGATCTTGGCGCGATCGCCGCCCGCCTCAACGCCGAAGCGACGGGCCGCACGGCGCAGGCGCTGTTGCCACTGGCGATCGGCTTGGGTGTCGTCGGCGCCGCCTTCCGCTTGGCCGCCGTGCCAATGCACTTCTACGCCCCGGACGTCTACGAGGGCACGAGTCCCGGGAACGCTGCCCTTCTCTCGACGCTTCCCAAGGTAGCCGGCATCGTCGTGCTGGCACGGCTGCTCGCCCTCGTCGGCCCCGCCGCCTCGCCTGATCTCCTCTGGCGTATCGTCGTCGTCCTCGCTGCCGTGACGATGACCGTGGGCAACGTCATGGCCCTCTGGCAGTCGAACCTCCGGCGGCTGCTGGCCTGCTCGTCGATCGCCCATGCCGGCTACCTGCTCGTCGGCATTGCCGCCGCCGCCGCGCCGTCGATCTCACCCCGACTGCTCACGACCGGCGGCCTATCAGCCACGCTCTTCTATCTCGCCACGTACGCCATCGCGACGATCGGGGTGTTTGGGGCGATCGCCTATCTTGGCCATCGCTGGCCCGAGTGGACCAGCGGCAGCGGCCCGCGGCCGCCGCGTGAGGAGATCGCCACGGTCGACGACCTCGACGGCCTGTCCGGCACCAACCCCGTAGCGGCCTTCGCGATCGCGGTGTTTCTGCTCTCGCTCGCCGGCATCCCGCCACTGCCTGGCTTCTGGGGCAAGCTTGCGTTGGCGATCTCCGCACTCGAGGTCGACGGCACCGCCGCCATCGAGCTTGGCAGCCGCCGGGCCTGGTTCGTGGGTCTCGCCGTCCTGCTCGTCCTCAACGCGGCGATCGCAGCCGCCTACTATCTCCGCATCATCGCCGCCATGTACTTCAAGACGACGAAGCGGGGCGTTCAGGCCGACGGCGGCCTCTCAGCCGGCGTTGCCATGCTCGTGTGCCTTGTGCTCGTGGGCTTGGTGACGATTCGGCCCCGAAGCCTGCTCTCCGCGGCCTCGCGAGCTGGTGAGAGCCTCGTGCCGCACGTGGCCGCCCCCTCCGCGAACCTGCCCGACCCCACCGACACGGTTGCCGCCCGCTGATGTCCGCCACTCCCACCGCCGCCGCCATCCACGCGATCCTCGCCGACATCGCCGACCCCGAGACGGGCCGGCCGCTGACGGCGATGGGTCAGGTCGTGTCGGTCGTCGCCGACGCGTCGACGATCGCCGTGACGGTCGGGCTCACCACGCATTCCGCCCTCCTCTGGAACGCCACGCGAGCGCGGATCGAGGAGCGGCTCCGCACCGCGTTTCCGCAGATTGCGAAGGTCTCGGTCACGATCGCCCCGCATGACCGGCCACCGCTCAAACTCGGCCAACTCGGCGTCGAGGCCAAGAGCGTGATCGCCGTCGGCTCCGGCAAGGGGGGCGTGGGCAAGAGCACGATCGCCACCAGCATCGCCATCGGCCTGGCGCGGGCCGGCAGCCGCACAGGCCTGCTCGACGCCGACGTCTACGGGCCGAGCGTGCCGCACCTCGTGGGCCTCTCGGGCCGCCCGCAGATCGAGAACGGCAAGATCGTGCCGCAGATGCTCGATGTGGGCCGGTCGCAGATGCCGGTGATGTCGATGGGGTTCATGGTGCCGCCGGGCGAGGCGGTCGTCTGGCGAGGCCCGATGCTTCACGGCGCCATCACGCAGATGCTCCGCGACACGCTCTGGGGTCCGCTCGACTACCTCGTGATCGACATGCCGCCGGGCACGGGTGACGTGGCCCTCACGCTCTCGCAGGCCCTGCCGCTCTCGGGCGCGGTCGTTGTCTGTACGCCGCAGGATGTGGCCCTGCTCGACGCCACCAAGGCGATCGCCATGTTCCGGAAGGTCAACATCCCGCTCCTGGGCATGGTGGAAAACATGAGCTTCTTCGTCTGCCCCGACACGCAGAAGCGGTACGACATCTTCGGCACGGGTGGCGCCCGGCGGACGGCCCAGGAGCTCGACATTCCGTTCCTGGGCGAGGTGCCAATCCAGATTCCAATCCGCGAACACGGCGACGCGGGCCGCACGGCCGCCAACTTCGATGACCCCGCCTCGCGGCCTTACTTCGAGGCGATCTGCGAGCGGCTCATCGGCAATCTTGCGGCCACCGCGGCCGCCAAGCCGCCGATGCCCTCGCTACCGGTGCTCTGAATACACGCCTGCGGTGCCATCCATGGCCACCGCAGGCTGACGCGGCTGTGGGGCAAGCCAAGGTTGCCCTGAGCCGCGATCCACGGCGTCCTGCCGTGACACACGCCTGCGGTGCCATCCATGGCCACCGCAGGCTGACGCGGCTGCGGGGCAAGCCAAGGTTGCCCAGAGCCACGATTCCACGGCGTCCTGCCGTGACACACGCCTGCGGTGCCATCCATGGCCACTCGTAGCACAGGTTGGCAACCTGTGTGCCTGAGTAGCACAGGTTGCCAACCTGTGTGCAACTCTGGTGGCCGGGCCGCTCGGGGTTGCCTACGACGCCCACGGACGCGTAGTCTGTTGTCTTCGGAATCGCCCGTTTCACCACTGGAGAGCGTGTCATGAAGAGTCGTCTGGTTCTTGGCCTCGCGATCGTTGCCCTCGCCACCTCGGCCGCCGTCGTGACGGCTGCGATCAAAGAGGCGAAGGATGCCACCTGCCCCGTCTCAGGCCATGGCTGCGATCCGGCGGCCTCCGCCGACTTCGACGGCGGCACTGTCTACTTCTGCTGCGAGAAGTGCGTCGGCGCCTTCGAGGGCGATTCGGCGAAGTTCGCCGCCAAGGCCCACCAGCAGATGGTGAGCACCGGCCAGCTCGTGCAGAAGGGCTGCCCGTTCAGCGGCGGGCCGGTGAAGCCCGGCACGCAGATCTCGATCGGCGATGCCGAAGTCGGCTTCTGCTGCCCCAACTGCAAGGGCAAAGTCGAGAAGGCGTCTCCCGAGGATCAGGTGACGATGGTCTTCGGCAAGATCGACAAGGGCTTCAAGCCCGCGGCGAAGTAACGATCATCCGCGGGGGCCGCGCCGCCCTTGGCGGCGCGGCCTGCCGAGCGGTGGCTACTGACCCGGCTGAAATCCCGGCCGTTTGGCCCATTCCACCGCGGCGAACTGGTCTAGGGCGGCCGGGGTGAGCGCGGGATACTCCGCCTCTCGGCCACCGCCGGGTGGAGCATCCCATGCGCGTCTTCGTATCAGCCGGCGAGCCCTCGGGCGACCATCATGCGGCGCTGCTCGTCCGCGCGATCCGGGAGCGTCGGCCCGACGTCGAGTTCGCCGGCCTCGGCGGCCCGCACATGGAGGCCGAGGGGGTGGACCTCGTCGCCAACATGACCCAGTTTGCCGTGATGTGGATCAGTCGGGCAATCCTCAACATTCACCGCTTCGTCGACCTGGCCCGCCGCGCCGAGCGGAACTTCCTCGATTCAAAACCTGACGTCTGCGTGCTCGTCGACTTTCCCGGCTTCCACTGGTGGCTGGCATGGCGGGCGAAGCGGCACGGAATCCCAGTCGTCTTCTACTGCCCGCCGCAGATCTGGGCCTGGGCGAGCTGGCGCATTGGGAAGATGCGGCGACTCGTCGACCACGTCCTCTCGGCGCTGCCCTTCGAACACGATTGGTTCACGGCCCACGGTGTACGGAGCACGCTGGTGGGCCATCCCTTCTTCGATGACCTCGATACGGCCCTCTCGCCACGGGCCTCCAGCCCAACCGCCACGAAGCCGCTCGTGCTACTACTGCCGGGCTCCCGCGGTCAGGAGATCGAGGGGGTGCTCGGTTCGCTCCTCCGGGCGGCCGCCATCATCCGGCGGCGTCTGCCTGAAGCCCGCTTCGCCATCGGGGCGCTGCACGAACGTCATGCCTGCCGCATCGAGGAGGTGCTCCGAGCGACCGCCGGAGCGACCGGGCTCGGCATCGAGATTTACGCGGGCCGCACGCGGAGCCTGATCAGCGAGGCCACCGCCGCGATCGCCTGCTCCGGCTCGGTGTCACTCGAGCTCCTCGCGGCCCGAGTGCCGACCGTGATCGTGTATCGCGTGAGCGGCTTCGCCTACCTCGTGCAGAGTTGGTATCGCCGCGCCCGGTTCATCACGCTGGTCAACCTGCTCGCCTGCCGGGAGCCGATCGGGCCGGCGCGGCCTGTGCTCGTGCCGCCGCTCACCGTGCCGCCGGCCGACCCGGAGGCGGTCTATCCCGAATACCTCGCCGTGGGTGATCCCGCCGAGCGCTCCGCCGCGCACGTGATCGAATGGCTCACCGACGCGGCGGCGCGACGGCGAGCCGTGGAACGGATCGAGGTGGTCGCCGCCGTCGTCGCCCGGCCGGGCTCCGCCGCTCGGGCCGCCGATTCAGTGCTCGCGATCGCCGGTGGCGGCGACGTGGCCATCGCGGCAGACCGCCGGGCGGCGTGATTTCCCGGACGGACGTGTACGATAGGCTTCACGATGCTTGCCGAACCCCAGGCCACCTCCGCCGACCTGCTCTTCGACCTTTCGGGAATCCGGGTTCGCGTGTCGGCCTGGTTCTGGCTGGCTGCGGGCCTGCTTGGCTGGAATGTCTGCCAGTCATTCGCGCTCGGTGACCAGCGGCTGCTCCTGCAGATGCTGGTCATGTGGATTGGCGTCGTGTTCGTATCGCTCCTCGTTCACGAGATGGGGCATGCTCTGGCCTACCGCAACTTCGGCCAGGCGGCGCACATCGTGCTCTACCACTTCGGCGGCCTGGCGATCCCGGAGATCTGGGGCCGCCGCCACCTCCGGCCCGTCCAGCGGCTCCTCGTATCGGCGGCCGGCCCGCTCGCGCAGCTCTTCCTCGCCGTGGTGATCATCGGGCTGCTGAAGGTGAGCGGCTACCAGGTGCCGTTTCCGATCCCGGCGGTCGGCTCCCTGCTCGGCTTCAACGAGGGCCGCGGCTATACGTCGCCACTGGCCTATGCGTTCTTCGACTTCATGCTCTACGTCAACATCTTCTGGCCGCTCCTCAACCTGGTCCCGGTGCCTCCGCTCGATGGTGGACAGATCGTCCGTGAGGGTCTGCTCGCTGTCGGCGTGGCGGACGGGGCCCGGATCGCCGCCATCCTGGGCGTGGTCGCCGGGGGCCTCGTGGCCTGGTGGGGTTATGCAAGGGGTGATCACTTCCTGGGGATCATGTTCGCGATGCTCGCCGCGTCGTGCTTCCAGAGCATCTCCGCCGGCAACACCCCGTGGCGGCGGTGGAACTGACGCCCGTGGCGGCCACCCGCGTGGTGGTGCTCGGGGCGAGCAATGTCTCCCGCGGCCTCGCGCGGCTGGCCGCGATCGCCCGTAGCCGATCGGCGGACCCGCTCGACCTGTTTGTCACCGCCGGCCACGGCCGATCGTACGGCGTCAACAGCCGCGTGGCGGCACGACGGCTTCCCTCGATCCTCGGCAGCGGCCTGTGGCGGGCGCTCGAGCGGGAGCAGGCCGCAGCCGACGAATCCCCGCGGCCGCTCGCCCTCGTCACCGACATTGGAAACGATCTGCTCTACGGTTTCTCCCCAGAGCAGGTTGCCGGCTGGGTGCGAGAGGCGGTCCGGCGGCTTGCCGAGCGGGGCGGGCGGATCGCGATCACCCGATTGCCGCTCACCAGCCTGGAGAGCGTGGGGCCGGCCCGCTACCGCGCGCTGCGGACCTGCTACGTGCCGGGCTGCCGGCTCCCGCTGGCGATCCTCAAGGAGGCCGCCGCCGACCTCGACGCGCAGATCGCCGCCGTGGCTGCCGACCACGCCGCCACCTTGATCGAGCAGCCAGGCGACTGGTACGGCCTCGACGCGATCCACCTTCGCCGGCGGCATCTCGACACGCTCTGGCACACCGCCTGCGATGCCTGGCGGCTGCCTGCCGCTCCGGCCCGCACCGCCTGGCGCGATTGGGCGATGGTCGGCTCGCGAGCCGCCGAAGTCCGCTCGCTCGCCCGCAGGATCCGCTACACGCCCCAGCCGGTCATCAGCCGCGGCGACCTGCGGCTGTGGTTGTATTGATCGCAGCTCAGCGGGTCTCGTGCCGTGGCTCGGGCAGGCCGGCGGCGATCACGGCGCCGACGGCGATGACGACAGCCCCCGTGACGAAGACGTGCCGAAACCCCAAGCGGTCGACCGCAAGACCCACCAGGGGCGAGAGCACGAAGGGGGCCGCCAGCGCCGCTCCCACGATGCTCACGTATCGCGGGTGTTCGGCGGCCGATGGAGCGAGTTCGAGGGCGTAGTTGGTGAACAGTTTCAGCGAGATCGGGTTGAGACCCAGCGGCACGAAGACGATCCAGAACCAGTGCACCGCGGTCGAGTGCGGCAGCAGCGAGAGCGCCGTCACCACCAGCGGCGTGAGGGCGGAGAGGGCAACGAGCCAGACGAGCACAATCCGCGTACCGCGGCGATCGGACACGGGGCCCGCCACGAGGCTCGCGAGACCCGTGGCTGCGTTCTGCGTGCAGACCCAGGCGAGCAGGCTGTCGGCGCCGCTCCCCAGCCGATCGCGGGCAAAGGCCTGGTAGTGGGGAAACATCATCAGCACCGCGGAGAAGCAGGCGGCCACGAGCGAGAGTCGCACGAGCGTGCGGTCGGCCAAGATCGTCGCCCGCCAGGTGGCGAGGCCCGCGGAGGCGATCGCCCACGGCGACCGCGAGCCGGCCGCCGCCGACCGAACCGCATCGGGCGGCTCATCGAGGAACACCGGTGCGATCGCCGCAATCGCGAAGAACGCCGCCGTGGCGGCGAAGATTTTCGGAAACCCATCGGGCTGTTTCAGCCAGGGCCCCAGGAGCACGATCGCTGCGGCAATCGCCACCACGCTGCCCACCGCCACGCTCACCACCATCGCCCGGCCCCGGTGCCCCGGCGAGATGAGCTTGCCCTGCAGGGCCGCAAACACCATTTGATTGACGCCGACAACCGACGAGAACGTGGCATAGACCACCAGGAACAGGATCGCGAGCAGATCAGGCCGCGTGGCCTGGAGCGGTCCCCAGGCGGCGGCGAGCGCCGCGAAGCACCCCGCCATCGCCAGACTCGTGGCCACCAGCGACCACTTCTTGAGCGGCCGTCGGGCAAGGCCGCCGGCGATGAACAGCGGCGGTACGCTCTGCCCAACGCGGTTGAGCACGGGCAAGAGGCCGCGGAGGAGACCTGAGTCGACGATGGCGTCGAGCACCGCCGGCATGATGATCGTCTCGGTCTTGAAGATCCAGCCGACGCGGACCGCGACCTGATAACACTCAATCCAGAAGGTGTTGCGTGCCTCACGGCTCGCGTCATCACGAACCGTCTCGCGGGAAGGATCGGGGAGCGGCTGGGTAGGCCCTCGGTAGGTCGTGTCGTCGCCCATTGTCCTCGCAGCATGAGGGTTTTTCTCGTTGCCGTCTATTCGCGCCAGTCGGCGGCCCCCGCATGGGCGACGGCCACCGCGGAATCGAGCTTCACGATGCCGCGACGTTCGGGCGAACTGTCGGTGTTCTTGAAAGAGACGCTGCCATCACTGCCGGATGCCATCGACGCGATCACGATGTCGGTCGTCGACGTCTCGAGAAAGCTTGCGAGGGTCGCCGCTCATGAGAATCGCCGAACGAGAGATACGAGAGGTCGAGCAACGGCTGGAGCCGCGTTTCATGACGGACCCAGTACCCCGTCAGTTGGTGAAGAACTCGACATGCCCGTCGAGATAGAGCGCGTTGTAGCCCGCCGAACCTAACTGAAACCCGGCGTGGGCGTTCTTGCGTTTGGAGACAGGAATCGCATAGCCCACGAACGGCCCGCGAAAACCTGACCGGCCCGGGTTGAGGGTCGAGTTGTCCCACGTGAACAGCGTGGTGGACTGGTCGGGCGGGTTTCGCTTCGCGAGCACCGTCGCGATGCTGAATGCGTAGGTGTTCTGATAGGCCTGCTGCTCATCGGTGTGACTTGGGCAAACCCAGATGCCGCTGCTCTCCCTGAGGAACCCCCGCTGCACGTACAGGGCTTCGAGTCCGTAGGTTTCTGGCAGCGCGTCGGGATCGTTCGGTGTTCTCAAGCCGGGCGCCATGCGATAGGAGAAGTTTCCGGTCTTGGAGGCCGTGGGGAAGAAGTCCCCGGTGGTGCCGGCGTAGATCCGGGTGACCAAGCCGATCTGCCGAAGATTGTTCGCGCACTGCGTCAGGCGGGCCCGTTCCCTGATGAACTGGACTGCCGGAAGCATGAGACCCACGAGCGTGGCAATGATCGCCACGACCACGAGCAGTTCGACGAGCGAGAAAGCCGATGGTCGGCAGCTGCGCGGAGAACAGGGCCGCTGTACATCCATGTCACGTCAGCCCGGATGGAAGAGCGCGATGAACTGTGGCTCACACAAGGCTTGTGCTGGTTCAATAGCCGGCGGACCGACTGATAGCGGTGCGGCGAGAGACAGTGATATAGTAATGGATGGATCGGGCGCGTCGAGGCTGCGAACAAGGTCGTGCATGGCGATTCACCAGTGCTTCCGTAAGGGCTTCGGCGAGGGCTTCGGCGCGGTGTTGGCACGGGCCTTGGCGTTGCCGCGGCGGCGGAGATTCGTCTTGTGGGCCGCGACCGCAGTGGTGTGCGCATGGCTGGGCAGCACCCCTCTCGTGGCGGACGATGAGGCTGCCGATGGGAAGAAAACCCCGCGGCCGGAGCGGACCGCGGCCGAACGGGATGTCGAGGCGCGGCGACTGCGGGAGATCTACCGAGGCGATCGCAGCCGCTGGCCGCCCCCCATGATCGACCCGGGGGTCGAATGGCGGGAGATCGGCCCCCTGCCCAACGTGGTTCACCCCGAGTCGAACCCGCTGAGCCCCGCCAAGGTGACGCTCGGGAGGACGCTCTTCTTCGATGCGAGACTCTCGTCCAGCGGCAAACTCGCCTGCGCATCGTGCCACGAGCCTAACCTCGGCTGGGCCGACGGCCGCGCCGTCAGCCAGCCGCTGCGGCCAGCCCCAGCACGCAACGCACCTACCATCCGCAACGCTGCCTTCCACGAATTGCTTTTCTGGGACGGACGGGCGGAGAGCCTCGAGCAGCAGGTGGAGCAGGCCCTCACCAATCCACACGAGATGGGCACGAGCCCCGACCACGTCGTCGGCCTCGTCTCGGGGATCCCGCGGTATCGTGCCCTCTATGAAGAAGCGTTTCCAAACGAGCCGGTCACCTTCGACGCGCTGGCCAAGGCGGTCGCCTGTTTCGAGCGGACGATCGTCGGCGGGCGGTCGCGTTTCGACGAGTTCATGGCGGGGGATGCCGCGGCGCTCACCGATGCGGAGCTGATCGGTCTCGACCTCTTCCGACGCGAAGCGCGGTGCACGAACTGCCATCACGGGCCGGTGTTCAGCGACGGCCGCTTTCACGATCTGGGGCTCAGCTTCTACGGCCGCAGGAGAGAAGACCGTGGCCGGCACGCCGTCACGGGCGATCCCAAAGACGTCGGACGCTTCCGCACGCCGACGCTCCGGGACGTGACGCGGACGACACCCCTCACGCATACGGGGATGTTCGAGCTCAGCGGCGTGCTCAACATGTACAACGCCGGGATGGTGACGCTCAAGCGACAAGACTTTCAGCGTGACGATCCGCTGTTTCCCGTGAAGTCGCCCCATCTCAGGCCCCTCAGCCTCAATCAGCAGGATCTCGCCGACCTCGCCGCGTTCCTGGGAACGCTCGAGGAGCCGAGGCACCGAATGATGCCGCCCGACCTCCCGACACTCGACGATCAGGCCGCGAGTTCCGGCCGGTGACGTGGCACGGAATGGTCGCCGGGGTGCGTGACCATTCTCGCGGCTGACTCACCGGTCAGTGACGGCTTCGCCGCCGGATGTCTCCGCGTGCCGCGCGGCGGCGATGGCCGCATTGGAGAGGCCCCAGATCCTGGCCGTACCATCGTCGGCAGCGGTGACGACAAGCGTGCCGTCCGGGCTCAGGGCAACAGCGGTCGGCTCCACACGCTGGCCGGGCAACTGCGAGACTTCCTGCCCCGTGTCGGTATCCCAGATGCGGACCGTGCCGTCGGTTCCGGCAGTCGCGGCCCGGCTGCCGTCGGGGCTGAAGATGATCCGCTCCACGATGCCTTCGTGCCCGTGCAGGACGTGGATCGACTTACCCGAGCGGGCATCCCAGAGGCGGGCGGTGCCGTCCAGCGAGCTCGTCATGATCCGCGTTCCATCGGGACTAAAGGCGAGGGCCCGCACACAGCCGACGTGGCCGTTGAGCTGGGCGATCTGAGCTCCTGTCGCGAACGACGCCAGGCAGACGTTGCCGGAAGCAAGTCCGATCCCCAGCACGGAACCATCAGGGCTGGCGCCAAGGCAACCAAACATGCCTAAGGGAGGCAGCTTCGCCGTCGATTCGCCGGTGGCGGCGTCCAGCAGGTGGCCCGCCCGGCAGGCGACGCGGGTTCCCCCGAGCCCGAAGACCGCGGCTGTCGTCGGCAAACTGGCGATGCGGCCATCCTCAGCCGACATGAGCGGGCTGTCGGAACGGAGATCCCAGGTCATGACCCAGCTGCGGGATGCGGCGTCTTTGTGCGTGGCCAGGCTGCTCCTGCCGGAACCGATCAAGAGCCGCGTGCCATCGGGACTGAAGGTCACCATGTGTGCGGCCACCGAGTGGTCGCCGCACGTTGAGAGCAGCGCGCCCGTCTGCGTGCTCCAGACACGAACACCGCCGGTCTGCTGCGGGGTCGCGAAGGCGGCCGCGACCCGCAGGCCGTCGGGGCTGTAGGCGAGCTGTGCCACGGTGCCCGTGCCGCCCACGAGGGTGCGAAGCCGTCTGACCGTGCGTGGGCTCCACAGTTCCACGTGATCGGTTCCCTTCGGCGCCACCGCCAGTTGCGTCCCATCGGGACTGAACTCGACGGCGTTCATCCCGGCCACTCCCGCCAGGACCGCCATGGGCGTTGCGATCGCGAGCGGCCAGATCCGCACCGTGCCGTCGCTGCCCCCCGAAGCCAGGGCACATCCGTCCCTACTGAAGGCGAGCGACATGACACCATCGCAGTGCCCCATCAACTCCCGCTCGAGAGTCCGGGTCGTGGGATCCCAGAGCCGGAGATGACCGTTCGCCGCGCCGCTGGCAATCCGGCCCCCCTCGGGGCTGAAGGCGACGGCCTTCACGATTGCGGCATGGCCCCGCAGATCGCCGAGAGGCCCGCCTGAGGCCGTGTCCCACTCGTGGAGGTCGGATTCATGAGCGCTCGTCACCAAGCGGCTGCCGTCTGGACTCAGCGCGATGAGTGGCTCATCGCCAGTCAGCCCTGCCGGCACCTCGACGGCCGAGAGCTGCCGGCCGTCGGCGGAGGCATACACCAGGAAGCGATCCTGCCGACGCTTGCCGAGAGAGACGTGGAATGCGAACCGCGACCCGTCACCGCTGAATGTGATGCCGCCGATCGAGCCGCCCTCACCGCCACACGTGGTCAGGAGCCGGCCACTGTCGGCATCCCAGAGCCTGAGCACGCTGTTTGCCTCCACCGTGACGATGCGGCGACCGTCTTGGCTGAACGTCGCCCGCGCCATCCGATCCCGAGGTCCGATCAGGAGAGCCTCCTCCTGGCCAGATCGCATGTCCACGATCCGCAGCCCACCCTCGGCCACGAGGGATGCCATGCGACGGCCATCCGGACTGATCGCCACAGGTCTGATTGAGGAATCGACGGGAGATCGACGAGCAAAGGCCTCGTCGATGCAGGCCAGGCGGGCGTCAGCCAACTCCCTCTTGACGGAAGCGAGCTTCGCGTAGTGGAGGTGATCGACCCCCGAGGCGAAGAACAGTGGCGCGATCGACATGGAGTACTGCGTGAAGTTCGACGGCCGGAAGAATACCTGCATTCCAGGGTCTTTCGACTCGGGTGACGTCGAAGAAAACGTGTTCACGATCGCCACCAGGACTCCCGAGTCGCCGGCATACTCGACGCCGGCGATCGGTCCGGACTGCAGATCGAGCACAACCATGGCGTCGTCGAGATTCGCTTCGATGCAGTGCATCTCGAGGGGAAGTGCGCGCCCCGCGATCGCGACGTTATCAGCGAAAAGCTGCCGCGCCATCCGCAGGTTCTTGGTGGCGAGGCATGACCGGATCGCCTGCAGGTTGGCAACGTAGAGCCGCTGCCGGGCGATCGCCGCCGCCATATCGGCCCGCGACTTCTCGCGTTCAGCGATCGCTCGTTCCGTCGTGGCCTCACGGGCCCGGCGGTTCGCCTCCTGGCGTGCGAGATCAGCACGCATCGCGAAGATCGAGATCCCCACCATGCCGAGCACGACGGCCGTCGCCACGGCCCCGGCCGCCATCGCCGCCAGCCGGTGTCGCCGGGCCAGGCGGACGAGGGAATCAACGAGCCGCGGCGACTTGGCGGCGATTGGCTCGCCCCGGAGGTGCCGGCCCAGATCCGCTGCTAGTTCGGCGGCATTGGAGTATCGCTGGCCGCGATCCTTCTCCATGCATTTCGTCACGATCGTGGCGAGGTCGCCGCGCAGCCGGTGATCCACGGTGGAGAGCGACGGCGGGTCGGATTCCGTGACCAGGCGGGCGACCTCGTGGACGGGCCGCCGGTGAACGTCGTACGGAAGCCTGCCGCCCAAAAGCTCGTACAGAATGACGCCCAGCGCGTAGACATCGGCCCGGACGTCGAGGTCGTCCACCACCCCGCCGAACTGCTCGGGGCACATGTACTGCAGTGTGCCCACGATGCTTCCGTCGCCAGTGAGCATCGTCGTGAACGACGGGTGCTGCTCCGCGCTTCGGGCGACGCCGAAGTCGATGATCTTCGGCTGGCCGGTCGAGTCCACTAGAATATTGCCCGGCTTCAGGTCGCGGTGAATGATTCCCTTATGGTGGCCGTGGGCGACTGCGAGACAGGCCTCGCGAAAGAGGCTGACGCGGTCACGAGTGGAGATCGCGTGCTTGCTGGCGAAGGCAGTGATCGTCAGGGCATCGTTGATGTATTCCATCACGAAGTACGGGACCGTTCCGCCGGCCATGGCCTGCGTGCCGACGCAGTAGATCCGAGCGATACCCTGATGAGTCAGGCGGCCGAGGATCTGCGCCTCGTACTCGAACCGCTTCATGGCCTTGGCAGACAACACGCCCGAGCGGATGACTTTCACGGCGACCGTGCGGCAGGGCATCCCCTGGATCGCCTCGTACACCCGCCCCATGCCACCTTCGCCGAGCAGGCCGACGATCGTCTGGTCCCCGAGGCGCGTGCCGGGGGGGAGAGGGTCGTCGCTCGGGACCGACCGGTCGAGGAACGCCGTCAGGCCATCGAAACTCAACCCCGAGTGATCGGGGTCGTCGTCTGGGGCCGAGGCGTGGGATTCAAGTTCCGACATGGCATGCCCATCACGGATGACTGGCTTCCGCCGCTGTCAGGATAGGCCATTCCAGCAGCCATCACCATCCATCGATCGCGTCCTCCGCCGGCCGTCGTGGAGGGATGGGACGATGGTGGCATAGGCTTGAGGTCGGTCGTGTCGTCACCCATCCTTCCGGCAGCATGAGGGTTTTTCTCGATGCCGTCTATTCGCGACTTCTGCGTCGCCGCCGCCCTGCTTTCACCCGCCGCCCTGGCCGACGAGGTTCCTGTCTGGTTCGGCACCACCACCAAGCCGAAGACGACGTCGGAGGGCATCTCCGTGGCGCGGTTCGACACCGTCACCGGCGCCATCACGAAGCCTGTGCTCGCCGGCACGGCAAAGAACCCCACGTTCCTGGCGTTTCACCCTCGGCTCCCGATGCTCTACGCGGCCTCTGAGATCACGGGTGCCGATGGCAAGCCTGCTGGTGCGGTCGAGGCCTTCGCAATTGACGAGGCGACGGGGTCCCTGGAATCGCGCGGCGCGGAGTCGACGGGTGGCACCGGGCCATGTCATGTGACCGTCGATCGCGAGGGCACGGTCGTCCTTGCAGCGAATTACTCAGGCGGGAGCGTGGCCTGCCTCGGGCTCGCCGAAGACGGCCGGCTCAAGCCGCTGGCGTCCGCGGAGGGTGCCAGCGGCTTCCTGCAGCATCACGATGACCGGGCCGGCGAGGAGGGGATCCATCCAAGGCGTCAGGACAAGCCCCATGCCCACTCGGTCGATGTCTCACCGAATGGCAATCACGTGATGGTCTGTGACCTCGGCCTGGATCGGGTCTTCGTTCACGACCTCGACCGTGGTCGGGCGACGCTCGCGCCGCGTTCCTCGGCGAGACTGAAAGCCGGCGCCGGCCCGCGGCACTTCGCCCTTCATCCCGATGGTCACCGCGCCTGGTGTGTCAACGAACTCGACCTGACAGTCACCGCCTTCACCTACGATGCCGATCGAGGTGAACTCAGCGCCGGCGAGACCGTCTCCACGCTCCCGGCCGACGTGACGGACCGCACCGGCTTTTCCTGCGCCGAGATCGCGGTCCATCCAAACGGCACGTTTCTCTATGCCAGCAACCGCGGCCACGACTCGATCGCGATGTTTCGGATCGTGGGTGACACCAACACTCTCGAGTTCCTCGGTGTCGAGCCCACTCGGGCGAAGACGCCCCGGCACTTCGCGATCGCCCCAGGTGGAAAGTTTCTTCTGGCGGGAGGCCAGGCATCGAACAACGTCACGGTATTCACCATCGACGACGAGACGGGCCGGTTGACGTTCACGGGGACCTCGGTCGAGGTGCCAAACCCGATGTGCGTGGCGTTTCGGCCCTGAGTCCGTCGTCCGGACTCCAACCGCTTGGCACTGGTAAAACGACCCAAACGAGCTATTCTCTCACGTGTCCTGATGAGCGGCCAAAGGCCGCGGAAGGCCTCGTGGGTTTTCCCTCTCGCCTCCATGACAGTGGGCGACGGACTGCCTACGATAGTGCCTCAGGTGGTTGGCGGGCTGAACCCTCAGACGAGGTGCGAAACGTGGAATGAACTCGGACGAACAGGCTCATCGACTTCGTCGCGGAGACCCTGCTGGGTCGTTGCCGCCCTGACGCTCCTCGTTCCCGTTGTCGTGCCGGCAGCAGCCGTCTGTGAGGAGCGTGCCGCCGCCGTGGCTGATGCCGCGCCCGCTGCCGTTGTCGAGGCGATCCGGTCGGCCGCGACGGCCTATCGGGAGGCGGTGTCCAAGGGAGACGCCAACGCCATCCGCGGCGCATGGACCGCAGACGGCGACATCGTGGACGGCTGGGGAAACCGGTTCGAGGCCCAAGCGTCCGGCGTCCTCACTGGCAACCCTGCCGCTGGTCCACGGCCCGAGTTTCACGTGGGCGAGACTCGGCTGCGGCTGATCTCGGCCGACGTGGCCCTGGAGGACGGTTCGGTCGACGTGGTCCTGCCGGGCATGGCGACCCCGATCGAGGGTTGGTTCTCGGCGATCTGGGTTCGTCGTGGCGACTCCTGGAAACTCGCCGGCCTGCGTGAGTCGGAGCGTCCCGTTTCCACCGATGGCAGCATGCTGAACGATCTTGAGTGGATGGTCGGCGACTGGAGCCTCGTTGCCGAGGTAGAGAACCAGAAAGCTCCCGCGGCCGCGGCTGACATGTCGGTCCGCTGGGACGCCGGCCACACCTTCCTGATCCGCGAAGCTCGGATTCCAAACCTGACCGGAGGTGATGATCCGCCTCAGATGATCGACGTGCACCAGCGGATAGGCTGGGATCCGATCGTCAGGCGGATCCGTTCCTGGAGTTTTGCCAGCGACGGCAGCCGCGGCGAAGCGACGTGGTTCCGCGACGGCGACTCGTGGGTCGCTCTGCTGACCACGATCCTGCCCGACGGCCGGCAGCGGACCTCGGTGAACATCTACTCGTACGACGGAAAAGAGCGGTGCGTCTGGCGAACCCTGCCCGAGGGGCTGGAGTCGGATTCAGGCTTGCCGCCGCGTGTGACGTGGATCCGGAAGCCCAGGAGCAGCGCCCCATGAGCCGTCTATCTTCATTCTCCTTCCGGACGGGCCTGAATCGGTCGCTGACGCGAGCGGCATGGTCGGCCCTGGTCCTGACCGGCTTCTTCGGCAGCATGCTGCTCCCGACGTGGGCTTCCGCCGCCCACGCCGCAGAGTCCATCGTCGTTGACGACGACGGCGACATGGCCCGTAAGGCCGACATCATGCACGGCTCCCAGTGGCAACAGGCGATCGCCGAACTGGGAGCGTGGCTTTCCACACAAAACGTCTATACTCCAAGCGAAGTCCGGCGGATCAAGATGCAGTTCAACGATCGCGTGGATGGCATGACGTCGTATGAGCTTGAGTATCTGCTCGACTCGATCGCGGCGAAGCTGAAACTGCTCGAGACCCCGGAAGCCCGAGATGCCAAGGCGTGGCTCGGCGAGTACCTTTCGGCGATGTCTGATGGCCGGCGGGCCCAGGAGCTGCGCGAGGTTCCGAATCTGCTCACCATGAACGCGGCCCAACTCTGGCAGGAGATCCAGCGGATCGATGCCAAGCGTTCGGCCTTACGGCAGCGGCAGCAAGGCGTCGAGGCCCGTCAGGGGGCGATGGCTGAACGCGCCGCGGCCGGCCGTCGGGCCACGTCGGCAGCTTCCCGTGAGGCTGCCGCCCGTGCCCGTGCGGCGCCGTCGCATTCACCCTATCGGGCCGGGGGCGGATCGCCCCCCTTCTCCGACATTGCTCCACGGAGGGCCACGATCAACGTGGGGCCTTTCGGAGCATGCATCTCGTTCTGACGACGCATTCCGCCACCCGCCACGTGGCCGCAGGTTGGTAACCTGCGGTGCCGAACTGGCTCACGCGATTCGTGTGCAGGTTGACAACCTGCACCTACGGGTTGGAGAGCAGCATCTCCAGGTAGCTCCGGCGCTCGGGGTTCGTGCAGCCCAGTTCCCGTGCGAGCGATTCGATCCGAGCCGCCGCGACGGCGATGCCGGCGGACTCGGCCTGGAGTTCGAGTTCCACGAAGTCGCCGAGGCCCGCGACGTGGTCGAGCGCCACCTCAATCACCGCGCCCTCCCACGCCACCGTCGCCAGCCGCCGTCGCTTCACCACTTCGCGGACCCGCCGAAACCCGAGGACCTCGAGCAGCCCGGTCCAGCGGTCAAGCGTGGCTGGGACCGCTGCCAAAGCCTCCGCAGCGGCCGGGACCGCTGCCAAAGCCTCCGCAGCGGCTGGGACCGCTGCCAAAGCCTCCGCAGCGGCTGGGACCGCTGCCAAAGCCAGCGGCAGTTCGATCTCATGGCGGGTCTTCGCCGTCGCGTCGAGTCGCGGCCCCTTCCACGTGATCGCCACACCGACGGCCGTGCTCCGCAGTCGCAACGCCTCGTCGGTGACTGCAAAATCTCGGCTCGGGTGGTTGAAGTAACGATCGACCTGCTCGGTCGTGCCGTGCCATGACGCGCCAAGCCGTTCAAGTGCTGCTTCGACCTCAGGCACATCGGCCACCCGATACTTCAGCTCGACTTCGTACACTTGACGTCTCCTGCGGGGCTCAAGCCCATGGCTCGCGCGATGGGGCGTCCTGATGCGAACGCTTGTGGATGGTTCACCGATGATAGCCCGTGTCTCATTCGTCGCCGTGATCTTCACGCTGGCCCTGGTGGCGATTGGCTGCAACGTACCGCGACCAACGCATCCCGCCGAGGGCCGCGTGATGGGCCCCTTGCCGATCGTGTCGCTCGACGACGCGACAATCCCTGTGCCGTCGCTCGCCGGCAAGGTGACGCTTCTCAACTTCTGGGGCACGTGGTGCCCGCCATGCCGTAAGGAACTGCCCGGCCTCGTGCGGATCGCGCAGCGGCTCGACGACGAGCCCCGCTTCCAGCTCATTGCGGTCTCCTGCGGCTCGGGGGGCGACGACGCCGACCTCGCCCGCCAGACGACCTCGTTCCTCGCGGCGCGACAGCTGCCGATCGCGGCCTGGGGATTCTCCGAGGCCGTCGTCGCCACGCACTTTTCCTTGGCCTACGGTCTCGAGGCCTTTCCGACCACGTATTTAATCGGCGCCGATGCCCGCGTCCGGCGCGTCTGGACCGGCTATCGGTCAAGCGACGAGGCCGACATCGCGGCGGCGATCCTCGTCCTGCTCAAGGAGCAGGGGCCGTAAGCCTCGCGAGCGCCGCCATCAACTCGCGGGCGGCACGTGGCGGATCGGCAGCCCGAGTCACAGCCGAGGCGACCGCCACCCGCTTCACCCCCAGCGACACCAGCGATTCGAGCCGCTCGGCGGTGACGCCCCCGATCGCGAAGGTGGGCAGCGACACCTCGCCACAGACAGTTCGCAGGAACTCCGGGGGCGCGTGCTCGGCGAACGATTTCGTGGGCGACGCAAAGCAGGGCCCGATGCCGAGGTAGTCGGCGCCGTCGATGACGGCCGCGCGGGCCTCCGCGACGCTGTGCGCCGTGCGGCCCACGAGCCGTTCCGGCCCGATGACGCGGCGAGTGAGCGGCACGGGAAGATCGTCGGCGCCCACATGGGCCCCGTCGGCCGTCAGGGCCGCGGCCACATCCACCCGGTCGTTCACCACCACGATCGGCCGGACCAACTCGCCGCCGCGGCGGACGATCGCCAACGCCGTTCGCACCCGCTCGGCGAGCACCGGCAGGGGCAACGACTTGTCACGGATCTGAAACATCCGCACGCCCGCCTCGACGAGTGACGCCACGAGCCTCGCAAACGCGGCCGCGTCGTGACCGCCATCGACGAGTACGCAGAGCGACACGTCCGCAAGCCGATCGCTCGCCCGCACCGCGGTGGTCGCCGCCCGTTCCAACGTGTAGACCCGGTAGCGGATCGATTCAAACCCGGCCGTGGCCTCGGTGGCGACCACGGCAGTGCATTCCTGCAGGCTGCGAAGGGCCTGGGCTGCGCGGGCCGCATTGGCGGCGATGAGGTCGGCCAAGCCGCTGCGGGAGAGCGCGGCCTCGGCCTCGAGCCCCGCGCCCACATCGCCGATCACGTCTCGGGCCGCCGTTCGCCGCCCGAGACCGTGTCGCAAGAGCACGCCGGCGAGGTCGTGCCGCAGGTCCTTGGCCAGTCGGGTGAGGTACTCGTCGTCGAGGCCAAACCGGAGAACGTCTTCCAGCACCCGCAGGGCCTCGCCGGCCCGGTTGGCCGAGGCGTCGATCGCCCGCCAGATGCCGGTGGTGCTTCCCTGTCCGCCCAGTCCGCCAGATTCGCCCGCTGCCATGATCTTGCCCGTTGTACCGCGCCGCCGCCCGCCATGGGGCCTGGCGGCTTGGAGTTGGAGAAAGCCTGCCCCGCTCCTACACTCCCGCCCCCTCGAAACCGTCCCTGAGCGGCCCGATGCACGCCCTCCGCTACCTCACGCTCGTCTGGCCCGGCCTCCCCTGGCTCTGGCTGCGCGGCAGCCTCTCCGGGCTGTTTCTGGCAATGGCGTTCGCGGTGTCGGTCGACATGGCGATCCTCGCCACCTTCATCTGGCCGGGCCTGGTGGAAATCCAGTTCACGCTCGGCCTCTGGACGGCCGTGGCCGTTTTGTGGCTGATCTCAACCGTGTCGGCCGCGGCAGCTTTCCCGCCAGCAATCGCGGTTCCCCGCCGGGACGACGCCGATGCACTCTTCGCGCGGGCCCGCGACGCCTATCTCGCCCGCGACTGGGTTCAGACCGAGGCTCGGCTGCGGGACCTCCTCGACATCTCGCCCACCGACGGCGAGGCGCAACTCCTCCATGCCTCGCTGCTGCGACGGACTGGCCGGAGCGCCGATGCCAAAAAGGCCCTCGAGAAACTCTCCCGTAGTGACAGCGGGGCGCCGTGGCGGCACGAGATCGCCATGGAACTCGACCGGCTCGCCGGTCCTTCTGACAAGCATGCTGGCGAGGAACCGGCCGTCCTGCCGCTCCGCGACGAGTCTGGCGGACAAAACCCGCGGTCCGCCGCCGCGTGAGCCGGCAAAAGCCCGGATTTTCCCGGGTGCGGCACCACCGGCCAGACTTTCCCGTCCGTCAGTCCTAGAATCCTCTGACGGGTTTGGCGTAAGGTTTGCTCCTTCAATAATTTCGGGGTGGTGGCTGCCGGAATGGCACGCCATCCCGCATGCCCCCTCCCGTCCCCTCCAGGGGCCGAAAGCACCACAGGATCTGCCCATGTACGAGCGTTTCACGGATCGTGCCCGGAAGGTGATGCAGCTGGCCAACCAGGAGGCCCAGCGGTTCAACCACGAATACATCGGCACCGAGCACGTCCTCCTGGGACTCATCAAGGAGGGTAGCGGCGTCGCTGCCAACGTTCTCAAAAACCTCGACATCGACCTCCGGAAGATCCGCATGGAGGTCGAGAAGCTCGTCCAGAGCGGCCCCGACATGGTCACGATGGGCAAGCTCCCCCAGACACCCCGGGCGAAGAAGGTCATCGAATACTCGATGGAGGAAGCCCGCAACCTCAACCACAACTACGTCGGCACCGAGCACATTCTTCTCGGCCTGTTGCGCGAGCAGGAGGGTGTTGCGGCCCAGGTGCTGATGAACCTCGGCCTGAAGCTCGAGGATGTCCGCGAGGAAGTGCTGAATCTTCTCGGCCACGGCATGGAGAACGAGGGGGGCGAGCGGGCCGGGATGGGCGGCCGACAGCCGGCCGGCGCCGGCGGCGGCAGCGGCGAGGGCAGCCCGAAGGGGGGCAAGAGCAAGACACCCGCCCTCGATAGCTTCGGTCGCGACCTCACGGAACTCGCCCGGCAGGGCAAACTCGACCCGGTGATCGGACGCGAGGAGGAGATCGAGCGGGCGATCCAGATCCTCTGCCGCCGCACCAAGAACAACCCCGTCCTCCTCGGCGAGGCGGGTGTGGGCAAGACGGCGATCGTGGAAGGCTTCGCACAGCGGGTCGTAGACGGCAACGTTCCCGAGTTGCTCGCCGACCGCCGGATCGTCGTGCTCGACCTCGCCATGATGGTCGCGGGCACGAAGTACCGCGGCCAGTTCGAGGAGCGGATCAAGGCGGTGATGAACGAAGTCCGCCGCGCCAAGAACACGATCCTGTTCATCGATGAACTCCACACGCTCGTCGGCGCCGGCGGTGCCGAGGGGGCGATCGACGCTTCCAACGTGCTCAAGCCGGCCCTTGCCCGCGGTGAGATCCAGTGCATTGGTGCCACCACGCTCGACGAGTACCGCAAGTACATCGAGAAGGATTCGGCTCTCGACCGCCGATTCCAGATCGTCATGATTGAGCCGGCCACGAAGGACGAGGCCGTGGAGATCCTGAAGGGTCTCCGTGACCGCTACGAGAGCCACCACCGCGTGAGCATCTCCGACGCCGCGCTCGAGGCGGCCGTTGACCTGTCCAGCCGCTACATCACCGGCCGCTGCCTCCCCGATAAGGCCATCGACGTGATCGACGAGGCCGGTGCCCGCGTCCGCCTCAAGGCGATGACCAAGCCGCCAGATCTCAAGGAGATCGACGAGGAGGTCGAGCGGCTCAACAAGGAGAAGGAGGAGGCGGTCGCCAACCAAGACTTCGAGAAGGCGGCGGCGCTCCGCGACCAGGCCGACAAGCTCAAGAAGAAGAAGCAGTCGATGACCCGCGACTGGCGGGACAAGAGCCGCGAGGCCGATGGCGTCGTGGACGAGGAAGTGGTGGCCGAGGTCGTCTCCAAGATGACCGGTATTCCGCTCACGCGGATGAGCACCGAGGACCAGGCCCGCCTGATGGGCATGGAAGGCGAACTCCACAAGAAGGTCATCGGCCAGGAGGCCGCGATCAAGAGCGTGTCGAAGGCGGTCCGCCGCAGTCGCTCCGGGCTCAAGGACCCGAAGCGGCCGATCGGCTCGTTCGTATTCGCCGGGCCGACGGGCGTGGGCAAGACGCTTCTCGCCAAGGCCCTCGCGCAGTTCATGTTTGGCGACGCCGACGCGCTCATTCAGATCGACATGAGCGAATACATGGAGAAGCACAACGTCAGCCGCCTGATCGGCGCGCCGCCGGGCTACGTAGGCTTCGAGGAAGGCGGCCAGTTGACGGAGAAGATCCGCCGCCGGCCCTACGCCGTGGTCCTGCTCGATGAGATCGAGAAGGCCCATCCCGACGTGTTCAACATGCTGCTCCAGGTGATGGAGGAGGGGCGGCTCACCGACTCCTTCGGCCGCAACGTCGACTTCCGCAACACGATCATCATCATGACGACCAACGCGGGCGCCGAGGCGATCAAGAACGAGGCCGCCTTCGGCTTTCAGAAGCCCGACGATGACGCCAGCTACGAGGGGATGAAGGGCCGCGTTAACGAGCGGATCGAGAAGGTCTTCCGGCCGGAGTTCCTCAACCGCCTCGATGACGTGATCGTATTCCACCACCTCACGGTCGATGACCTCAAGCAGGTGATCGACATCGAACTGGCCAAGGTCCGCGAACGGCTCTTCGAGCGGGGCCTCAAGCTCGAACTCACCGACGAAGCCAAGAAGTTCCTCATCAAGAAGGGCTCCGACACCGACTTTGGCGCCCGGCCGCTGCGTCGGGCCCTCGAGAACTTCATCGAGGATCCGGTGAGCGAGGAACTCCTCAAGGGCGAGTTCGAGGGGAAGGACACCATCCAGGTGGACTGCATCGAGGTCGCCGGAAAGAAGCAGCTCTCGTTCAAGGGGATCGCGACGGCCGAGCCCGTCGCCGCGGCCCCGGCCGAGGGTGGCGCCTCCTGAGGCGATGGCATCGACTCCGCACGATACCTTGCCCGGCCCGCGGGCCCATGTGCTGCTGGAGGCCAACTACCGGCAGTTGCTCGACCGTCTGCCGAACGTCGCGGTGTTGCCATGGGGGGCGACCGAGGCGCACAACCTCCACCTCCCACATGGCACCGATGTGATCGAGGCCCGGGAAGTGGCCGAGGCGTCGGCTGGCCGGGCGGCTGACCGTGGCGCAAAACCCGTGGTGCTGCCTGCGGTGCCCTTCGGCAACAACGCCCAGCAGCAGGACCAGGTCGCCACGATCCACCTCTCGACGGCCACGGCTCTCGCCCTGCTCCGCGACATCGCCTCGAGCCTCATGCGGCAGGGCATCGAACGGCTCGTGATCGTCAACGCCCATGGCGGCAACGACTTCAAGCCCTTGGCCCGGGATGTGAGACTCGACACGGGCATCTTCATCGCCGTCATCGATTTCTGGCGGCTGCGGCCCGATGTGCTCGCCCGTATCTTTGCCGACCCAGGGGATCATGCGGGAGACCTTGAGACGTCGCTCCTGCTCCACCTCTGCCCCGATCTCGTCGTCCTCCCGCAGGCGGGCCCCGGCGCAGCGCGACCCTGGGGCATTCCCGCGCTCAAGCAGCCCGGCGCCTGGACGCCACGCCCGTGGTCCCGGGTGCACCCCGACACCGGCAGCGGCAATCCCGCCGCGGCGACGGCGGCCAAAGGACGGGAGTATTTTGTAGCGATCACAACGGCCCTGGCCGACCTGCTCGTCGAACTCTCGGCGGCGGATCCGGCTGCGCTTGCCGCCGAGCCCAGCTCCCGGGCTCGGGCAGCCCCTCGCGGCCTCTCGTAGCACAGGTTGTCAACCTGTGTGTGTTCAGGGTTCTCATTGGGCTGGTAGGCTGCCCCCCACAGTTCGTCCTCGAGAGGGCGGGCCGAAGTCCTGCTGCCCATCCCCCGGGAGAAAACGCCGTGCGCCCTCGCATCACTCTGAGCCTCTTGGTCGTGACGGGAATGGCCCTCATCGTGGCGACTCCGGCTCGCGCAGCCGACGACGACACGCAGGCGGTCAAGGCGGCGGTGGCCACGTTCCACGGAGCCCTCAACAGACTGTTCACCGGCGATGCCGCCCCCATGAAGGCCAGCTGGTCGCACGCCGATGACGTGACCTACATGGGCCCGACGGGCACGAAGCAGGTTGGCTGGTCGCAGGTCGAGCCCCACTGGGACAAGCAGGCCGCCAAAAAACTTGGGGGCAAGGTCGATGCGGTTGACGTGCACGTGACGGCCAGCCCACAGCTGGGCGTGGCGGTGTACTACGAGAAGGGCGAGAACATCATCGACGGCCAGGTCCAGCCTGTCTCCATCCGAGCGACGACCACGTTCCGCAAAGAGAACGGTCAGTGGAAGGTGATCGGCCACCACACCGACACGCTGGCATACCTGCAGCCATAGCGACTCAGCCGGCCGGCCCCTTGGCCAGGTGCCGCCTCCAGAAAGTGAATGAAGTGGGCGTCGACGCCCTAGGCGGCAGCATACGCCTGGCACTCCATCATGGCCCGGCAAGTGCCATCTCGTCAGCGGCGCAGGCCATCATGACGGAGGCGACGCTGTCGGCTTCGGTGAGCCGGCGCACGTGCGTCGACTCGCGAATCCACGCAATCTGGTCGGCAGCCAGATCGCCGACGACTTTGCCGTAGATGCCCAGCTTGTCGAGACCGGTCGTAAACGTAATTTCTACATAGGCTGAAGCCTCGAACGGCTTGAACCTGCCGAGGAGTCTCTGCTGAGTTCCCTCATACCACTCGAGCGGGTATGCATTGGCTTGCGGCAGCATCTGCATGAGCATGGTCTGGCCGGCATCGTCGACCAGCCCGCGCACGACCCCATGAGTGGGCACCCAGTCGAAGAGCTGCAACTCCCCGCGCTCGAACACCAGCCGCATTTCCTGCCGATCCATCCGCGACGGCTGGTGGAAACCGTGCTCGAAGTGAAACAGCACCCCATTGTACCGGCAGGTGCACATCACCTGCTCCTCGACGGGCGGATCACACCCCGGCCGCAGGCCCCGCGAAGCCGAAAGCACGCGTCCCGGCCCAAGCCATGAGGCCACGAGGTCAAAGAAATGGACGCCGTGTTCGACGAAGATTCCGCCACTCGTCTTTCTGTCCCAGAACCAATGGCTACGTCCCAGCCCCTCGTCAGCCGCTTCGTTGATGAACAATCCATGGATCAGCTCGCCGAGTAGTTTCGAATCAATGATCTGCTTGGTCGCTCCCGCCAGCGGGTTGTATCGCTCGATGAGGTTTGCGACGCAGATTCGCCTCCGCGCCGTGGCGAGGGCACGAAGCTCCTCCGCATCGGCCACGGTCGTGGCCAGCGGTTTTTCAACGAGCACGTGCTTACCGGCGAGGATCGCCGAGCGGGCTTGTTGGAAATGCAATGCTGGGGGCGTGGCAATGTAGACGAGATCGATGTCCGGGCAGGCAAGAATCGTTTCAGAGGCCACATCCTTCGCGCCGAGTTCGGCCGCCGCGCGATGGGCGGCGTCGGGTTGAATGTCCGCCACCATGTCGATCGATACCCCGGGCAGGGTGCGATAGTGGTGCATCGAAAACCGCGAAAAGGCACCGCAGCCAATCAAGCCCACCCGCACCGGGGAGGCCTCGCGGGCCAGCCCACATGGTTGCACCGATGGGGCCGAGACCAGAGTTCCGGGTGTGGTCACAAGCATGGCGTGATCCTCGCAACAGAAATGTTCGTGAGCTACCAGAACTGATGGTGTGTCTTTTCAGATCGCGGCAGCGGCTTCCCGCTTCGCCTGCGGCAGGCCGTAGTCACGGAGGAGTTCCACGACCCGCTCATCCTCAACCTGCTCGAAGCTGCGGTAGAACTGACCGATCGCCCAGAAGTCTTCCGGTTCCTGGAGGCAGATGACGCGGTCGCAGAGCGGCCTGATCGCGTCGATCCGAGCCGTGACACCCACGGGCACGGCCACGATGATCTCCTTCGCTCCCGCCGCCCGCACCGTGTGGATCGCGGCGATCATGGTGGCTCCGGTCGCGATGCCGTCATCGGTGAGGATGACGGTGCGTTCCTTCACGTCGGCCTGTGGACGGACTGCGCGAAACATTGCGCGGCGGCGGGCGATCTCGGCCAGCTGTCGCTGCCGCTCGGCCTCGATGAAGGCAGAGCCCGAGTCCGTCAGCGCGGTTGCAAAGTCATTCAGGTAGATGTCGCCGTCTTCGGAGACGGCCCCGAGTGCGAGCTCGGGCTGATGCGGAGCCCGGAGCTTTCGCGCGAGCACCACGTCGAGTTCGCAGCCCAAGCCGCGGGCAATCGCTGCGCCGGTCTCGACGCCGCCGCGGGGAATCGCGAGCACGATGGGATCGTGAACGCGCTGGCCGCGGAGTCTCTCCACGAGGATCCAGCCGGCTTCCTCACGGTCAGTGAAGGTGCGGTGATTCATCGATGGCTTCGTATGGCGTGCGCCGGGCCGTGGCTACGTGTCGCTTCCCTTCACCCTGCAGGCGGCGGACGTGGTCCTCGAGGCGGCGGCGGGTGGCGAGAAATGAGTCTCGCATTGCGACGAAGACATCTTCGTGCGCGTCGTCGCAGTGATGGTCGCGATTAACGACGAGCTCGCCACCGGGCACCACGAGATCGATGCGAACGGAGTAGGGCCGCCCCTCGCGATGATGCCGATGGGGCTGCGCGATCACGACGTGGCAGCCGGTGATGCGACCGAACACGCGCTCGAGCTGGGCGATATGGCCGAGGGCCGCGTCGCGGACCACCTCGTCGACCGGAAGATCGTCGAACGACACCTGGGGCTGGGTCTGCATGGCCGGGATACCTCCGTTGGGCTCGAGCGCACGAAGGAGGGTAGAGACGGCCGCCGCAATGGGCACGGAGGATCGTCCGATACCGAAAAACACCCACTTCTGCGGCAGCAGACAGTCTGCGGAACCACCGGGCGAGTTTGTCGGATGGGCTCGCTGGCCGTATCGACTGGCTATCCTGGGCTGCCTAGGTTCTCACGATTGCCGTCCCAGCGGCAGTGGTGCTCATGCCGCCAGGCCGCACGGTCGATACAACCCGCAGGGTTTATCACGCGCCCGCCGTCCGGACCGACCATGGCCACAGCACCTGCCACCACAACGACGCAGCCAACCGCCGGCGTGACCGGCTGGCTCGCCAACCAGGTGGCAAACCTCGGTGCATTCGCCATGAACTGGGTCGCCGGTGTCGGCGATGTGACCGTCTTCGCCTTCCAGACGCTGCGCTGGCTCGTTTCGCGGCGGCAGCGACGGGATGTGCTGATCCCCAACTTCTACCGGATCGGCGTGATGTCGCTGCCGGTGGTGGCGCTCACGGGCCTGTTCATCGGCATGGTGCTCGCCGTGCAGAGCTACGCGCAGTTCAAGGCCATCGGCCTGGAGACGCGGCTCGGTTCCGTGATCAACCTCTCGCTCGTCCGCGAACTCGGCCCCGTGCTCGCAGCCACGATGCTCGCCGGCCGCGTGGGCAGCGCCATGGCCGCCGAACTCGGCACCATGCGGGTCACCGAGCAGATCGACGCCCTGGAGAGCATGGGAGCCAACCCCCTCTACTACCTCGTAGTGCCCCGGTTCCTCGGCTGCCTCGTGCTGATCCCGTCGCTCACTGTGATGGCCGACTTCATGGGCGTGCTGGGAGGCTACTTCTACTCCCACGTGCTCCTCGGCATCGACTACCACCACTACTGGGCCAACTCTCGGGAATATGTCGACGCCTTCGACTTCCTGCTCGGCATCTTCAAGAGCCTTTTCTTCGGCGCGGCCATCGCGCTGGTCAGCTGCCACCACGGTTTTCACTGCCAGCCGGGCGCCGAGGGGGTAGGCCGCGCCGCAACCAACGCCTTCGTCCACTCGTTCGTCCTGATCCTGATCCTCGATCTATTCCTGGGAATCTGGCTCAACAACGTCCACGACTTCTTCCGTCCGGAAGGCCCCCGCAGGCTGCTCTGACACCATGCCGGCCGTCGCCCCCGCCCCACCCCGCCGCCGCGAGGAATCCGCTGGACCGCTCCTGCGGGTCGAGGGTCTCTGCGTGCGATTTGGCAGCCAGGAGGTGCTCCGCGACATCTCGATCGACCTCGATGCCGGACAGACTCTCGTGGTGCTCGGCGAGAGCGGCTGCGGCAAGACGGTGCTGCTGAAGTCGATGATCGGCCTGATCCGACCCAGCGCCGGCGACGTGCTCTTCGAGGCAAAGTCGCTCGCTACCCTGAACGACCGCGCGCTGGCCCATCTTCGCACCCGCTACGGATTCGTCTTCCAGGGCGCCGCCCTATTCGACAGCATGTCGATCCTCGACAACATCGCTTTCCCGCTCCGCGAGCACACCCGGCTGCCCGAGGCGGAGATCCGCGGGATCGTGGAGTCGCTCGTCGATGAGGTGGGCCTGCCCCGCACCGTGCTTCGCAAGAAGCCCGTCGAGCTCTCCGGCGGCATGCGGAAACGGGCTGGCCTGGCCCGGGCGCTTGCCCTCGATCCGCACCTCGTGCTCTACGACGAGCCGACCACCGGACTCGACCCGATCATGACCGACGTGATCAACGAACTGATTCTCAAGGTCCGACGACGACCCAACGTGACCAGCGTGGTCGTCACGCACGACATGAACACCGCCCGCAAGGTAGCCGATCGGGTGATCATGCTCTACCCGCTCTTTCGGCTGAAGCCGGGCGAGCCGCAGATCGTATTCGACGGCACTGTGGACGACCTCGACCGCTCCCACGACCCGCGAATCCGGCAGTTCGTCGAGGGCCGCGCCGGTGGCCGCCTGATGGAGCTCCGCGAAGAGCAGGCCCGTGAGGCGGCCGATGAGGCCGCGGCCGACCGAGGCGACGAGGCGGAGGACGACGCATGAACGACCGCGTGATGCAGTTCCGGGTGGGCGTGGTGGTTCTCGCGACGGCCATCATCACCGGCATCCTGATTGTGCTCTTCGGCGACCTGCCGTCGCTGGTGCAGGCGACGTATCCCTTGAAGATGAGCTTCTCCGACGCCCGGGGCGTGGCCGACGGCACTCCGGTCCGCAAGAACGGTATCCTCGTCGGCCGCGTGACCAGCGTCGAACTCGACGAGAAGGGGGGTGTGAGCGTCGTGGCCAGCGTCGACTCCTACGTGCCGATTTACAAGGATGAGCAGCCCCGAATCTCCACTACGCTCCTCGGCGACGCCGAGATTCAGCTCGTCCCCGGCACGATCAAACCGCCGCGGCAACGGGTGGGCAAGGATGAGGTGCTCGCGGGCGCCGTCTCCCGCGACCCCTTCGAGGTGTTCGCCACGCTCGAACCGAAGCTCGGTGGGGCCATGCAGTCGCTCGCGGAGGCGAGCGAGTCGGTCAAGAAGCTCTCCGACAACCTCGACCGGATGCTGCTCGGCGAAGACCACAAGTTCTCAACGATGGTGCAGAAGACTGACGCGGCCCTCGACGCGTTCAATGCGGCGATGGCCAACATCAATGACGTGATGGGCGACCCGCAGGCCCGGGCGAATCTCAAGCAGACGCTCAACTCGCTCCCCGACGTGATCGCCGACCTGCGGACCACCGTGCAGGGGATCGGTGAGACTGTCGACACGGCCGACCGCAACCTCCGTAACCTCGAGGGGCTCACGAAACCACTCGGCGAGCGGGGCGAAGGGATGGTGGCACAGATCAACGTGACGATCGGCCGGCTCGACGAGACGCTCCAGCAGGCGGCGATGTTCACCAAGGCGCTCAACGAATCGCAGGGCACGCTCGGCAAGCTCGTGCGCGACCCGCAGGTCTATAACGACCTCGCCCAGGCCGCCTCCAACGTCAATCGGCTCACAAAGGAACTTCGCCCGATCGTGGACGACGTCCGGGTGTTTACCGACAAGATCGCCCGCCACCCCGAGCAACTCGGCGTGAAAGGTGCCCTCGATCGCCGCGCCGGGCTCAAGTAGGCCGGTTGGCTGGCAGCGACGCGGCCGGCATCGCCTCGTTGGCCTTCGCAACGACCGGGGCGGCATCGGCAGCGGGCGGTGCGGTGCCGGCGATCTCGTCGAGCACTGCCTCTTTGAGCCGGTTACCGTACCGCTCCGCCAGCCACGGCATCGCCTGCTCGATGGTGTCGGGCTGGAGCAGCACGAGGTCGCCCTTGCCCACCGCGTCAAGCACGAGCGCCGCACTGGTCGCCCAGTCGCCGCCCACGTCAATCCGCACGGGCTTGTCGCCGTGCATCCCCTCGCGAATGCCCTGGGTGATCAGTTTTGTGATCTCGCCCGGCTGCCGACCGCGAATGTAGGCATCTTCGTAGATCACCACGCGGTCAAACGTGGCGGCCAGCAATCGCCCCTGGGCAATCAGGTCGTCGTCTCGCCGATCGCCGGCCGCCGAGTAGACGGCCGTCCGTCGCGGGTGCGGAAACTTCGTGACCGCTCCGCAGATCCGTTCGAGTGACGGCACATTGTGGCCGTAGTCGACCACGATCGAGGCGCCGTTGAGGTCGAGGAGATTAAACCTGCCAGGAGAACCGCTCGATCCGCTCGAGAAACTCTCGAGGCCCAGCCGCACGAGTTCCAGCGGCACGCCCAGCCGCCAGGCCGCTGCAGCGCTGGCCAGCACGTTCTCCACCTGAAAGTCGACCAGACCGCGATGCACCAGCGGCACGCGGTCGAGGTGCGCGAGCCTCGTCTCACGGGGCCCGTCGCAGAGCACGATCCAGCCGTCGCGAACCGTCGCCGCGAGGCCGCCCTTGGCGAGGTGCTCGACAATCACGGGGTTGGCGGCGTTGGCGTCGAAGTAGACCACCTGGCCCTTGCACCACTTCTTCATGGCGACGACGAGTGGATCGGCCGCATTGAGCACGGCTGCGCCGCTCGGACGAACCGCGGCCACGATCGCTCCCTTCACCCAGGCGATCTGTTCGGGTGTGTCGATCTCGGCGAGGCCGAGGTGGTCGCCCGAGGCGATGTTGGTCACCACCGCGACGTCGCAGCTATCGAAGCCGCAGCCCTCGCGGAGAATACCGCCACGGGCCGCCTCGAAGACGGCCGTGGTCACCGCCGGGTTGGCGAGCACACGGCGGGCGCTCTTCGGGCCGCTGCAGTCACCGGCGTCGATCTGCCGGCCGCCAACCCACACCCCCTCCGTGCAGGTCGTGCCCACGGTGGCCCCGCCGGTGGCGGCCAGGTGGGAGATGAGCCTCACCACCGTCGTCTTGCCGTTGGTGCCGGTGACCGAAGCGGTCGGAATTCGACCGTCATCGCCAGGTCCGAACAGCGAGTCGACGATCGCAGCGCCCACGTTCCGCGGCGTGCCAACGGTCGGCTCAAGGTGCATCCGCAGCCCGGGCGCCGCGTTCACCTCGATCACTACGCCCCGCTGTGCCTCCAGCGACTTCGTGCAATCGTCCATCACCATGTCGATGCCGGCCACGTCGAGGCCCACGATCCGGGCGGCCTCGATGGCTCGGGCCGCGACCTCGGAGTGAACGATGTCGGTAACGTCCTCGGCCGAGCCGCCGGTGCTGAGGTTGGCGTTCCGCCTCAGGAACACCTCCCTGGCCAATCCCGGCACGCTCTGCTCGGTGAAGCCCTGCTCGCGGAGCACGGCCACGGCCACATCGTCGATCACCATCGGGCTGAGTGACGTAGCGTGGTCACCGCACCGCCGCGGATCCTCGTTGACGCGGTCCACGAGTTGCCGCACCGTCGAGCCACCGTCGCCCACCACGATCGGCGGATGCCGCCGCGCGACGGCCACCATCCGGCCGCCGACGACGAGCACGCGATAATCGCCGCCGGTCACGAACCGTTCCACGACCACCGACGAGTCAATCTCGTTGGCGAGGATCCAGGCCTTTTCGACCTCCTCGCGGGTGACGAGGTTCACGGAGACGCCGCGGCCTTGGTTGCCATACCGCGGCTTGATCACGACGGGCGCACCGATCTCCTCGGCCACGGCCCAAGCGTCGGCGGCATTGGTCACCGGCCGTCCCTCAGGAACTGGGATTCCCGACTCGGCAAGGAGGGTGCGAGTGAGCTCCTTGTCTTGCGCAATCGTCTCGGCAACGGCCCCGGTCCGGTCGGTCTCCGCGGCGCAGATCCGCCGCTGCTTCGACCCGTGGCCGAGCCGCACAAGCGAGCCCTCGGTGAGCCGCTGCGTCGGGATGCCGCGAGCAGTAGCCGCTTCCACGATCGACCGCGTGCTCGGCCCCAGCTGCACGTCAAGAAGCACCTGCCGCAGCCGCTTCACTTCGGTTGTGACCTCGAAGGCCTGATCCTCGATCGCGGCCATCAAGAGCCGATGGGCCGCGGACAGGCACTCGAGGGCGAACTTTTCTTCCTTGTACTCGACCACCACCTTGTAGACGCCGCGGGTCTTGGCCTCGCGGGCCCGGCCGTAGCCCACCGGCGTGCCGGCGAGCGTCTGGAGTTCGAGCGTCACGTGCTCGAGCACGTGGCCCATCCAGGTGCCTGCCCTGAGTCGCTCGAAGAAGCCGCCCCGCTCACCGATCGAGCAGCGGTGCTCGATCATCGTGGGCAGCCACGACATGATCCGATCGTTGAACCCGGGCAGCGTGTTCGACGGAAAGTCCTCGAGCCGACCGAGGTCGACCCATGCCTCCAGGCAGGGGAACGACGCCCATTGGTTGGGACCGCGAAGCACCTTGACCGAAAGAATCTCCATGGAAGTGTGTGTGCTCTTTTAGACCTGCTGCAGACGCATGCGCCGGTCTGGTCGTGTGCGCCTCGCCCAGCCGCCGGACAGCCCGGCAGGATGCGCTGGAGCGGAGGTCGCACGGGTCACAACGGCACGTCGCAGGCGCGTCGCCCACGAAGTGCTGTCCGCCAGGGCGGACATCCGTAAGAACCCGACGGTGGACACCGTCAGGGCGGCGGTGGGCAGTCCGGGGCCGCGGAAGAGATGCCCCCAGCGAAGCGGTTCTTCGCGGACGGGCAGGGGAACAACAAGGGGCAGAAACGAACCGTCAACCGACCGGCCGAAGTGGCCATGGGACGAAAAAGTTCCTACACCGCGAGGCCGGATGGTAACGCCGCACGCCTCACGGACGCGCGTTCGCTTGCGATACCCGTTCCTCGCGGCACCATGATTCCAACCGCAACGCCGCCAGGAGCCGCCCTGTTCGACGCCGCCTCGTCGCATCCATCGATCTCGGATATCCGGGACCGACTTCGCAGAACGATCGCCAGAGTTTACGCTTCCGAGCGACGACTGCGAACTTTTTTTCAACATCTCCCCGACAATGCACGTCCCGTGCCGAAACCCGGAAATCCGACGACAACTCTGCACTGGAGGCTGATTCACGGTATCGCGGGGGAGCCAGGGGGCCGGGGGCACGGAAGGATTGACCGAGCGGCGTGTCAAAATGGGGATGGTCGAGGCGGGCAGTTGGAAATTTCTACAGTCCGGCGACCGCCGCAGCCGAGGCGGGACGGCTCTTGTTGCTTTGCGGCCGCACGCTCCATCGAAAAACCACGCAAACGTCACGGTAATCTAGGCATGTTCGGTAAGCCACGCAAATTTCTATTGCCGGCCGCGGCAGCAACCTCCCAAACCCGCATCTTCCTCTAAAAATTACGCTTTTTCACACCTTTTTGCTGCGGATTATGCCCCACCCGCCAGCCCTGTCCCCATGACCCAAGGATCAGCCCCCAGCGAGCAGCCCCCCGTCTCCACCCTGCCTTGGGGAGAGTCCGCCGGAGGGCTTCTCCCTGGGGAAACGGTTCTGGCGACGGGCCGATTCGACCTCGATTCCAGCCTTCGCTTCAGCGATGGCTGGATCGTGCTCACCACCCGGCGGGTGATCGCTGACCGACCGGCTTCCGCAACACAGCCGCTCGGTGGATCGGGGCCCTGGACGTGGACGATCGGGCCGCACACACGGCTCGACGTCCAGCTCCGCTCGGCCGTTGGCCGCGTGGAGCTCTCCGAGGGCGACCGCGTTGTCGCTCGCTGGCTGTTCACGCCGGCGAAGGCCGATGCGATTCACACGATCGAGGATGCCTTCGACGCGAGGGTGGCAGGCCCCGACGGGCTGACGGAACCCGAGGGGGGCCGGAAGCCTTCGGCGGTGACCGACGACGCCTCCGGAGAGACGGACGAGAAGCCCGCCCCTGCCGGCCGCGGGCTCGGTGACGATGGCGGCGGCACCGCCTCGTGGCGGGCGCTGTTCCGCGTGATCGCCTTCGCCCGGCCACATGCTGGCATGGCGATCCTTGGCGGCCTGCTCTCGCTCGCCAGCACAACGGCAGCGCTCGTGCCTCCGTACCTCACGATGCCGCTTGTAGACACGGTGCTGATCCCGCGGCAGAACGGCAAGGATGTCCCGTTCTCGCTCGTCTGGTGGTATCTCGGCGGCCTGCTCGCCGCAGCGCTTGCCGCCTGGCTCCTCTCGTGGGCCCAGACCTGGGTGCTCGGCTGGGTGAGCGAGCGGATCGCGGCGGACCTGCGGACGCGAACCTACGCCCACATGCAGACGCTCTCGCTTGATTTTTTTCAGGGCAAGCGGACCGGAGATCTCATGTCGCGGGTGGGCAGCGACACCGACAAGATCAACGTCTTCCTGTCGGTCAACCTCATCGAGTTCGCCTCCAACGTGATGCTCCTGGTGCTCACCGCAACGGTGCTCATCTGGCTCAATCCGCTCCTCGCCGTGCTCACGCTCGTCCCGTTCCCGTTCGTGGTCTGGCTGATCTACGCCGTCCGCGAGCGACTCCGCCGGGGATTCTCCCGGGCGGCCGTGGCCTGGAGCGACATGACGAGCGCCTTGGCCGACACGATTCCCGGCATCCGCGTCGTCAAGGCGTTCGCCCAGGAGCGCCGGGAGATTGACCGGTTTGTCTCCGCGAACGAGCGGGTGCTCGAGGCCAACGACCGCGTCAACGTGATCTGGTCGTTCACGGGGCCGGTCGTGAGCCTGATCAGCGAGATCGGCTTGCTCGTGGTCTGGGCCTGCGGGGCGTGGCTGGTGTTCACTGGTAGCGTGACGGTCGGCGGCCTGACCGCCTTTCTTGCCTACATCGCCCGGTTCTATGGCCGCGTCGAGTCGATGATCCGAATGGTGCCCGCCACCCAGCGAGCCTCGGCGAGCGCCCAGCGGATCTTCGAGATCCTCGACTGCAAGCCGACCGTCGCCGAGGCGCCGAGGCCGGTGAAGCTCGGCCGGGTCGAGGGGCGGATCGAGATCTCCGGCGTCCACTTCCGCTACGGTGCCCGCGAGGTGCTGCACGGCGTCGACCTGATCATTGAGCCGGGTGAGATGATCGGTCTCGTGGGTACGAGCGGCTCCGGCAAGTCCACTCTCGCCAATCTCGTCTGCCGGTTCTACGACCCGTCGAGCGGCTCGATCCGCGTCGACGGCGTTGATCTCCGCGACGTCGACATCGCCGACTACCACCGCAACCTTGGCTGCGTGCTCCAGGAGCCGTTCCTGTTCTTCGGCACGATCGCCGACAACATCGCCTACGGCCAGCCGGATGCCCCTCGGAACAAGATCGTCGAGGCGGCCCGTGCCGCCGGGGCCCACGACTTCATCCTCTCGCAGCCCCTCGCCTACGATTCCCGCGTCGGCGAGCGGGGCGGCGGCCTCTCCGGCGGCGAGCGACAGCGGCTCTCGATCGCCCGGGCGCTGCTCGTCGACCCACGAATCCTCGTCCTCGACGAGGCGACGTCGAGCGTCGATGCGGAGACCGAGGCGATCATCCAGGCGGCGATCGACCGGCTCGTGACGGGCCGAACGACGATCGCGATCGCCCATCGCCTCTCGACGCTCAGACGAGCCAACCGGCTCGTCGTGCTTGATGCAGGCCGAATCGTCGAGGTGGGCACCCACGAGGATCTTCTCGCCGCCGACGGCATGTATGCCCGGCTCTACCACGCTCAGATGAAAGCGGCCGAGGAGGCTGCGGCCTCGGCCTGACACCCTCACCCTAACGCCACAGCGAGGGCACGACCATGAACGCATCCGACTCCACGATGATCTCTGTCGCGTCACCCGAGGGCTGGCGGATCGAACGGCACGACCACGGCCGGCTCGACCTCGTCGACGCGATTGGGACGCGGCACCCCGACGTCGATGTCTTGCGGGCGTTTCCGGTGACGGCGGCCGCGGGGCCGGTCGCGATCATCGCTGCGGACGGCGGCGAACTGGCCTGGATCGAGTCGCTCGCGGATCAGCCGGCAGAGCTTCGCGGACTCCTGGAGCGGGAACTCGCCCAGCGTGAGTTCCTCCCCGTGATCGAGCGGATCGAGGCGGTTTCCGATTCCGAGCCGTCGGAATGGATGGTGATCACCGACCGCGGTCGACACCGGTTCAAGGTGGCCCACGCCGACGACATCGCCCGGCCACCCGACGGCGGCGTGTTCATCACCGACACGTTCGGGATGCGGTATCTGATTCCGCGCGAGTTGGCGCTCGACGCCACCAGCCGCCGCCTGCTCGACAAGCTTTCGTAGGCTGCACGCCTCGGCAAGCCGACCGGCCGTAAGGCCGCGGGCTCCTCGTCGTGCGCCGCTCGGGGTTGCCCGTGCCCGATGCGAAACGGAAATACACACAGGTTGAAAACCTGTGCTACGGATGCGAGTCGGAAAGACACACAGGTTCGAAACCTGTGCTACGGGAGGCAGCGAGGGGCTGCCCGTGCCCGGGAGCCGGGCTATGGGAGCAAGCGAAGCCACGACCAATCCGCCTGCGGCGGATCGGTGCCCGGCGAAGCGCAGCGGACATGCAGTGAGCGGATGCCACGATGGCATCCGCGAACGTCCGGCGACGGGGCATGGGCAGTCCCGAGCGGGGCCGCACGCCAGACGACGCAGAACGCGGGCTCGATGCCGGAAGATGGGCCGATTGCACCGTTCGTGCGGAACAGGGGGCCATTTTTCCTTGAAAAAACAGTGGTTTTTTCTCAACAAGCCGCTTGTGGCCTGCGTACATCGGATTAGTCTCGAAGGGTCCTTCCTAGGAGAGAACCCATGTCCGCGTCCGGTGCCCGCTCGCCCCGCTCGAACCTTCTCCGCCGCCTGCAGTCGGTCGCCTGCGCTGGCCTCGTGCTCGCGCCCCAGGCGACCACGATGCAGCGCGCCACCGCCGAGTGCGGCTGCGGTTCTGCCCCCGCGCCGGTCGCTGTCGCGGTGCCCACGCAGACCTATCGGCTCGACTACCAGACCGTCTTCGACGAACGGCAGGTCACGGCCGAGCGGGTCAGCTACGAGACCGTCTACGACACGAAGACCTACGCCGTGCAGAAGCCGGTCTGGGAGACGCAAACGCAGGAACGCCGCTACACCGTGCAGAAGCCGGTCTGGGAGACGCAGACCCGTGAGGAGCGGACCACGGTGATGAAGCCGGTCTACGAGACCGTGATCGAGGACCGCAGCTACGACGTCACCCGCGACGTGGTCGAGACGGCCACCCGCGAAGAGCAGTACACCGTGATGAAGCCGGTCTACGAGACCGCGATGCAGCAGCAGGTGCAGGTCGTCCGCAAGCCGGTCTACGAGACGAGCGAGCGCGAGCAGGCCTACACCGTCACCGAACCGGTCACGCAGATGCGGACGGCCTACTCGGTCGGCAGCCAGCCGGTCGACACCGTCACGCCCGTGGTCACGCCGGGAGCAACCGGCCTCGGCTATGCACCGGGCGGCTGGGTCGTCGATCCCTACACCGGCCTCGCCGTCTGGCAGCGGGGCGGCTACCAATGGGTGATGACGCCGGGCGCGGTGGTCAACCAGGTCAACCGTGTCTATCAGCCGACCTACACCCCGGTGCAGGTGCCGGAAACCACCTATGTCAACCGCGTCGTCACCCAGAAGGTGCCGGTGCAGACCGTCCGCTACGTGGACGAGCAGGTGGTGACGCAGGTGCCAGTACAGACCATGAAGATGGTGGCCGAGACTGCGGTCCGGCAGGTCCCGGTGCAGACGGTCCGCAAGGTCGTCGAGCGGGTCGATAACAAAGTGCCGGTGCAGGTCTGCAAGATGGTGCCGGAGGAGCAGGTCCGCCAGGTGGCGTTCCAGGTCTGCAAGATGGTGGCCGAGGAGAAGGTTGAGCCGGTGCAGGTCCAGGTGATGAAGGTCGTCACCGAGGAGCGTTCGGTGCAGGTGCCGCGGGTGGTCGAGAAGAAGACCCCCTACACCTACACGGTGCGGATGCCGCGGACGGTGGTCACGAAGGTGCCGCTCGATCCGTGCGGCAATCCACTGCCGGCCGCCGCCCCGGCGATGGCTCCCCCTGCGATGACCCCAGCTCTGCCGGCGGCCGCCACCTACGAAACGGTGCCCACGCCAGCAGCCTCATCGGCCCGCCCCGAAACGCCCCCGACCGCCGCTCCGCTCAAGACGTTCAGCGACAAGCCGGCCGCAGCGGCCGCTCCTGTCAGCGAGGGCTGGACGGCGTCGCCCCTGCAGCACGTCGATCCGGCGAAGACCGCCGGCGTGCAGTCCCTGGTTGCCGAGAAGCCGGTGGCGGATTCCGTCCTGGCCGCCGAGGCGATTCCTTCCCCGTCCGCCGCTGTGCCCTCCGTGACCGTTCCTGCCGAGCCGACCCCGACGGTCGCACCGGCCGGCCCCGCGGTCGAGCCGGCCCAGCCGGCTCACGATCTTCGCGATGTGCCCGCTGCGAAGACCTCGGGCGCTGGCTTCCTGAAGCCGATCCTCACGCCAGACCACACAACCTGATTGGCGCGGCCTCCTAGGCCGCATTCATCAGACTCTTCAGCGGCCTCACGGGTCTGACCACAATCCACCGCCGTCCGCTGCCCCAAGCGAACGCTTCCCTGATCCACCGACCGGGATCGCTGCTTTGACCTCGGTGGAGGGGGGTTGCCGGGACGCCCCTCGCTGTGGCACTTATTTACGCATCATGCCGCCTGTTTTTCGTGCGGTGTGAATCTCCGGAGAACAGCAGATGAGCGGGCAGATGTCGTCGGCGGCCATGTCGAAGGAACTGGCGGACATTGCGCTGGCGATGCAATCGGAACGGACGGGCCACACGCCGAAGGCGGTGACGGTGGTCGCCAGCGAAGAGACGGTGGTGGTGACGCTCCAGGAGGCGCTGACGCCCGCCGAGAAGATCCTCGTCCGCACCGAGGCCGGCGCATCAAAGGTCGAGGACTACCACCGGGCGCTGTTCGCGGTGTCGTGCAACGAACTCCGCCGCGAGATCCAGCGACTGACCGGCCGCAGGGTTCGCGAGGCGGCCGTGGTGATAGAGCCCGCGAGCGGCGCGGTCGTCCACGCCTTCACGAGCGGCACGATGGTGCAGATCTTCCAGCTCGAGCCAGTTGCCGCCACCGTCTGACGACGGCGGCGGAAGCTTGGGCTCTCGACTCCTGCACGAAGTGGATGCCCACACCGATCGCCATCATGACGAGCATCAGGGATGCCGGCACGGGGTCGCGACGGGGGGTCTGAGCCCTTCAGCGGCCATAACCGGGGCGACTGTGGTCGGGAGGCCGCCTGATCGCGCCTTCGCAGAATAACGCTCGCCGATTGGCAGCCGCCGATGCGCCGAGTACATTCCCGCGATCCTTGCAGGATTCGCGCATGCCCCCCGAGTTTACGAACGACGACACACGGGAACTCGGGCGGCGGCCCGCAGCGGAAGCCGCTCCGCGGCGACGCAGCCCGCGGCAGCCTCTGCTGCTCGACGAGCACCCGTCTGATTCGCTAGGAGTTCACAGGCTCCACACGGCTGCAATGATGGCCGACGTGCTCGCCGTGCCACCGGCCGCGATCCGCCATTGGTCGCGTGGCGGCCTGCTCGTGCCCGCACACGTCGCCGGCTCGGTCGAGTGGTTCGACTTTCCGCAGCTGGTCGTGGGCCGCCATCTCGCCCGCCTGCTCGCGGGCGGGCTCTCGCTCCGCGAGATCGACGCCAAGCTCGGCGGCCTGGCGCCTGGCGGAGCACGGGCTGCCGCGGAGGCCGCGGCGCGGGTGCGACTCGACGGCCGGCGGCTAAACCTCGATGAGGGTGGTCGCCTGCTGGCCCCCGGCCGCCAACTCCAACTCGGCTTCTACACGTCGTCGTTTGCCGACGCCGCAGACGAGATAGACGAGCCGGCAATCGTCGGCATTCGGCCAACGCCACCGACCGAGACGCAGGCAGCGGCCACGACGCCGCACGACCTCCCTGCCCCGGGAACGGATGCGGCGGAGATCCTCGACCTTGCCGACGACCTTGAGGCGGCTGGCGAGTTTGTCGAGGCGGCGGAGGCCCTACGGGCGGTGCTCCAGGCGCAGGGCCCGTCAGCCCGCGTGGTCTTCATGCTGGCCGAACTGCTCTACCGTGCAGGAGACCTGACGGCGGCGCGGGAGCGGTATTATGCGGTGATCGAGATCGATCCCGATCACCTGCAGGCCCGGGCGAGCCTCGGCTGCGTGCTCGCGGAACTCGGCGAGCACGACCTCGCGGTCGCGGCGCTCGAGGGCGTGCTCCGCCAGGAGCCCGACTACGCCGACGCCCACTGGCACATCGCGGGCGTGCTCCGCGAGATGGGGCTTGCGAGCGACGCCGACCACCATCTCGGCCAGTTTCTCGCGCTGGCCCCGGAAAGCCCGTGGGCCACCCTCGCCCGCGCCCGGCTCGACGAGCAGCGCTGAAGATCACAGGTTGAAAACCTGTGCTACGTGAGGACGGAGCGATGCCAAAACGTAGCCGCAGGTTGGCAACCTGCGGTGGGAACAGGCACAGGTTGGCAACCTGTGCTACGGGGGGCAGCGAGGGGCTGCCCGTGCCCGGGAGCCGGCGTTGCTGACGAGCGGAGCCAGGATGGCGGAGCGAAGTCAGCATCGAGCGAGCGCAGGGCAGGATGCCCGCAGCGAGCGTCCGGCGACGGGCATGGGCAGCCCCGAGCCCGTTGCGAAGACGAAAGACACACAGGTTAAAAACCTGTGCTACGTGGGCGACACAGGTTGGAAACCTGTGCTACGAGGCGAGTCTGTCAGTACGCGCCCCAGGGACCGCGGACGGCGTTGACGCCGAACTGGACGGTGTCGCTCGGCTGATTGGGCGTCGGCAGGAACCCGCCGCCACCGCTGCCGGCCACCGCGCCGGGGCCTGGATAGGGCCGGTGGAACTGGTGATAGATCGGGGCCACGCGGCTGCTCGGCACGCCCCACGAATACTGCGTCATGAACTCGCTCGTCGGCGGCACGACCAGCGCGATCGGCCGGCCCTCGGCAGGGTCGTACCAGGCACTGTGCCAGCTCTTGCCCTGCGAGCGGAGGAAGTATCGCTTCTCCCAGGCGTTGGACTTGCAGTCCTCATGCAGGCCGCCCGTCTTTCCGTAGCCGCACGGGCCGCCCACCGGTGTGCCACAGAGGCTGCAATGGCCACAGTGACCGCAGTGCTTGCCGCAATGACCGTGGTGGCAGCGGCCGTGGCCGCAGTGACCATGGCCACCCGGGCCGCACTGTCCCGGGGCGCAGCAGGCGCCAGCGCAGCCGGGCGCGCGGGCACCATGATCGCCGGCCGTCGCGAGGCCAAGGCCCGCGGTGGCGAGGGCGACGCAGCCCGCGAAGAGTGTGGTGATGAGAACGCGGCGATCCATGATGGAATGGTCTCCGGGATCAGTACCAGTAGGCGTGCACGTCGGTCCGCATGCCGGTCACGCCCGCGGGGCGGATGTAGCGGCGACGGTGCTTGTAGAGGAACTCGTGCGGCATGAAGGGCGGATACGTGTTCCAGGTGTGGCCCACGCGGGGCGGCACCGGCCGCGGCGACACGTAGAGTTGCGCTCCCATGCCGGGATAGCCGCCCGCCGGCACCGGCGGCACGTAGAAGTTGTAGAACACGTCGGGCGTGGGTCCTTCAACGCCCCCGTCGATCGGGATCGCCAGCGCGGAGGCGGCGGCGAATGCCTCGGCGACGAGCAGCGTCGCGAGCATCCAGGGCCGGTTCGAGCGGACACGCAGCATCGGGGCACCTCGTAGACGGAGCCAGACGTTGCCGGGATCGCCCCGGCACCCGAAACTTCGGCCGGAACGCGTCCTACGCATCACTCCGCCAATGCCTCGGATGCCGGTTCTTCCTGACAGGCACACCTTCCGCAGCCATCGCAGTGAAGGCCCATGGCCGTGTTGCTTCCAACGCACTCACGCCGCTCGACGATCCTGCCTAGAGCACATCTTGAATAGGTGCAGCGACGAGTTGGTACACCTGAGCGGGTAGGCGAGGGGGTCGGCGAACGCTCGAGGAGCCTTGGGCGTATCCTCGCCCCGGCGACGAGACTTTTGCCGCCCCCGAGCCGGTGATACACGCATCGAACTACGGTCCCCCACCGCCCACCCCAAACTCTCCGCGACCGGCAAAGCCGGCCCCACTTGCCAAGCCTGCCATCCGGGATCACAGTCTGGGGGCCAAAACCCTGGATAACCCATGGCCAAGACCGCCAAACGACCAGCCGCGAAGAAGGCAGCGAACGCAAAGCCGGAGAAGGCCGCCGCTGCGGAGAAGGAGCCCGCGCCGTCCACCGATGGCGAGGCCGCAACCCCGTCCAAACCTACCGCGAAGCGCCGGGCCACGGCCCAGAGCCTCGCCGCCGGTCAGCGCGACATCTCGGTCAGCGAGTTCTTCGCCAAGAACCGCCACCTGCTCGGGTTCGACTCGCCCCGCAAGGCGCTGCTCACGAGCGTGAAGGAAGCGGTGGACAACTCCCTCGACGCCTGCGAGGAGGCGGGCATCCTTCCCGAGATCTGGGTGCACATTGAGCAGGTGGGTGAGAGTGGCTCCCGCTACCGGATGGGCGTGCAGGACAACGGCCCTGGCATCGTCAGCAAGCAGATCCCGCTGATCTTCGGCAAGCTGCTCTATGGATCGAAGTTTCACCGCCTGCGGATGAGCCGCGGCCAGCAAGGCATCGGGATCTCAGCCGCCGGTATGTACGGCGTGCTCACCACCGGCAAGCCGGTGAAGATCATCTCCAAGATCGACGCCAAGCACGCTGCCCACTACTCCGAACTGCGGATCGATACCAAGACCAATCAGCCGGAGATCTTGAACGGCAAGGGTGACGGCGTCGACATTCCCGCCGGCAAGGGTGGCGCGGAGTTGATGAAGAAGCACTCGATCGAGTGGGTCGCCGAGAACGACAAGGGCGAGCCGGTAAACCACGGCACTCGCGTGACGATCGAGATGGAGGCGAAGTTCCAGCGTGGAAGGGGCAGCGTCGAGGAGTATCTCGAGCAGACGGCGATCTCCAACCCGCACGCCCGAATCCACTTCCAGGGGCCCGACGGGCCGGAGCGGATCCTGGAGCGGTCGACCGACGACCTGCCGCCGGAGCCCAAGGAGATCAAGCCGCACCCCTACGGCGTGGAGCTCGGCCGGCTGGTGACAATGCTCCAGGAGCATCCCAAGATCACCCTCGCGCAGTTCCTCACGCAATCGTTCTCCCGCGTCTCGCACGGCACGGCGAAGAAGATCTGCGACATGGCGAAGCTCTCGAGCCGCATCACCACCGGAAAGCTCGGCCGCGGCGAGGCCGACGCGATCTTCAAGGCCATTCAAGAATCAAAGATTCCGCCGCCGGCCACCGACTGCGTGGTGCCGATTGGGGAGCAGCGACTTTTGGCCGGCCTCCGGCAGGTCGTCCCCGGCGAGTTCTTCACGGCGGCCACCCGCCCGCCATCGGTCTACCGTGGCAACCCGTTCGTCATCGAGGCGGCACTCGCCTACGGTGGCGGCGTGGCGGCGCAGAAGATCAGCCGCGATGGGCTCGGTGAACTCGCCGGCGAGAGCGATGCCCGCAGCCTGCGGCAGTTTCTTACGACCACGTTCACTGGTATGGGGGGCGAGGCCGCCGACAAGATTCTCGCCGAGGCCCAACTCGCCCCCCGGCAGAGCCCGTCGAAGCTGAAGAAGCCGCAGCTCGACGCCCTCCACGGAGCGATGCAGCACGTCAACGTCGATGAAGGCCAGAGCATGAACGTGCTGCGGTATGCCAACCGCGTGCCGCTGCAGTTCCAGCCTGCGGCCTGTGCTGTGACGCAAACGATCACCTCGACCAACTGGCGATCCTACGGCCTCTCACAGTCGCGGGGCGGCATGCCCAACGGCCCCGTGACGGCGATGGTGCACGTGGCGAGCGTCTGGGTGCCGTTCACCAGCGAGTCGAAGGAGGCGATCGCCTCCTATCCGGAAATCCAGAAGGAGATCCGCCTCGCGCTGCAGGCGGTGGGCCGCAAGCTCGGGATGTACATGCGGCGGCGGCTCCGCGTGGCCCAGGAAGGGCAGCGACGGAGCATCTTCCTGCGGTATCTCGGCGAGGTGGCGACGGCCGTGTCGCAGATCAACGGCCAGGACCGGGGCAAGCTCTATGAGCAGCTGCTCGCGGCGGCCAAGAAGAAGACGGCCGAGGCCGACGTGAAACTCGACGACCGCGGCCGGCCGATCCAGGAGGAAGAGGATCTCGAACTCGGCGACAACTGTATCATCGTGCCGCAGGTGATCCCGGGCCAGGCCGACGGCGACGCGGCCAAGCCAACAAAGGCGCCGACGACCAAGGGCCGGAAATCAAAGATCGCGACGATCGAGGGAGACGAGCCCGAGGCCCCCGCCACCGACACGAAAAAAGCCGCGCCGAAGAAGAAGGCTGGCCGCCGAAAGACGTAGCGCAGGTTTTCAACCTGCGGCACACCCGGCCCCGATCGCGACTTCCTCGCAGGTGAGAAACCTGCGTTACGGTTGGCGGGTTGAAAACAGCGCTACGCCAGGATGCCCTTCACGAGCTCGCCGTGCACGTCGGTAAGCCGGAAGTCACGGCCCTGGTAGGGGAAGGTGAGCCGCAGGTGATCGATCCCCATGAGGTGCAGGATCGTGGCGTTGAGATCGTGCACGTGCACCTTCTCATTCGGCGTGGTGATGTTGTAGCAGTAGTCGTCGGTGGCTCCCCAGGTCAGCCCCGGCTTCATGCCCGCCCCGGCCATGAGCATCGTGAAGCACCGTGGGTGGTGATCGCGGCCGTAGTTCGTCTCGGTGAGCGAGCCTTGGGAGTAGATCGTGCGGCCAAACTCTCCTCCCCAGACCACGAGTGTGTCGTCGAGCATGCCGCGGCTGGCGAGGTCGTCGAGCAGCGCTGCTGTTGGCTGGTCGGTGTCTTGGCACTGCCCCTTGAGGGCCGCGGGCAGGCCCGAGTGGTGGTCCCATCCCATGTGGAAGAGCTGCACGAACCGGACGTCCTTCTCCGCCAGCCGCCGCGCCAGCAGGCAGTTGAAGGCATAGCTACCGGGCCGGTGCACGTCGGGTCCATAGGCATCAAGCACGTGCTTCGGCTCGTCGCTGATCCGCACGAGGTCCGGCACGCTCGCCTGCATGCGGAAGGCCATCTCATACTGCGCCGTGCGGGCGGCGATCTCGGGATCGCCGATCACGCCCGACCGCGCGGCGTTGAGGGCCGCGATCCGGTCGAGCGTGCCCCGCCGCATGTCGCGGTCGATGCCGGGCGGGTCGGCAAGATACAGCACCGGGTCGCCCGAGTTGCGAAACTTCACACCCTGGTGGCGGCTCGGCAGGAAGCCTGCACCCCAGAGGCGGTCGTAGAGCGGCTGGTCGTCCTTGCGGCCCGAGCCGAAGCTCGTGAGTACCACGTAGGCGGGCAGGTCGGCGTTTTCACTTCCCAGGCCGTAGCTCACCCAAGAGCCGATGCTCGGCCGGCCCGCCAGTTGACTGCCGGTCTGGAAGAAGGTGATGGCCGGATCGTGGTTGATCGCCTCGGTGACCATCGAGCGAATCATGCACCAGCGGTCGGCATGCCGGGCGATATTCGGCATGAGTTCGCTGAACCACATGCCGCTCTGGCCGTGCTGTGAAAACTCGAAGATCGACGGCGCGACGGGAAAGGTCGTCTGGCCGCTGGTCATCGTCGTCAGTCGCTGCCCCTGCCGGATCGACTCGGGCAGGTCCTCGCCCCGCCGCTTCGCAAGGTCGGGCTTGGGATCGAAGAGGTCCATCTGCGAGGGCGCGCCCGACTGGAAGAGGTAGATGATCCGCTTCGCCTTCGGGGCGTGATGCGGGATCACGGGCCGGCCGCCGGCCGTCGCTGCCAGCGGGTCGCCGCGATCGAGCAGCGTGGCCAGCGCCGTGGCGCCGAGACCACCCGCGGAGCGGCTGAGGAACACGCGGCGGTTGACCGCGTCTTGCAGGCGGAAGAACTGTGTGTGGTGGCTCATAAGCGGTTCCTAAGGCAAAAAGGTGCCAGCCACCATTTGTCTGCGGACCCCGGCCAACGGCCGGGGCCGTGTCGCCTGCGGCGACCAGCAAATGGTGGCTGGCACCTTTTTCACTCCCGGGTCACGAATTCGTCGAGGTTGAGGATCACGTTGGCGGCGAGCGATGCCGCCGCAAACTCCGCGTCGGTCGTGCCGTCGGGCTTCCGCACGAGGCCTACGGCCGCATACTTCGCCGCCTCGTCGGCCGCCGCCGCGAAGCGGGCGAGATCGGTCTCGAAGCCGGCGACGAGCGTGGCGAGTTCAACCGGATCGGGCCGCCGTCCCAGAGCCAGCCGAAAGCCGTGGCTGATCCGGCCGCCAGGCGACGTGCCCCCCTCGTCGAGCATCCGGCCCGCGAGCCCGTGGGCCGCCTCGATGGAGGTCGTCTCGTTGAGCAGGGCGAGGGCCTGGAGCGGCGTGTTGGTCCGCGACCGCTTGACGGTGCAGATCTCCCGGCTGGGGGCATCGAAGAGCAGCATGGTTGGCGGGGCTGCGGTTCGCTTCCAGATCGTGTAGAGGCTGCGGCGATAGCGGCCGGGGCCGATGTCAGGCTTGTAGCCGCGGAGGTCGCCGTAGACGCTCGTCTCGTCCCAGACGCCATCGGGCATCCAGGGCCGCACGCTCGGGCCGCCGACGGTCGGCACGAGGAGGCCAGCCGCAGCGAGCGCCTGATCGCGGACGATCTCACCGGGCAGGCGGATGCGCGGCCCACGAGCAAGCAGACGGTTCTCCGGATCGGCGGCGAGTTTTTCCGGCGCCACTGCGTTGGACTGCCGATAGGCCGAACTCGTCACGATCGAGCGGATCATCCGCTTCATGTCCCAGCCGGTCTCCATGAAGTCGGCGGCGAGCCAGTCGAGCAGTTCGGGGTGGCTCGGGTACTCGGCTTGGCTACCGAGGTTCTCGCTTGTCTTGACGAGGCCCGTGCCAAAGAACCGCTCCCACTGCCGGTTCACCCAGACACGCGACGTGAGCGGGTGGTCACGAGAGACAATCCAGTTCGCCAGTGCAAGCCGGTCGGGCTTCGTGTCCGCCGGCAGCGGCGGTAGGAACGACGGCACCGCGGCGGTGACCTGCTCCCCCCGTTTGTCATACTCGCCTCGGATCAGCACAAACGAATCGCGGACCGTGCCCTCGCGCATCACCATCGCGTTTGGCAGCGACTCCTCAAACTCGCTGAGACTTGTCGCGGCCGCATCGCGAGCGGCCTCCGCGCGGCGGATCGGGCCATCCACGTTTTTGCGATAGTGCTTCGCGAGCACGGCCGCCTGTTCCTTCGTCCGTTTCTCAGGCGGGGCCTCGACCGCCGCCCGCACCTCGCCTGACAGGCCGAAGCCGTCGACCGCCAAGAGCGCCGGATCGGCCGGCGAGTAGGCAACGCGGAACCGGCCGATCGTGTGCTGATCGAACGACTCCTGACGGATGCGGAACACCACCCGAGAGTTCTCATCGACGTCGAGCCTCCGCGACGCCATCACCGCGAGCCGTCGTGGCACCCGCAGGGCGGGCTCTTTGCTATGCCCGTTGATCGCCCAGCCCTTCGGCTTGTCCTTCCTCTTCTTCTTGTTCTTCTCCGGGAGCACTCCTGCGCCGTCATACCCTTCCTGGGAGTAATCGGCGGCCGCGCGCGAGAGGTCAACCTTCTCCACGCTGCCGTCAGGCTTCTCGATCTCGGCCTCCACCGTCGTGACCACGACGTTCCCGTTGCCGCCGCGGGCGAATCCGCCCTCGCCGGCGAACGACGGATCGGGAATCACCTCGATCCGTAGTCCCCCGAACGTGCCCTCGGGGACCGCGGCCTCGATTTCGTAGGTGTCGCTCGGCGGATCGGCTCCCTCGGCGATCCAAGAGCCGTCGTCGAGTCGCCGGAACGTCGCCCCCCCGGTCGATCGCACCTCCAGCGGCTCGAGCGGTTCCCACGCACTGGCTGACTCGGCGAACAGGCTCCGCACCTGGCTGGCCCAGGTGTCGGCGAGGGCATCGACGCTCGCCTCCTCCGCCTTCACCGCGGCCGCCGCGTCATCCACCACCCGCTGCAGCCTGGCGAGTTCGGCCTCCTGCTTCTCATCTGGCAGCCGCAGCACCGGATCCGTGTTCCCGCCGGCGCGGTTCTCGCCAAGCATCCCCTTCTCGTCGATCGAGTTGAAGAACGCGTAGAGCGAGTAAAACTCCTTCTGCGCGATTGGATCGTATTTGTGGTCGTGGCACCGGCAGCAGCCGACCGTCAGGCCGAGCCAGGTCTGACCGGTCGTCTCCACGCGGTCGATGATCGTCTCAACGAGCCACTCCTCGGCGATTGAGCCCCCCTCGCCGTTGAGCCGATGGTTGCGATGAAAGCCGGTGGCCACGATGTCGTCGCGCGTCGCGCCCGGCAACAGATCGCCGGCCAGCTGCTTCACCGTGAAGTCATCGAACGGCATGTTGGCGTTGAACGCGCGGATCACCCAGTCGCGCCACGGCCAGTTGGAGCGGCTGGTGTCGGCCTGAAAACCGTTGCTGTCGGCGTAGCGGGCCGCGTCGAGCCATTCCAGAGCCATCCGCTCGCCGAAGTGCTCGCTCGCCAGGAGTTTTTCCACGTACCGCTCGTACGCGTCAGGAGTTGCATCGGCCACGAAGGCGTCAACGTCGGCCGGCAGCGGCGGCAACCCGGTGAGGTCGAGCGCCAGCCGCCGCGCGAGCGTCTCGCGGTCGGCTTCGGGATTCGGCGAAACCCCCGCCCGCTCGAGCCGCGCAAGGGTGAAGTGGTCGATCGGGCCACGACACCAAGCCGCATCGTGAACCGCCGGCACCTCCGGCCGCTCCACCCGCGTGAAGGCCCAGTGGCCCTGATACTCGGCCCCCTCCTCGATCCAGCGGCGGAGGATCGCGGCCTCCGCGGGCGTGACCGGCTTGCCGAGATGTGGCGGCGGCATCACGACGTCGGGGTCGGTGCTCGTGATGCGGGCGAGGAGTTCACTCTCGTCGGGCTTGCCCGGCACGATCGCCCTCGTGCCACCGCTCAGTTCAGCGGTGGCTTCGGCAGCCCGATCGAGACGCAGCCCCGACTCTCGCTTGGCATCATCGGGGCCGTGGCAGGCAAAGCAGCGGTCGGAAAGGATCGGACGCACGTCACGGTTGAACACCACCTTCTCGGCAGCCGTGGAGACGGCCGAGGTGACGATCAGACCAACGAGGGTAAGCCACCGAGGGAAGGCGGTGCGTCCCATGGGATTGCTCCGACGGAAAACACCCGCGTCGCCGTTCGGCCGCCGGAGAATCCGGATGGCCAACCGCGGACCCGTGCAACGGATCGATCGGCGGGTCTACTGTTGCACTATAGCCGCGGCCGGCGGTGGAGACAAAAGCGGGGTGACTGTCGAAGATCGATGTGTCGCTGGCGAACTCCGTCGTAGACCTGCGGATTCGCGACCGCTCGTTACCGGCTGCTCTTCAGCCGCTCGACCTCGGCTTCGAGCTTCTTGATCCGCTCATCCATCTCCTGAAACTTCTTCCTGGCCTGCTCCATCCTCTCGCGAGCCTCGGCCATTCGCTTGCGGCCCTCTTCCATCATCGTCCGCATCCGCTCCTGCGCCTCCGGCGGCATCGCGGCCATCGGCGGCCGCGAGCGCTCGCCACGGCCGGCCTCGGCCGGACGCGGTGACCAGGGGTTGCCCATCCGGGGCGCGGCGTCGAGTTTCTGCTCGATCCGCGTCAGCCGGTCGATGATCTCGCTGACACGCCCGAATGAGTCGGCCCGCATCCGCTGCATCTGCTCCATCCGCATGTGGGGCGGTGGGCCGCCGGGGCCACGGGGAGCAGGGCCGTGCTCACGAGGAGCATGCGAGCCGGGACCGCGGTCGGGAGCCATGCCGCGACGACCGCGGCCGCCCCACTCGGCCCGCTCGCCACCGTGGCGATGGCCGCCGCCGTGGTGAGACTCATCTTCATCTTCATCTTCATCTTCGTCTTCATCTTCGTCTTCGTCTTCATCTTCGTCTTCATCTTCGTCTTCGTGCTCATCGGCCTCCGCACCATCCTCGGCGACCAGGGCCACCACGCCCATCCACGACGCGATCGCCCGCTGGAACGGCGTGGGGCCAACTTCCATGGCGAGCACCGGCCCCATGCAGACCACCAGCAGCGAGAACATGGCGCACACAATGAACGGAACAAGCCGGATACGACGATTCATGGAAAGGCCCTCTGAAACGAGCGAAAAAGTCCCACGGCCTGCGGCGAGTCCGCGGCCGACAGTATTCTGACGTTTTCCTATGAACGCCCCACAAACCGAAAAGTTTCGCGACCCAAGCCTCGTCGATTTTGGAGCCAACGCGGCGGGAGAAGGCCGCCGGCTGGAACTGCTCGGGGGCGTGCTGGTGGACCGGCCGCTTCCGCAGACGGGCGACCGTCGCCGCCTTCCCGACCTCTGGCGAAAGGCGGCTGCTGTCTACTGCACGGGCCCCGTCGCCACAGGCAGCGACGGCCCGGGTGGCGGCACGTGGGAGTTCCCTGGGGCCATCCCCGAACCGTGGCAGGCCGTCGTGCCAGTGGGCGACGCGTCGCTCGCCCTCGAAGTCCATCCGGCCCCGTCCGGTCAGGTCGGCGTGTTCTTAGAACAGATCGGCCAGTGGCGGTGGCTCCACGAAGCAACGCGGACAGGCATGCCGATCCTCTCGCTCTTCGCTCACTCGGGCGCCGCAAGCCTTGCCGCTGCCGCCGCTGGTGCCGAGGTTGTGCACGTCGACGCCTCACGACAGTCGGTGGCGCTCGCCCGCCGCAACGCCATGGCATCGAGCCTCGACCACCTACCGATCTCGTGGATCTGCGAGGATGCCACCACGTTTGTGACCCGCTGCCTCCGCCGCGGGCGGAAGTTCGCCGGCGTCGTGCTCGATCCACCGTCGTGGGGCCATGGACCAAAGGGGCAGCCCTTCTCCATCGACCGCCACCTCGTGGGACTCGTGGCCGATATCACCCGACTGCTCGATCCAGACGCCCCAGGCCCCGTGCTCCTCACCTGCCACTCGCCTGGCTGGCATCCGCCGCGGCTGCGGGAGACACTGATGCAGGCGTTCGCCGACGCCGATCGTCCGCCGGCCGGCCGATTTGAGTCCGGCACGCTCGATCTCCTCGACGAGGCAGGACGCACGCTCACCCTCGGCGGGTTCGCCCGCCGCCATCCTTCCCCATGAACGCACCCGAAACCATCACGAGCCCCGCCAACCCGAGGATCAAGCAGGCAGCGGCGCTTCGCGACGCCGACGAGCGGCGTTCCACAGGCCTCGCGCTCGTGGACGGTCGTCGCGAACTTGCGCGGGCCGCCGCGTCGGGCGTGGAGATCGTCGAAGCGTTCGTCGACGCCCAGCGGCTGCACGATCCGGCAACGGCGGAGTTCGGCACGACGCTCGCCGACTGGATCGCGACGCTCGCCATGAAGGGCACGCGGCTCACGGCGGTCTCGGAAAAGGCCTTCGAGCGGGTTGCCTTCGGCGGAAGAAACGAGGGTGTCGTGGGCGTGGTGCGATTCTCCTCGCGTCCGCTCGCCGCCGTCAGGATGGCCGCCGACCGGCCCGTGTTCGTGATTGAGGGCGTCGAAAAACCAGGTAACCTTGGCGCGATCCTCCGCACGGCCGACGCCGCGGGCCTCGGCGGCGTGATCGTCTGCGACGCCCGCACCGACGTCGCCAATCCCGCGGTGATCCGCGCGAGCCTGGGCACCGTGTTCTCGATGCCGCTGGCCACCGCGTCGGCGGCCGAGGCGATCGACTGGTGCCGTCGCGAGGGCCGCCCGGTGGTCGCGGCCACGCCCGAGGGTACACGACTCTGGCACGAGGCCGATCTCCGCGGCACGGCTGCGATCGTGCTCGGCAGCGAGGCCCATGGCCTCTCGCCTTCGTGGTCGGCGGCAGCGGCCAGCGGCACGATCCACATGGCGAGCGTGCGGCTGCCGATGCACGGGATCGCCGACAGCCTCAACCTCTCGGTGACGGCCGCCGTGCTCGCCTACGAGGCGGTTCGCCAGCGGGAGGTGAGGTCATGACCGACGACGACCGCTTCGCCGAACTCGCCCGCACCTGCCAGTTGTCTGGCAGCGACGCGATGCTCGACGCGCT
>CAMBSN010000003.1 GCA_945870505.1 Candidatus Kuenenia stuttgartensis | reverse complement strand
AGTGGTTTGAACCAAACGGCGTCGGCGGAGAGTGTCCCCGCCAGTCCGCTGAGGGTGACAATCGCCGGTTGGCCGGGGGCGAATGAGTAACTGCCCAGGGACACCCACTCGCCACCGCGAGAACGCTGATCGACCGTGACCACGTGTGGTCCGTCGGCGGCCTGAATGGTGTACGTGGCGCTGGCGGCACGATCGCTCGACGCCGACCAGCGGGCCTGAACGTTCATCGTCCCGGCTTCGGGAAGGTGAGCCGCCCAACGGACGCCGGAGGCCGATCCACCTGTGCCGACGAGACTTCGCCCCTGATAGGAGGAGGAGTTGCTCAGCGCCGTCCAACCCGCACCGCGCGGAAGAGCGGCTGGATCGGCGTCGTCGAGAATCCATCCCGGCCCAGGGGGCGACGGCGGGAGCGTGCCCAGGCCCGAATCCGCCAGAAACGTCGTCAGATTCTTGCCATCACCGCCCCACCGTTGAAGTTCGAAGAGCGGGGTGGTTCTCGTATTCAGCCCCGTCTTCGTCGTCATTCCAGTCTTAAAACCAGCCGCCTGAAGTTCCGCGATCACCGTGGCGTTGTAGCTACCATACGGATAAGCGAAGTGGTTGCTCACCTTGCCGCCCGCATTGGCCGCGATGTCTTGCCGCGCCCCGACCACCTCCTGCCGTACCTGGGTGGTCGTGATGGTGGTGAGCCGAGGGTGGGTCTGCGTATGGGCTTCGACAAGAAACACGCCCGCCGTGTCCATTTCCGTCACCTGCTGCCACGACGCCTTTGGCAACCCGATGCCGATGCCGCGGGTGTGGGTGTAGTTCGTGGCGACCATGCCGCGGGCGGCGAGCAGCGGATACATCTCGGTGTAGCCGAGGATGTAGTTGTCGTCCACCGTGAGCATGATCGGCCGATAGGGCAGAATCCCGTCGTTGACCCGCCACTCGTAAAACTGGTCGAGCGTGATCGTCGAGAATGAGTTGGCAGCCAGATAGTCGAGGTGGGCTGTGAAGTTCTCGCGCACGTAGCCCAAGTTGGCGTGGGCGTGGTACATGACAGCCGGCACCTGGGCCACCGCCGACGCACCTCCGCCGAGCGCTACCGCGAGCAGCACCCCGACCCTCGCACCCGGGATTTGTCGTCCCAACCTCATCCAGTCAACCTACGACGGCATACGCCGCCCCGCAAGGCTGAACCGAGGGCGGCGCACAGTTCTCGTCCGCAGCGGCAGCCACCTGCAGCCACGGCCAGGACGCCACCCGATATACTGCCGCCGCCCCGGCGAACATTCTCGGCGGAACTGCGTATCAGTAAGTCGGCTCGCGATTTCGGCTGAGCCATTTTCAGAAGGTAGGCACCACGCGTGAATCAGAAGTCTCTCCTCGAACTCGTCAAGAAGCACGGCAGTCCACTATTCGTCGTGGACCACGCCGAACTGCGGAAGAACTACGCGCTGTTCCGTAAGCACTTTCCCCGCGTGCAGATCTACTACGCGGTGAAGGTCAACAGCGACCCGGCGATCGTGAAGACCTTCTACGAACTCGGTGGCAGCTTCGACGTGGCGAGCATTCAGGAGTTTCGCACGGTCTACCAGTGCATTGCCAAGCTCCCGGCGAAGCAGCGTCAGGACTTCATCTGGGACAAGATCATCTACGCCAACCCGATCAAGCCCGTTGAGACGCTCGAGGAACTCGACCGCTACAAGCCGCTGGTGACCTACGACAACCATGAGGAGGTCAAGAAGATCGCCAAGCACGCTCCGCATGCGGGGCTGGCGCTGCGGCTTCGTGTGCCCAACACCGGCTCGATGGTGGAGCTCTCGAGCAAGTTTGGAGCCCTGCCCGGCGAGGCGGTTGACCTGATCAAGTACGCCCACGAACACGACCTCGTCGTCGAGGGGCTCTCGTTCCACGTCGGCAGCCAGTGCACCAACCCGCAGAACTACATCCAGGCAATCAACCTCTGCGCCAACATCTTCGCTGAGGCGAAGTCGCGAGGCTTCAACCTCAAACTGCTCGATATCGGCGGCGGTTTTCCCGCGGCCTACGACGCCACGGTGCCGAAGTTCTCCGCTCTCGCCAAGACGATCAACCACGAACTTGACCGGCTGTTTCCGAAGGAGATCGAGATCCTCGCGGAGCCGGGGCGGTTTCTCGTGGCTTCGGCCGGCACGGCTGTCAGCAAGATCATCGGGAAGGCGTTTCGCAACGAGAAGCTCGGCTACTACGTGGACGACGGCGTGTATCACACCTACTCCGGCGTGATCTTCGACCACTGCACCTACCACCTGAAGAGCTTCAAGCGGGGTGCGCCGCAGGTCTGCGCCGTGTTTGGGCCGACGTGTGATGCCCTCGACACGATCAGCCTGTCGGAGGAGCTGCCCGATCTCGAGATTGGCGAGTATCTCTACAGCGAGAACATCGGCGCCTATTCGGCCGCGAGCAGCACGCACTTCAACGGCTTCCCGCCCGCGACCGTGGTGCACGTCAACCAGTAGTGGGCACAGGTTGAAAACCTGTGCTACGGGAGGCCATGCAGGCACAGGTTGACAACCTGTGCTACGTGGGGCAGGGAAACGTAGCCGCAGGTTGGCAACCTGCGGTGAACCAAGGCGGCACAGGTTACCAACCTGTGCTACGAGAAGAGCCGGCGCAACGGGCTAGGGCCGCACGGCCTCGATGACGTGATAGCCCTTTACCTCCTCGCGGGCGACGCTCGACCACATCCGCGGGAGGTGCTCGAGGTACCAGATCGGCTGCTTTGTGACCACCAGCAGCGTGGCCCCTGGTGCCAGCGCCAGCCGGGCCGCCTCGACGAAGAGCTCCGCCAGACGGAAGTCGGAGTAGTAGGGCGGATTCGCCAGCGCGAGATCCCACGAGCCGGGCTCCGGCACGCGGCCTTCCGCCTCGAGCGCAACCGTGACGTTTGTCAGGCCGTTGGCCGCCACACCCCGGAGCGTGCAATCGACCGCCCGAGCCGACGAGTCGAGGGCGTGCACCTGAACACTCGCATCTCGCCCCGCGATCCCGAGGGCCACGCAGCCCGAACCGCAGCCGATGTCGAGCACCCGTGAATCCGGGGCGACATCGACGGCACCGAGCAGGTGGCGGGCGCCTGGATCGATCCGCCGGTGGGCAAACACGCCCGGTCGCGTGAAGGCCGTGAGCAGCCGATCGCGGTCGCGGAACACCACCTCGCAGGTGAAGTCACGGACCTTCGCGAGTTCCCGCGTCTTCTCGACGACGTAGGCGATCGTGCCGGACTTCGCCTTGCGGTTGGCCCCCTCGACCGGTCGCACGCTGACCGTCTCGCCCGTCTCGGCGAGCTGCTCGTGGAGCCATTTGTCGCGGGGATTATCGATCGCCACGACGAGGTGGCCACCGATGGCGAGATTTTGAATGGCGGCCTGGAGGACGTCGCGGGAGAACTCAGCCTCGCCATTCTTCGTCAGCGGTACGACGGCGAGGTCGTAGGGCCCGACCGGCATGTCGGCCACGCACTCGGCGGCGAGATTCGGTGGCGCCGGCGTCCACGACGCCTGTGCCGCGGTGCACGGGTGGAGATCGTGAAACCACGCGACGACCGCAGCGTTGGGCCGCTCGACGGCGAGTGAGTGCGCCGCCTGACCGCGGCCGGCCGTGGTGCAGACGATCCGCTCTCCCGGCAGCGTGCGGGCGACGGCAAGCGCGTGGGCTTCGGCGGGACGGGCTGGAAGCAGCTCGGTGGGATGGTTCATGCCCCGCCGAGCATACCCTCCCTTACTCGGGACGCCGCGGCCGCTCCGGCCGCTCGCCACTTTCCGTGCCTTCAGCAGTGTCGGGACGACGACGCGGGCCGTCGCCAGGTCGAAACCCGCCGCCGCGCTCGCCTGCAGGACCAGTGCCACGCTCGGCCATGCCACCGCGAAGCCGCTGCATCATTTCGCCGGCAAACTTCTCCACCTCGGTGCGGTCGAGCTTGCCGTCGCCATCGGCGTCGAAGGCCATCGCCCGCTCGACGAACCGCTCGGGGCTCGGACCGCCCTCGGGACGTGGCCCGCCCTCGCTGCGAAACCCGCCGCCACGCACCGGCCCGCGTTCGGAGCCGCTCTCGCGAGCCGGCGGCGGGCCGCGGAAGCCTCCCTCGCCGCGCGGAATAGCGGGCAGCGGCGGACGAAACTCCTCGTGGTCGATCTTTCCATCGCCATTACGATCGGCCTTGGCGAGGCTGGCGGAGGCGTTTTTGATCTCGTCGGCGTCGAGTTCGTGGTCGCCATTGGTGTCGAGGGCATCGCGCAGGCCATCGCGCCGCTCCGGCGGCGGACCGTCCCGCCGCTCCGGCGACTGGGCGGTGACGAACTGGCCGCAGACGGCGGTCATGGCCAAGATGCTGAGCGTGAGGCGGACTCTCATCGGTGAACTCCCTGGGAGCAAATCTGGGATCCTTGCTGGGCTACGTGCCTTGCCGCAGGCTTCAACGGCGGGGCGGGAAAAAAGTTACGGCTGGGGGTTGCCCACGCAGGAGAGAAACCGGCCGGACCTCAGGTAGAGCCGGCCGGGCGGAAACCACCAAACACGTAGCCATCCACGACGGGCGTGGCGACTATGGTCAGGAGGACGGCCGCGACAACGGATGCAAGACGGTTTATTTCACGATTCTCACGACGTCGTTCTTCTTCGTCACTCGCGTCCGGCGGCCACTGTCGAACTCGACGTGGCAATCGAGCATCATCCCGAGCGACGCGTCGGCGGGCACGTCGATGGTCGCGGTGACCGTGTTGCCGTCGCGGGCGATCGCCAACGCCTCATAGGGGCCGAACTGCACCCACGACGGTTTTTCATTCGGGATCGGGCCACGGGTGGCGCGAGCTGGATCGAGCACGAGCGTCACCTCACGGAGACCGCCTCGGGGCAGTGTGCCAGGACGCACCTCCGCGATCACCGCCTCCATGCGGCTCTCCCCCTCGGCGTTGTCTTCGATCGCGCCCGTGCCCATCCGGCGAAGCCCGCGGTTGTTGGACGGCTCGGGGGCGCCGCGGTAGCCGCCGATCACGTAGGGAAACCTCCCCGGCGTGACGTGGTAGTGATAGCCCCGCTCGGCATCCTCGTGGCCGTTGCAGACGTCGAGCGCGCGATCGCCCTCGAGATCCTTCGCCATCACGCCGTCGGACTCGTAGGGGCCGTGGATCGGAAAGCCGTCGAAGGCGAAGCCGATCACGGGCGAATGCCGGGTGCCATCGTCGGGGAACGGGCTTTTCACGCAGGTGGGATACTTGTGGTAGTGATACACACCGGTCTGCTGCGGATGGCCGCAGCAGCTGTCGAGCCAGACCTCCGAGTAGCCTTCGACGGCGTTCATCCCGCCCTGCTCGAAGGGGTTAAAGAACACGATGCCGTTGAGGGCCACGCCGATCGGCCCCATCGGCAGCCGCGTGATCTCAGCAGCCTTGCGGGGCTCGAGTGTCAGCCGAAACGTGAACTCCTGCACGCTGATCGTGTTGGGGTTGCCGCTGTTGGGGAACGTGGCCGTGGGATGGTTGGGCCAGCCCTGGCTCTCGATCACGAGGAACCCTGGCTCGTGGCGGAGCCGGACCTCGTCGGTGCCGTCGTTATTCGAGTCGCTCTGATGGTAGGAGAAGAGGTCGGACGAGCGGTCGGCGTCGCGAAAGAGATACCGGGGTTTTTCGTGGCCGGCTTCGAGCGACCAGCGGCCGCCCACGGGCTCAGCGGCGTGGACGGCTGGCGCGAGGAGGGCCGCGATGGCGAGAATGCTGGCAAGGCGTGGCATAGAGAAGGCTCCTGGACACGTTGAACGGTTCATGCGTCCAAATGTCGCGTGGGCACCGGGCTTCCCCCGTAGCACAGGTTTTCAACCTGTGCCTGAACTGGAAGCCGTGCGGGCTTCGGCACAGGTTACCAACCTGTGCTACTGAAGCGGGAGGCGACGCCGGTCGGAGTAGGTGCAGGTTGGCAACCTGCACCGAAACGGATTCGCCACAGGTTACCAACCTGTGCTACGGGGGAAGGTATGCCAGGAGGGCGTTTCCCACTCAATCGTTTCCCGCTCAAACTAGTTCGCAGCCGCGTTCGACCACGTGCTGAAGAGGTCGCCTCGCTTGATCCGCGCGGCGTCTTCCCGCATCACGTCGGGCGTGCGGCGGGTCATCCGGACCGTCTTGCGGTTGTGCCGCCAGGTGCGGGTGTGGGACTGGGCCACCGGACCACTGCCCGGCGGCGCCGTGACGATCGTCGGCGGGCCCGCGGCGACGACGGGCATGGCCAGGGCGACGGCAAGCAGCGTGAGGCGGTGGATCATTTACCGCTCGTATCGGCCGGCATTGGTTCGAGCGTGAGCGGATCCCGCAGCGGCAGGTGCTTCACCTCGCCGCCGAAGAACTCCTTCATCGTCGCCCGGCCCTGGAGATCGCCCTTCGCGATCTCGTCCCAGTCGCCGACCACCAGGATTGCCATGGTCGCGGGATCGAGGTGCTTCTTCGCCACCCGCTGGAGATCCTCGCGGGTCACGGCAGCCACCTTCTGGCGGAAGGTCTTCCAGTAGTCGGCCGGCCGCTTCGTCCACTCGTCGTTGACGAACACGCGGAGCATCTGCGGCTTGCTCTCGAACTGCCGCGGGAAGGTCTCGATCACGCTCTTCTTCGCAGTGTCGAGTTCGTCCTCGGTTACGAGTTCGTCACGGACGCCCTTGATCTCGTCGAGCACGATCTGCGTGGCCAGAGCCACCGTGGCGTTCTTGCTCTCGAACCCGGCCTTGAAGTCGCCGGGATAATCGACCTTCGGCTGCAGCATCGAGCGGACCGAGTAGGCAAGCCCCTCGTTGCTCCGCACCTTCTGCATCAGGCGACTGGTGAAGCCGCCCGCGCCCAAGATCTCGTTGAGCAGCACCAGCGGGATCGCGTCGGGATCATCGCGGGTGATCGCCCGGCTGCCGATCAGCACCTTGCCCTGCGGGATCTCCTTCGGCACGTGGTAAAGGCCGGGGGCTAGTTTCGCCGTCGGCGGCGTCGGGGGCGGAGCCAGTTCGCCCCGTTCCCAGCCGTTGAACGCCTTTGAGAGCTTGGCGAGCATCTCCGGCTCCTCGAAGTCGCCGGATACCGCCACGATCGCGTTGCCCGGGTGAATGATCCGCTTGTGCATCGCGGCGAGCCGGCCGCGGTCGATGGCAGCGACGGTGGCAGCCGTTGGCTCGGCGCCTTCGAAGTGCTCGGGGCCGTAGATCAGCCGCTTCCACTCGCGGCCAATGATCGACGCGGCATCGTCGTTCCGCTGCTTGAGACCCTCGAGGACGCGGGCCTTGCCCGTGGCCAGCCGTGCCTCGTCAAACCCTGGTGTCCGCAGCATCTCCACGAACAGCGAGAGGCTCTCGTCGAGATTGCTCTTCAGGCAGTTCATCGTGGCCACGGTGAAGGTCTCGTTGGCCGAGACGCCCACCTCGGTGGCGAGAAAATCAAGCGCCTCGTCGAACTCGGCGGGCTTCTGCTTCGCCGTGCCACCTTCGCGGATCATCCGCGCGGTCATCGAGGCGAGGCCGGGAGCGTCGGCCGGATCGAGCGACGAGCCGCCACGGAAGGTGACCGACACCGTGACGAGCGGCAGCTCGTGCGACGGAGCGAGGTAGGCGATGGTGCCGTCAGGCAGCGGCTTGCGGAAGGTCTTGGCGTCGGGCGGCTCGAAGGCGAGCGGTTCGAAGGTTATCTCCTCCGGACGCTTCGGCAGCGCCGGCCGTGCCGAGGATGTGGCCGTGGGCTGCGTGGCGGGCGGGGCCGCAGTGACCGGTGCCGATACAAGCGCGGCGACGAGCAGGGCGATGGCTGCGGACAGGCGACGGGCGGCGGACAGGCGAATGGTCATGGAAGGTCCGTGAGGGGTTGGTTGCTTGGTGAAGCCGGCGGCGATCACGGGTCACTCCGCCTTGCGGCGGTAGGTGGCGACGCTGCGGTTGGTGTCTTTGAAATACTCGTTCGCCACGCGGCGGATGTCGGCGGCGGTGACGGCCTCGTATTTCGCGGGGCCCTCGTTGATCTCCCGCCAGTCGAGCACAGCTTCGGAGAAGGCGAGCTGCACGAACAGCGACATGTTGTTCTCGAGCTTCCGGTAGTTCTGGGCGGCCACGCGGTTCTTCACCTTGCGGAGTTCCCGCTCCGGGAGGTCCTCGCCCTGAATCTTCACGAGCTCCTCATACCATGCCGCCTCGAGCTGCTCGGGCGTGGCCTCGCCGCGGGCCTGGGCCGACAGGGCGAACAGGCCCGCGTACTTCCGCGTGTCGCTCATCGCCTGGGCACCGGCCGCGATGCCCCGCCCCTCCACCAGCCCCTTGTAGAGCCGCCCGGTGCGGTCGTTAAGGATCTCGGCGAGCATGTCGAGCGGATAGGAATCGACGTGGCCGGCGGGCACCGTGTGGTAGCGGACCTCGACCGACGGCGGCACGTCGCCGACCGCGTTCATCCGCTGCTCCGCGAGCTGCTCGACCTCGAGCGTGACGACGGGCGGCGGCGGGTTCTTGCCCGGCTCGAGCCGCGAGAAGTAGTTGGTGATCAGCCGCTTCGCCCGCACGGGATCGAAGTCGCCCACGAGGATGCCGACGAGGTTGCCGGGGCGGTAGTAGATGTTCCAGTAGTCCTGCGCCTGATCGAAGGTGTAGCTGTTGAGGTCGCTCGGCCAGCCGATCACGGGCCACGAGTAGCCGCTCGACGCCCAGAACATCGAGTCGAACTGCTCCTCGAACTTGCCCGTGGGCGTGCTGTCGGTCCGCAGCCGCCGCTCCTCGTGGACCACGTCGCGCTCCGAGTAGAACTCGCGAAACACGCTGTCGCTGAGCCGGTCGCTCTCCATCCAGGCCCAGAGCTCAAGCTTGTTGGACGGCACGGTGATGAAGTAGCAGGTGAGGTCGTAGGTGGTGAAGGCGTTCATGCCGCTGCCGCCGGCCTTCGTGTAGACCTGGTCGAACTCGTCCTTGACGATCGTGCCGGCCTGCGGCCCGCCCTCGCCGCGGCCTTGCTGGGCCTTGATGAGCGCGTCGAGCCGCGCCCGAAGCACGCGCAGCTCCTGCGTGTCGTTGGCCGGGTTCCACGGGTCGTCGATCTCGCCCTTGAAGTAGCGGTCGTACTGCCGTGTCCAGACGAGCCGGTTGATCTCGTCGCGGACGGCCTTCTGCTCGCCGCGATACTTCTCGTCGCGGCCGGGCTCGCGGGTGCCGATCGTGTCGGTGCCCTTGAACATCATGTGTTCGAAGAAGTGGCTGATGCCGGTGATCCCCGGCCGCTCGTTCACGCTGCCCACGCGGGCGATCCAGCCGGCGCTGACGACGTTGGGCTGGTCGTTACGGGGCACGAGCAAAAACTGCATGCCGTTGGGGAGGGTGAACTCCTCGACCTCCACCTTCTGGGCGCGGGCGGAGGCGGCGAGCGACAGAAACAGGGCGACAGCGAACGCGAAGCGGGGCATGCGGGGATTCCTGGGGTGTCGTCGCGGTTATACCCGAGCCCGGCGCTCGGAGGCGACTCGGAAAAGGCTCAGTGGCTGGCCGCCCCGAACCACCATTGCACGAGTGTGAGGACGATCTCGAACACGATCAGCCCCACGATCGCCCACTCGACCCGCAGGGCGCGGCGGTTCTGCATGAGTTCCAGCGCCGTCTCCGCGGTCTTCGCGATCAAGCCGAGCTTGCCGTGGAGCACCGCCGATCGCTCGCGGATCTCGAAGTCGTCGCGGATGCGCGCCCAGAGCCGCTCGAGCTCGGGGTGATCCCAGAGGAGTTCGGGCGAGTCTTCGATGCGGGCGCCGGCCACGACGCGATGCTCGGCGAGCAGGGCCCCGCCGAGGTGCTGGAGGAGCTCGTGGGCTGCGCGGCCGCCGCGGCCCCAGTGGTCGAGGTTGGTGGCGAACGGCTCGATCCGTTCGAACTGGCTCTCGATCGCCCGCTCGTGGTGCGCCAGCGACACGCTCTTGGCCAGCACGTCGGCCACCAGTTGCAGCTTCTCCCGACTGACGTCGTTGAGCACGAGCGTGTTGCCCTCGATCGTCTCCTTGCCGGTGGGCTCGACGCGGATGTCGAGTACCTCCGTCTCCTGGTCGGCCGAGGGGGACGGCTGGCGGATGTGGGGGGTGAGTTGGCGGACGTACTCGTTGATCGCCGCGGGTGAGACGTCGAAGAACACGATCGCGCCGTAGCGAAAGATCACGGCCACGCCGTCGCCCGACGGGCGGTGGCCGGCGATCGTGGCGCCGAGCGACGAGCCAATCAGCTCCACGACGAGCGGGGCATTGCCAGTGCGGTCGGTCGAACCGAGCGCGGCCACGTCGATGCCGGTGCCCACCAGCACGGCCCGCGACTGGAACCCGAGCCGCCCGGCGGCCAGCGGGCCCGCGGCGACGGCGGTGGAGGTCTCGTCGGCCATGAAGTGGTGCTCCGGCGCGAGTGATGGCTATGGACAAGTGTCCGACGTCGCATTCGCCGCGGTCGCGAAGCCCACGACGCTGACGGGACTTTCGGTGCCCTCAAGCCTAACAATCTGGTGGCAAGGTATTTGATGTCTCTTGCGAGATTGCCACCATGATTCCCTCAGGACGCGTTGATCCCGTCATTCTCGGGCACCTTCTCGGCCAGCACCGCGACCTGCACGCCCGGCTGCTCGCCCTGCGGGCCGACTTCGCCCCCGAACACGACGCCGGCCACGCCCCGGTGAAGGCCGTCCGCGACCGGCTGGAGGAGTTGCGCGACCACCTTCGCGACCACTTCGTGCAGGAGGAACAGGGTGGCTTCCTCGAGGAATCGATCGCGAGGATGCCGCGGCTCTCGGTGGCCGCTCGCGAGGTGGTGGCGGATCACCCGCGGCTCCTTGCCGAACTCGACACCTTGCTCGACAAGCTGCCGGCGCAGGACGTTCGAGACGAGTCGTGGGACGAGGCCGCCCGTGGCTTCGCCGCCTTTACCGAGCATCTGCTCGCCCATGAAAGGAACGAGAATGCGGTCGTTCAGCAGGGCTACAACGAGGACTTCGGGTTCGGCGATTGAGTTCGGTGGTCGCTGGGTTATGACCGCCGCCGTCGTGGCCGTGGCGGCGGGCTTCGCCGTCTCACGGCTGACCGCCGCCGATTCCGCCGTGCAGACGGACCAGGTGGCCAGCTTCATGCGGGCGAAACTCGCCCACTCGCAGAACGTTCTCGAGGGGCTCGCCGTCGAGGACTTCGACCTCATCGACAAGGGAGCCCAGCAGCTCTCGCTCGCCAGCGAGGACGCCAGCTGGCAGGTGCTGCAGACCGAGGACTATGCGCGGCAGAGCGCCGACTTCCGCCGCTCGTGCGACAGCCTACGGAAGGCGGCAAAGGCAAAGAACCTCGACGGTGCCGCCCTGGCCTGGATGGAGGTGACGATGAAGTGCGTCCAGTGCCACAAGTATGTCCGCGACGAACGGGTGCCGAGGAACTAGGTTGCTCCCGTAGCACAGGTTGCTCCCGTAGCACAGGTTGCTCCCGTAGCACAGGTTGTCAACCTGTGACTGTCCATACCGGGCGGCTCGGGGCTGCCCGTGCCCGTCGCCGGACGCGGCGTCTGGTGGTGGTTCGTCCCACGCCTCACGGCGTTGGGCTTGCACTGCAGGCGAATAAGCCGACCGGCCGTAAGGCCGCGGGCGCCCGACGCTGGACGCGGCATCTGGTGGTGGTTCGCCCCACGCCTCACGGCGTTGGGCTTGTACGGCAGGCGAATAAGCCGACCGGCCGTAAGGCCGCGGGCACCCGACGCTGGACGCGGCATCTGGTGGTGGTTCGCCCCACGCCTCACGGCGTTGGGCTTGTACGGCAGCTGCAAAAGCCGACCGGCCGTATGCCGCTCGGAGGCCGTCAGCCGAAGATGACCGTCCGCTTTCCGTGGAGAAACACCCGCTCCTCCAGCACGAGCCGCACGGCCCGCGCGAGCACGAGTTTCTCGACGTCGCTGCCGGCCTGCGCCATCCGCTCGGGCGTGAAGGTGTGGTCCACCGGCGTCACGTCCTGGGCGATGATCGGCCCCGCGTCGAGTTCTTCCGTCACGAAGTGGGCCGTGGCCCCGATCAGCTTCACGCCGCGCGTGAAGGCCTGGCGGTAGGGGCTCGCGCCCGCGAACGCTGGCAGGAACGAGTGGTGGATGTTCACGATCCGGTCGGGATAGCGGGCGATCGCGGCCGCGGAGAGCACCCGCATGTAGCGGGCGAGCACCACGTAGTCGGGTGCATGGTCGTCGATGGCCTCGAGCATCGCCCGCTCGTGATCCTCGCGAGATCGGCCCTCGTGCGGCACGTGGTGGAAGGGCACGCCGAACCGCTCGACGAGGCTGCGGAGGTCGTCGTGGTTGGCCACGACGCCGACGATCTTGCCCGGCAGTTCGCCCACCGCGTCGAGGAGGAGGAGTTCGCCGAGGCAGTGGGGCTCGCGAGTGGCGCAGACGACGATCGGCCGCCGTTCCTCGCGGGTGACGCGGATTCGTGCCGCCGCCGGCAGCACCGCCGCGAGCGCCGCCTCGAGGGCGTCGGCCGGCACCGGATCGGCCGCGGGGACGACCTCGGCCCGGAAGAAGAAGTGCCGCGCCGACGTGTCGACAAACTCGTGGTTGCTCTCGATGTTGAGCCGCCTGGCCTGGAGCACGCCGGTGATCCGGTGGATCAGGCCAACGTCGTCGGGGCAGTCGACGAGCACGATCTCGCGGGCGTTGGATGTGTTCATCCCCAGGCTCCGCGTTCGGCCTGCGGGCGGCTGAAGGATGCGGCGGGCACCCAAGCGAGCACCACCTCGTCGACGGCGATATCGGTCTTCCGGGCGGGTACGTCGATCTCCTCCAGCGCGACCGAGTCGGGGCTGGCTTCGAGTCGGATGCGGTCGAGTTCCAGCTCGACATCCTCTTCGAGCTGGTGCCGCCGCTCCTCGAGCGTGGTGAGGCTCTCCTCGGCATGGGCCACGTCGGCCTGCTGACGCGTTGCTCGGCTGGCCGACCGCATCGACGTGGCGGCCCGGCCAATCGTGGTGGCGCTGATCTTCTTGCGGCCGAAGAGGGCGCCGATCACCGCGGTACCAATCGAGACATAGGTCTGCATCGACTGGTTTTGGGCCTCGGCTTTCTCCTTCTCGACCTTTTGGCGGGCCCGATCGATCCGATCGGCGAGCGCGGCAAGCTTGGCGGCGTGCTTGTCGCGGACCTTGTCGATCTGGCCGTCGCGCCACTCCTTCACCCGCTGCGCGATCCGCACGCGGAAGTCTCCCTCGCTCTCGCCCGGTCGCGAGACGGCGCCGATCGCCGGGGCCGACCAGCAGGTGAGCTTCGAGGTGCGGCCCAGGTGGCTCTTGAGCGACGTGGCGAGCGTGGCGTAGCTCCGCGGATTCGTGAGCGAGGAGGGGAGCGGCGCGAACGAGCCGGTGCGGGGCGCGGGCTCCATCTGCGGCGACTCGGGGAACTGCTCAGCCGACTCCCAGGCCGACTCACCCAGGGAATCGCCGGCGGGGGCAAGGCAGACGACTTCGCGGTCGACCTCGATCCCGGCCGACGCCTTCGCGTAGCGGACGCGGGCCCGGCCGATGATCGCGGGCTCGTAGCGGATCGACGCCTCGAGCGGCACGGCCTCCCTCGGGGCGAGAAACGCCTCGCGGATGCCCGGGGGGAGAATCGGCCGCGGGCCGCCATCAGGCCACGATGCTGCCGCGGGAGACGGCATCGCGGCAGGCGTGGCAGCCGCCGCGTTTGACGCCGCTGCCGGGCTGGCCGCCGTGAGCCGCTTGATCTCGTCCCGAAGCAGCGGGCCGCGGAGATAGGCCATCGTCCAGCGGGTCTGAAACAGCGTCTCCTCGTCGCCGTGCACGCTGTGCATCAGGAACCGCCGCTGTTCGAGCCCCGACAGCATGCGGTCGAGCCGGCCGCGGTCGAACGAACCCCCGGAGGCCTGCGCGGCCCCCTCGAGTCCGTCGAGGACGCGGGCCTTGTCGCGGGCGGTCTGCAGCCGGCCGAGGAACCAGAGGCCTGCGTTGGAGAGGCCCTTGTAGTCGAGGTCGACGGGATTTTGTGTGGCCAGCACCACACCGAGGCCATACGCGCGGGCCTGCTTCATGAGCGTGAGGAGCGGTGTCTTACTTGGTGGGTTGGCAGTGGGCGGCAGATACCCAAACACCTCGTCCATGAGGAACAGGGCCCGCAACGACGAGGTGCCCCCCTGCGATCGCATCCACGAGACCGCGGCACCGGCCAGCAGCGTGACGAACGCCATCCGCTGGGCGTCGGCGAGGTGCGCGATCGACACCACCGCCACCCGGGGTTTGCCCTCGGGCGTCCACAGGAGCCGGTTGAGATCGAGGGGCTCGCCATCGACCCAGGCGTCGAATCCAGGGGCTGCGGCCACCGTGTTGAGCCGGCTGGCGAGGGCGAACCGGTCGCCAGCGGGAAAGAAGTTTTCCAGGTCGAGGAAGCCCACCCGCTCGATCGGCGGCGCCGGAACCGCCCGCACGAGCGTTCCGAAGTCGACCTTCTGGCCGCTCTTCCAGAGGTTGTCGAGGATCGTGGAGAGGAGCACATGTTCGCGGCTGCGGCCCGGCTCCCCCTCGATACCGACCAGCGCCAGGATCGCCGAGACGAGCGACTCGATCCGCTCGCGGCGAGCTTCGGGGTCGTCGAGGATCGCCGCGGGGGGCGCGTCGAGGCTTCCGAGCATCGCCAGCGGACGGCCGGTGCGGCTGCCGGGCGTGTACACGGCCATCTCGGCCGCCTCGTGGAGCCGCCGAATCCGCTCGCCCGACTGGCCGCTCGCGGCGAGGCCGTCGGCCCACTTCTTCGCGGTGTGGTCGGCGAGTTCCTCCAGCGAAATACCATCGCGCTTCGCCGCCTCGGGCTCGAGCCATGGCAGGAAGTCGGTCGGGGCGAGGTCGGGAAACGAGAGCAGGACGTTGGCGAGGTCGCCCTTGGGATCGATGACCAGCGTGGGGATGCCGTCGATCGCCGCCTCCTCAATGAGGCCGATGAGCAGGCCTGTCTTGCCGCTGCCAGTCATGCCGACGCAGACGGCGTGGGTCGTGAACCGCTTGGCATCCACGAGCACGGGCTCGCCCGTGGGCGTCCCCCGGTCGGCATCGACCTTCTTCCCAAGGTAGAAGACTCCGAGCCCCTCGATGGCAGCGGGCACCGGATCCTGCGGCTTGGTCCGCGACCGCGACTGCTTTTTTTCGCCTGCCATTGGCTCGTTCTCCACGTCCTTTGGGCCCGGGACTGAATGCCACGATTCAACGTCGGCCCACAGAATCCTGCAACCTGCCGGCTGTGATAGCATTCTCCACAGATCTGAAATACGCGAGGAAACCGTCGCCGTGGCCCCCTCGAAAGCCCCGCCCCAAAGGGGCGTCACCGTGCTTCTTGTTGATGACCAGCCGATCATCGGCGAGGCTGTCAGGCGAATGCTCTCTGGCGAGGAGGGCATCTCGTTCCACTACTGCAAGGATGCGCCCGCTGCTCTAACCAAGGCGGCCGAGGTCCATCCGACCGTCATCCTGCAGGATCTCGTGATGCCCGAGATCGACGGCCTCACGCTCGTGCGGCAGTTCCGGGCTGACGAGCGGTTTCGCGACGTGCCAATCATCGTGCTCTCGACGAAGGAAGAGCCGGCAGTGAAGGCCGAAGCCTTTGCGGTCGGGGCCAACGACTACGTCGTGAAACTGCCCGACCGGCTCGAACTGCTTGCCCGCGTCCGCTACCACTCACGGGGCTATGTGGCGCTGGTCGAGCGGAATGAGGCCTTTACGGCGCTCGAGGCCAGCCGGCAGGTGCTGGCAAACGACCTGGCGACCGCCGCTGACTACGTACGATCACTGCTGCCCCCGCCACAGGAGCGTGGCGGCGTGCGGGCCGATTGGCGGTTCATCCCATCGGCCGCCCTCGGGGGCGACGCCTTCGGCTACCACGACCTCGATGCCGACCACTTTGCCGTCTACCTCCTCGACGTCTGTGGCCACGGGGTGGGTGCGGCGCTGCTATCGGTATCGGCTCTCAATGCGATCCGCAGCGAGGCCCTCCCGCACACCGACTTCCATGATCCCGGGGCGGTGCTCGCGGCCCTCAACAAGGCCTTTCCAATGGAACGGCAGAACGACATGTTCTTCACGATCTGGTATGGAGTGTTTCACCGCGGTACGCGGATGCTCCGCTGGGCAGGCGGCGGGCACCCGCCTGCTCTCCTGATCGCCGCGGGGGCGTCGGCCCCGCAGCGACTCGATTCCGACGGCCCGTTGATCGGAGCGGTGGACGGACTCGAGTTTGAGTCGAGCGAAGCCGAAGTTCCCCCTGGTGGAAGGGTTTTTGTCTACAGCGACGGGGCCTTCGAGATCAGCCGGCCCGACGGCTCAATGTGGCCGTTTGAGGAGTTTGTGGCCACGCTGACTGCCCCAGCGATGGGGTCAGAAAGCCCGATCGACACCCTGGTCACCAAGGTGCGATCCGTGGCCCAGCAGGACGATTTTCACGATGATTTCTCGATGCTGGAGCTGGTTTTCCCCTGAACAGCATTCCCATGGCGGCCGGGGCTTGCGGGAGGATTGCCGGGGCCGAAATGCAGGTCTTGGCCGGTGAAAACGCCCATCTTGCAGGCGAAGATCGAATCCGTACACTTCAATGTTTCGCGGTTCCGACCGGCCGCTAGCGTAGCTCAATTGGCAGAGCAGCTGATTTGTAATCAGCAGGTTGCGGGTTCAACTCCCGCCGCTAGCTCACCATGACGGCCGTCGCGCGGCACAGCCGGTCGAGGGCATCGTGCGGGCGACTCGCCTCAGCCGGTGCGCAAGCCGCGGTGGGGCCTCGCGGCCCGTTACTTGATCGATCAGCGAGCGAAGCACGAGCGTCCACCCGATACGGAAGACACGACCGTCACCACCAGCACACGCACCGGAAAGATCCGGAGGAGTTCAGAGTTCACCAGAGAGGGGAGTTTCCCGAGCGGTCAAAGGGGTCAGACTGTAAATCTGATGGCATTGCCTTCGCAGGTTCGAATCCTGCACTCCCCAGTCTCATCCCCGCGCGGGTGTAGCTCAATGGTAGAGCAATAGCCTTCCAAGCTAAAGACGAGGGTTCGATTCCCTCTACCCGCTTTGGCGGTTTCCCGGAGTAAACGGCCCTTCCTCAACCGCCCGCACGTTCCTCACCGATACACCCCGAACCGAATCAGCATCACCCACACCCCACAACAACCACCAAATACAACCCCAGGATCCAGGGCCGCGGCGGCCGCGGCGCTTCGATGCACCACGCTGCTGTAGCTCAGTTGGTAGAGCACGTCCTTGGTAAGGACGAGGTCAAGGGTTCAAGTCCCTTCAGCAGCTTTTCGTTCGTTCGTACCCCCTAACCCAATAACCACCAGAAGAGGACCCCTCAGGGAGAAACGATGGCAAAGGACACGTTCACGCGGAGCAAGCCGCACGTCAACGTCGGCACGATCGGGCATATTGACCACGGCAAGACGACCCTCACGGGCGCTCTGGTTGCGGTGCAGGCGGCCAAGAATCTGGCCGTCGCCAAGAGCTACGCCGACATCGCCAAGGGCGGCACCGTCCGCGACGATACGAAGACGGTGACAATCGCGGTCAGTCACGTGGAGTATGAGACCGAGAAGCGTCACTACGCCCACATCGACTGCCCGGGTCACGCCGACTTCATCAAGAACATGATCACTGGTGCCGCCCAGATGGACGGCGCGATCCTGGTGGTGAGTGCGGCCGACGGCCCCATGCCCCAGACCCGGGAGCACATCCTGCTGGCCAAGCAGGTCGGTGTGCCTGCCCTGGTCGTGTTCCTCAACAAGGTGGACCTCGTCGACGATCCGGAACTCCTCGACCTCGTCGAGATGGAGATCCGCGAACTGCTGACGAAGTACGGCTTCCCGGGCGACGACGTGCCGATCGTTCGTGGTGCCGGCAAGCCGGCCTACGACAGCCCCGCCGACCCGGCGAAGAACAAGTGCATCGCCGACCTGCTCGACGCGGTCGACAGCTATATCCCCGAGCCGATTCGTGAGCTCGACAAGCCGTTCCTCATGGCCATCGAGGACGTGTTCTCGATCGAAGGCCGTGGCACGGTGGCGACGGGCCGTATCGAGCGCGGTGAGGTGAAGGTCGGTGATGAAGTCGAAATCATCGGCCTCAAGGACAAGGCCGAGAAGACGACCGTGACCGGCGTCGAAATGTTCAAGAAGCTGCTGGATCGTGGTCAGGCTGGCGATAACGTCGGCTGCCTCCTCCGCGGCATCGCTCGCGAGGGCATTGAGCGCGGCCAGGTACTTGCCAAGCCGGGCTCGATCAAGCCCCACAAGAAGTTTGAGTGCGAGGTCTACGTGCTGTCGAAGGAGGAGGGTGGCCGTCACACGCCGTTCTTCGCCGGCTACCGCCCGCAGTTCTACTTCCGCACGACCGACGTGACCGGCTCGACCAAGCTGCTCGGCGGCGTCGAGATGTGCTCGCCGGGCGACAACGTCAAGATGGAGGTCGAGCTGATGGTGCCGATCGCCATGGACGACGGCGTCCGCTTTGCCATCCGCGAGGGTGGAAAGACGGTCGGCTCAGGCGTGGTCACAAAGATCCTTGATTGATTTCGAGAGGAGGGGGCCCGGCAATCGGGCCCCCTCCTACTCCACAGGGGCGTAGCTCAACTGGCAGAGCGCTGGTCTCCAAAACCAGAGGTTGCGAGTTCGATCCCCGCCGCCCCTGCACGCGGCCGCTCGGCGGCACGCGGTGGGATGGGGAAGAGGTCGATTGGTCCGGGTTTGTTGGTTCTGGTTTCACAGGATGGGATTCGGGCGACGGAACGCGTGAGGTCCGCCATGCAGGAAAACGTCAAATCCGCAGGTATCTGGGGGGACATCCTCAGTTTTTCCGTCTACAAACGGAATCAGGGGCGGGTCACCCGTCAGGTCACGTTTGCAGCGCTCGCGACGATCGTCGCGCTTGGCGTGTGGCGGCTTTCGCAGTTGTTGGCGATCCAGTACGGCGGTGGCGACAACTCGCTCGCGGGTTTCGCTGGAGGTGCCGATCTGGGCGTGGTGCGGTTCCTGGTGCCGGGCGGCCTGGCGGCGCTCGGTCTCTGGCTCTGCTACCGGTTGGTCAATATCCCGATGTTTGCCGACTTTCTGATTGCGGTCGAGTCGGAAGTGGCGAAGGTGTCGTGGCCCACCGCCGAAGAGGTTATTCGGAGTTCGGCCGTCATCATCTTCCTGATCTTCGCGCTCGCCGCGATTCTTGCTGGTTACGATCTGTTTTGGTGGTTCGTGCTCCGGCTTGTGCTTCGTACGAGCTGATCGTTCCCCCACTCCTTCATCTTTTCACCACACGCCGGACCGATGGCCATGACCGACGACGCGACGAACGAGCACGAGAAGCTGCCCGCCGACGAGGTGGTTGCGTCGGTTGACGCGCCCGCCGTTGACGACGTCGAGGATGACGGCACTCCCGCTGAGGTCGCAGACCCGTTTGCCGGCGACGAAAACGCCAAGCCGATCGAGCTCGCGGCCGACGACGACTCGCCCGTGGTGGGCGAACGACACTGGTACATCCTCAAGGTGCAGAGCAACCGGGAAGACTCGATCCGCGAAACCCTCCTCCGCCGCATCTCCATGCAAGGCATGGACAAGTGGTTCGGCGAAGTGATCGTGCCGAAGGAGCAGGTCACCGAGTTCAAAGGGGGCAAAAAACGCGTCGTTTCTCGCAAGCTCTATCCGGGATACATCCTGGTGAACATGATCTTGAACGACGAGACGTGGTACCTGGTCCGGGAGACCGGGGGCATCGGAGACTTCACCGGATCGGCCGGTCGTCCCAGCCCCATGCTTCCCCAGGATGTCGCCAAACTCCTCAACAAGAGCGAGGAGAAGACCGACGACCAGCCTCGCCTGAAGATCACCTTCAAGAAGGGCGACCGCGTGAAGATCAACGAGGGCACCTTCGAGAACTTCGAAGGCGAGGTCGAGCAGATCGACGAGGCGAACGGCCGCGTGACGGTGATGCTCAGCATCTTCGGCCGATCAACGCCGGTCGATATTGAATACTGGCAAATCGAGTCGGTGTGAGCGGCACGCGGTGCGGTTCGAGAGTAGAGTCGGGCCCGCGACGGGCCAGTGAATCGGAACTGGGTGATCGGAATCAACGGACGGCTGACGAAGAAAGGTCGACGAGATGGCGAAGCAGGTTGTTGGTCAGGCAAAGTTTCAGGTTCCTGGTGGCCAGGCGACCCCGGCGCCCCCAGTGGGCACCTCGCTCGGTCGGTTTGGAATTAACCTCGGCCAGTTCGTGCAGCAGTTCAACGACCGCACCCGAGAGGCGGCCGGCATGCCGATCCCGGTGGTGGTGACGGTCTACAACGACCGCTCATTCGAGTTCATCACCAAGAGCCCTCCTGCCGCCGCGCTCCTCAAGAAGGCCGCTGGCCTGGCGAAGGGTTCGGGCGTGCCCAACAAAGACAAGGTCGGCAAGGTGACGAAGGCCCAACTCGATGATATCGTCCGGCTAAAGGGGGCAGACCTCAACGCCCGCGATGGCGAGCATGCCCGCCGCATGGTCGAGGGCACGGCCCGCAGCATGGGCATCGTCGTCGAGGGCTGACGCCTTCGCTTCCATCCACGTACTCACACCAGTTCACCCCAATCGAGATTCGAGGATCATAGTGGCCACGAACAAGCGCATGCGGGCAATGCTCGCCGTGAAGCCGAAGACCGACGACGCCATCCCGGTGGCGGAGGCAGTCGCCGTGCTCAAGAAGTTTCCTCCGACCAAGTTCGACCAGACCGTTGAAATCCATCTGCGGCTCGGCATTGATCCGAAGCAGGCTGACCAGATCATCCGCGGTTCGATCGTGCTTCCCCACGGTATCGGGAAGTCAAAGCGGGTCGTGGTCTTCGCCAAGGGCAACCTTGCCGATGACGCGAAAGCCGCCGGTGCCGAGGAAGTTGGCGCCGACGACCTCGCCAAGAAGATCAAGGAAGGCTGGACGGACTTCGACGTCTGCATCGCCGCCCCCGACATGATGGGCCTGGTGGGCCCGCTCGGAAAGGTGCTCGGCCCCCGAGGACTGATGCCGAGCCCCCGCGCCGGGACCGTGACCGCCGATATCAAGAAGACGGTGAGCGAGTACAAGGCTGGTAAGGTCGAGTTCCGCAACGATCCCACGGGCATCGTGCATGCCGTCGTCGGCAAGGCGAGCTTCGACGCCACCAAACTCGTCGACAACATTCGTGCTTTCGTCGACCACATCGTCGGCATGCAGCCGTCGAGCGTTCGCGGCCAGTACCTCAAGAGCATCTCGATTTCGGGCACGATGACGCCCGGCGTGATGGTCGCCGTCTGACAGTCTCCTCACCTTTCACTTCCACGTTTCACCGGATTCCGTTTGCCATGAGCAAAGCCATCAAGGACATGCTGGTCGACGATCTCAAGGGCCGCCTCACGGGAGTTGGCGACGTCATCGTTGTCAGCCTCGGGAAGCTCGATGCCCAAAAGACCACGCAACTGCGGCAATCGCTTCGCAAGAAGCGAATCAGCCTGCAACTCGTGAAGAACAGCCTCGCCCGTCGAGCGATGGAGGGGACGCCGCTCGCGCCGGCCTTTGACCGGGCTGAGGGAATGCTGGCGATCGCCTGGGGTGGCGAGGATGTCGTCGATCTGGCGAAGGAACTCGACCGCCTCCAGGGAGTGAAGGATTTCGAAGGCTTCGAGTGCCGTGGCGGAGCCCTCGATGGGGCAAAGCTCGATGCCGGAGACGTCAAGCGAGTTGCCAAGTGGCCCACGCGGTCGGAGCAGCTCTCGATCCTCTCTGGGCAGATTAGCTCGCTCGGCGGCACGCTTTCCGGACAGATTCTGTCGGCTGGCGGCACTCTGGCGGGCCAGCTCAAGTCACGGGTCGAAGACCTGGAAAAGGCTAGTGGCGGGGAGGCGGCTGCTTCCTGACCCGGTTCGCCCCGAGATTTTTGGGACGGGCTTCACTCCACGATTTCCCATGGTATGACAAAGGGCTCGGCTGCCGGGCCCACGGTAGTTTGGACCGACGGTACGACACCCCACATTCGGCATTTTTCACCACATCCAGCGGTCACCGGATCGTCCGGCGATACCGCGATTTTTGAACTGAAAGGACCTCGAGCGATGGCAACGGCTGAAGCGACGCGTGAATTCTCGAAGGACACGAAGGACCTCGGCGACAAGATCGTCGGCCTCACCCTGAAGGCAGCGAAGGAGTTGTCCGATTACCTCGACGAAGTTCACGGCATCAAGCCGGCGGCTGGCGGCGCGGTCATGATGGCTGCTCCTGGTGCCGGTGGCGCTGCCGGCGGTGCCGGGGCTGAAGCTGCCGTCGAGAAGACCGAGTTCGACGTCATTCTCGAGGCGTTCGGCGACAACAAGATCGGCGTCATCAAGGTGGTGCGTGCTGCGACTGGCCTAGGTCTCAAGGAGGCCAAAGACACGGTCGAAGGCGCCCCTTCCAAGGTGAAGGAAGGCATCTCGAAGGCCGACGCCGAGAAGCTGAAGAAGGAACTGGAAGAGGCCGGCGCCAAGGTCGCGATCAAGTAAACGCGTGAAAAACCCCGTTTGGTGTTGGGAGGTTTGCTCCTTATCGCCAAATGGTATAGTATTTGCGTTTGCTTGCCCGTCCCTGCCGATCCTGCCTAGCTCCCCATTTGTTCCTGAGTATTTAGCCGGCTCTGAAGGTCGCTGTGTCCGCCGAGGCCTGCGCGCCATCGGAGGATTCGTCGACTCGACGGTGAGTCGATGGTCCGTCGCAGTGCGGCGGCTTCGATTCACGACAGTGCCCTGACTCGACAGTGCCCTGAACGGAACGCGACCCGTTCGCGGCCGCACGAGACCATCCCGAGGAGTTTTCTGTCAATGGCAACCCGCGCCGTCCGCCGTCTCCAGCCCAGTGAAGTTCGCCACTTCGGCAGCCGTCGCGTCAGTCATCTCATTCCAGACCTCACCGAGATCCAGACACGTTTCTACGACAAGTTTCTGCAGTATGGCGTGCCTGCCTCCAAGCGCAAGGACGAGGGCATCGAGGGCGTGCTCCGGGAGATCTTCCCGATCGAGAGTTATGACCGCACGGTGAAACTCGAGTACCTGCGATACGAGCTCGGCAAGCCGCGGTATAGCCCCGATGAATGCCGCCAGTTGCGGCTCACCTACGGTCGTCCGCTCCGCGTCTGGCTGCGGCTCACTCGCGAGCAGCCGATTGAGGAAGAGGTCTATCTTGGTGACGTCCCGATCATGCTCGGGGGCGGCGAGTTCATCATCAATGGTGCTGAGCGCGTGGTGGTCAGTCAGCTGCACCGCTCACCCGGCATTGACTTTGTCGCCGACACCGAATCGAGCGATCGCAAAACCCATAACTGCCGCATCATTCCTGAGCGGGGTAGCTGGATCGAGCTGAACGTGTCGAAGAAGGACACGCTTCAAGTGCGGATCGACCAGAGTGGCAAGTTCTCGGCGCTCACGCTCCTGCGGGCGATGGACCCCAAGTACACCTCCGACGCCGAGATTCTGAAGCTCTTCTACACGACCGAAAAGGTGAAGACGGAGGGTAGCCGATACGTCGCCAAGATCGAGGGCAAGATCGCCGTCGATGACATCGTCTATCCGAAGGGGAGCGAGCGGGCCGGTGAAATCATCGTCGACGCCGGCTGCAAAGTCACTCACGATCAGGCCGAGTTGATCTGCACCTCGGGTCTGAAGGGTGTCGAGGTGATGCTCGAGCAGAAGGTCCCGCTGATCGTCAACAGCCTCCGCGAGGATGCCGACGAGTCGAAGCGGCGGACCGGGGTCGCGCCGAGCCATGAAGATGCGTTGATCCGCATCTACCAGCGGCTGCGGCCGGGCAATCCGCCGGCGTTCGACAAGGCGAGGGCGCTGTTCGACGAGAAGTTCAAGGACACCAACCGTTATCGCCTTGGCCGTGTCGGCCGCTTCCGCATCAACCGCAAGCTCGGGCTCGACGTGCCCGAGACGGAGATGACGCTGCGGGCGGAGGACATGATCGCCGCGATCCGCTACATGCTGCAGCTCAGTGAGGGCGAGGGTGAGGTTGAGGTCGACGATATCGACCACCTCGGAAACCGCCGGCTGCGGACGATCGATGAACTCGCCAGCGATGAACTCCGCAAGGGCTTTCTCAAGCTCCGCCGCACCGTGCAGGAGCGGATGAGCCTCAAGGACGTCGCGGAGATGTCGCCGCGAACCCTCATTAATCCCAAGAGCATCTCGGCTGCGATCGAGTATTTCTTCGGCCGCGGCGAGCTCTCGCAGGTGGTCGATCAAACCAACCCGCTCTCCATGCTCGCGCACGAGCGGCGGCTCTCCGCGCTCGGACCAGGCGGCCTCAACCGCAAGCGGGCCGGGTTCGAAGTCCGCGACGTGCACATCTCGCACTATGGCCGGATCTGCCCGATCGAGACGCCGGAAGGCACGAATATCGGCCTCATTTCCAGCCTGGCGATTTACTCCGGCGTTGACTCCTACGGGTTTCTTGTTACCCCCTACCGGAAGGTGTCGAAGTCGAAGCTGACGGATGACGTCGTCTGGTTGCGGGCCGACGAGGAGCACGACGCCCATCTTGCTCCGGCCGATGCGACCGTGGTCGACGGCAAGATCGTTGGCGACACGGTCATCGCCCGTTACAAGGGCGACTTTGTGCTCGTGCCCGCTGAGGACATTGAGTACATCGACGTCGCTCCGAGCCAGATGGTTGGCGTGTCGGCCGGTCTGATTCCCTTTCTCGAGCACGACGACGCCAACCGCGCCCTTATGGGTTCCAACATGCAGCGACAGGCTGTGCCGCTGCTCGTCACGGAGCCGCCGGTGGTGGCGACGGGCATGGAGCGCGATGTGGCCACCAACTCCGGCCTGCTGGTGCGGGCCGCGAAGAAGGGCACCGTCACCTACGTCGACGCCGAGACGATCGAGGTCTCGCCCCCGAGTGGCGCTGCCCCGGACGTTTATCATTTGCGGAAGTACGTTGGCCTCAACGAGCGGACCTGCCAGAACCAAAAGCCGATCGTGCAACTTGGCCAGAAGGTCGAGAAGGGCGAGGTGCTTGCCGACGGCGCTGCAACGTACAAGGGCGAGCTCGCCCTTGGTCGTAATGTGCTCGTGGGCTTCATCGCGTGGGACGGCTTCAACTTCGAAGACGCGATCATCATCAGCGAAGAGTTGGTGGAGGATGACGTCTACACCTCGATCCACATCGAGGAATACGACATCGAGATCCGCGACACGAAGTTGGGCCGCGAGGAGTTCACCCGAGACATCCCCAATGTCGGCGAGCGGGCCCTGCACAACCTCGACGAGACCGGGATCGTCCGCATCGGCACCTACGTCCGCCCCGGCGACATCCTCGTCGGGAAGGTCTCCCCCAAGAGCAAGACAGAACTCACGCCGGAAGAGAAGTTGCTCCATGCCATCTTCGGCCGTGCCGGCGAGGACGTGAAGAACGACTCGCTGGAGGTGCCGTCGGGCGTTGAGGGCATCGTCACCGCCACGGAAAAGTTCTCGCGACAGATGAGCCTTTCCGAGGACGAGCGGCGGGAGTTTCAGAAGCAGCTCAAGGAGGCCGAGAGCGAGGGCAATCTGCGGATCGCCGAGACCTTCGGGGCGATGGTTGCCGAGATGGAAAAGGTGCTCCAGAAGCCCCTGACTGCCGACGACGGCAGCCCGCTCGTGCGGAACCAGGACCACAAGGTCGTGGCGGAGCGGGCCGCAGCGTTCAAGCCGGACGAATTCGATGTCCGCTCGCCTCAACGCAAGGCCGACGTCGACAAGATCATCAAGACGATGTGGCCAGCGGTTGAGGAAGCGATCGACGGCAAGGAGCGCCGCCTCAACAGCATGAAGCGGGGCGACGAACTCCGTCCGGGCGTGCTCCAGATGGTGAAGGTCTATGTGGCTGCCAAGCGGGTCATTTCCGTGGGTGACAAGATGGCCGGCCGCCACGGCAACAAGGGTGTGATCGCGAAGATTCTCCCCAAGGAGGAGATGCCCTTCCTGGCCGATGGCACGCCGCTGCAGATCCTGCTCAATCCCCTGGGCGTGCCGAGCCGCATGAACGTGGGTCAGATCCTCGAGACTCACCTTGGCTGGGCCGGAAAGATTCTCGGTTTCCAGGCGATCACCCCGGTGTTCGACGGAGCCAGCGAAGAGGACATCAACAAGGTTCTCGACGACGCGAATCTGCCGCGGCACGGCAAGGCGCAGCTATTCGACGGACGCACTGGCGAACCGCTCGAGCAGGAGACGACGGTGGGCTACATCTACATGCTCAAGCTCCACCACCTCGTCGACGACAAGGTGCACGCCCGGTCGACCGGGCCCTACTCGCTCATCACGCAGCAGCCGCTCGGGGGCAAGGCCCGGTTTGGCGGTCAGCGGTTTGGCGAGATGGAAGTCTGGGCGCTCGAGGCCTACGGCGCGGCCTACATCCTCCAGGAGCTCCTCACGGTGAAGAGCGACGACGTGGAGGGCCGCACGAAGATCTACGAGAGCATGGTGAAGGGTGAGAACACGCTCGAGGCCGGCACGCCCGCCAGCTTCGACGTGCTGACCAATGAGATTCGCGGTTTGGCGTTGAATATGCAGTTGGAGAAGCGACGGATCTAGGTTCGCGCGGGCGGAAGCCATCGTGGCCTTCGCCCGCTTAGAAGCCTTCTGGGGCCTTTGGTTCCCGGAGTCGCACGACAGTCAAGCCTCCAGCAAGACAGCACAAGGTTGATCAACAGTCGCCTCGAAAGGCCCCAGGAGAATCGCCCGTGAGCATCGGTGAAGCCACCTACGATCGCGTCAACGACTACTCGGCCGTAAAGATTAGCCTGGCCAGGCCGCACGATATTCGCAGCTGGTCGTTCGGCGAGGTCAAGAAGCCCGAGACGATCAACTACCGCACCTTCCGTCCCGAGAAGGACGGCCTGATGTGCGAGAAGATCTTCGGACCAGAAAAGGACTGGGAGTGCTCCTGCGGCAAGTACCGCGGCATGAAGTACAAGGGGATGATCTGCGACCGCTGCGGGGTGAAGGTCACGCACAGCCGCGTGCGCCGCAAGCGGATGGGCCACATCGAGCTTGCGGCTCCTGTCGTGCACATCTGGTTCTTCAAGGCGATGCCGAGTCGGCTCGGCGCCCTGCTCGACATGAAGACGTCGAGCCTCGAGAAGGTGATCTACTTCCAGGACTACGTCGTCCTTGATCCGAAAGATACGCCGCTCAAGAAGCAGCAACTGCTCACTGAGGAGGAGTATCGGGAGGCGCGGGCCACCCACGGTGAAGGCAGTTTCGAAGCCGAGATGGGGGCTGAGGCGGTTCGCAAGCTCCTGCTGGGGCTCGATCTGGTGACGCTCTCGCGAGAGCTTCGCGAGGAACTGATCACCACGAACTCGAAGCAGAAGAAAAAGGATCTCGTCAACCGGCTGAAGATCGTGGAGAGCATTCGCGACAGCGAGAACAAGCCGGAGTGGATGGTGCTCGACGTGATCCCGGTGATCCCGCCGGATCTTCGCCCGCTCGTCATGCTCGACAGCGGCAACTTCGCCACGAGCGATCTCAACGACCTCTACCGCCGGATCATCAACCGCAACAACCGGCTCAAGAAGCTGGTTGATCTCAACGCGCCCGAGGTCATCATCCGCAACGAGAAGCGGATGCTGCAGCAGTCGGTTGACGCGCTGTTCGACAACAACCGCTGCAAGCGGCCCGTGCTGGCTTCGAGCAACCGCCCGCTCAAGAGCCTGACAGACATGATCAAGGGCAAGCAGGGGCGGTTTCGCGAGAACTTGCTCGGCAAGCGAGTCGACTACTCTGCGCGGTCGGTGATCGTGGTGGGCCCCAACCTGCGTCTCCATCAGTGCGGCCTGCCGAAGAAGATCGCGCTGGAGCTCTACCAACCGTTCATCATCCGGCGGCTCAAGGAACTCGGCCACGCCGACACGATCAAGAGCGCTAAGAAGATGCTCGAGCGGAAAGACGCCGAGGTCTGGGACATCCTTGAAGAGGTGATTCGCAACCACCCGGTGCTCCTCAATCGCGCTCCCACGCTGCATCGCATGGGCATCCAGGCCTTCGAGCCGGTGCTCGTCGAGGGCAACGCGATCAAGCTCCATCCGCTCGTCTGCAAGGGCTTCAACGCCGACTTCGACGGTGACCAGATGGCGGTTCACCTGCCGCTCTCGATCGAGGCTCAGGTCGAAGCTCACACCCTGATGCTGTCGACGAACAACATCTTTAGCCCGGCCAACGGTGCGCCGATCATCTCACCCTCGCAAGACGTGGTGATGGGCTGCTACTACCTGACAATGGCGATTCCCGGCCGTAAGGGCGAGGGAATGGTGTTCAAGGATTTCGCCGAAGTGGAGATCGCCCACTCGCTGCGGAAGGTGGACACTCACGCCAAGATCAAGGTCAAACTGCCGGCGAAGCGGCGGCTCAAGACCGACATCGAGGCGCAGGCAAAGCCAGGGGCCGTGGTCGAGACCACCGCTGGTCGCGTGCTGTTCAACTCGACGCTGCCCGAGGGGATGCTCTTCTACAACATCCCGATGCGGTCGAGCGAGTTGGCCCGCGTGATTTCCGACTGCTATCAGACGCTCGGCCGTCGTAAGACGATCGACCTGCTCGACGACATGAACCGCGTCGGCTTCGGTTGGAGCACGAAGAGCGGCCTGTCGTTCGCTACGGATGACCTGATCACCCCCACGAGTAAGACTCGGATCATCGGCGACGCCGAGAAGGAGGTGATGAAGATCCTCAAGCGTTACCAGAAGGGCGTGATCACCGACGGCGAACGATACAACTCGGTGCTCGACGCCTGGACGCATGCCCGTGAGCAGATCACCAAGGAGATGATGGCGGAACTCGAGCAGGACACGGACGCCAAGCCGACCCGCCGACCAGGCTACGTCAACCCGATCCACCTGATGGCCCATTCTGGTGCCCGAGGCGGCGTCGAGCAGATCCGCCAGTTGGCCGGCATGCGCGGCCTGATGGCAAAGCCGTCGGGCAAGATCATCGAGACGCCGATCAAGGCGAACTTCCGCGAAGGGCTGACAGTGCTCGAGTATTTCAGCTCGACGCACGGTGCCCGAAAGGGTCTCGCCGATACGGCCCTCAAGACGGCCGACTCGGGATACCTCACCCGGAAACTCGCCGACGTGGCGCAGAATGTGGTCGTGACGATGCACGACTGCGGCACGACGCAGGGGATCACCAAGGGGGTGATTTACCGCGGCGAGAAGGTTGAAGTCAGCCTCGCCGACGGTATTCGCGGCCGCGTGAGCCGGTCCGACATCCGCAACCCGATCAGCGACGAAGTGATCGTTCGCGAGGACGATCTGATGACGCCGACGACGGCGCGGCAGGTCGAGGAACTCGGCCTCGAAAAGATCCAGGTCCGCAGTCCGCTGACCTGCGAGGCACCGCTGGGCGTGTGCCGGCTGTGCTACGGCATGGACCTTTCCACGGGCTCGCTCGTTGAGGAGGGCATGGCGGTGGGCATCATCGCCGCTCAGAGCATCGGCGAGCCGGGTACGCAGTTGACGATGCGGACCTTCCACATCGGTGGCGTGGGCCAGCGTGCCATCGAGGAGAGCGAGAGCAAGGCGAAGCGGGCCGGCACGGTGAAGTTCACCCGGCTTCGCACCGTGACCAACGAGCAAGGCGAAGCCGTCGTGCTCGCCCGCAATGGCGAGATCGCGATCATCGACCCCAAGGGCCGCGAACTGGAGAAGTTTGAAGTTCCGGCGGGTGCGATTCTGAAGGTCAAGGACGACGACGAAGTCAAGGCGGGCACAGTGCTCGTGCAGTGGGACCCGCACTCGATCCCGATCCTCTCCGAGGTGTCGGGCAAGGTCCGATACGAAGATGTGATCGAGAACGAGACCCTCCGCCTCGAGAAGGACCCCAGCGGTCACCTTCGGCGAATGATTATGGAGCATAAGGGTGTCTACCACCCGCAGGTCGTGCTCGAAGACGAGTCGGGCAAGATCCTCGACTTCTACTATCTGCCTGAAAAGGCCTACATCGAGGTGTCGCCGGGTGAGATGGTGGCCGCCGGCCACATTCTCGCCAAGACGCCCCGCGAAGCCTCGGGTACGCAGGACATCACCGGTGGTCTGCCGCGAGTCACGGAGATCTTCGAGGCTCGCAAGCCCAAGGATCCGGCGATCATGGCCGAAATCGACGGCAAGGTGGAACTCCTTGGCGAGAAGCGCCGGGGCAAGCGGACCATCGTGGTCAAGAACGAGAGCGGCATCGAACGGGAACACCTTGTCACCCACGGCAAGCACCTTCGCGTGCATGCCGGCGACATCGTCAAGGCGGGCGAGGCGCTCGTTGATGGTCCGCTCGTGCCGCACGATATCCTGCGGATCTCGGGCGAAGAGGCGGTGCAGCAGTACCTCACCCGTGAGATCCAGAACGTCTACCGCAGTCAGCGCGTCGATATCGATGACAAGCACATCGAGATCATCGTCTCGCAGATGCTGCGAAAGGTGAAGATTGAGACCGTCGGCGACACGACGCTGCTGCCGGGCAGCGTGATGGACAAGTTCGAGTTCCGCACCGCAAACGACCGGGTCACCGACTGCCTGCGGATCACCGACAAGGGCGACAGCGAGTTTGAGGTTGGAGCGATCGTGCCGAAGGAGGTGCTCGCGCAGGCGAATGCCCAGATCGAGACGCTCGGCGGAGCTGCTGCAAAGGGTACAAAGCCGAAGCCGGCGACAGCCAGCACGCAGCTGCTCGGGATCACCAAGGCGAGTGTTCAGAGTTCGAGTTTCATTTCGGCGGCCAGTTTCCAGGAGACCACGAAGGTACTGACGGAAGCCGCGCTCGCGGGGAAGGTCGACAACCTCGTCGGGCTCAAGGAGAACGTCATCCTTGGGCACTTGATCCCTGCCGGTACGGGCTTCAACACGTTTCAGTCCGCCGAGGTTCGTGTGCGGCCAGAGGCGCTGGAGTCGCTGCGAATGGATCGGGAGAACGTCCTGGCTCGTCAGTTCCCGCTGCTCGAGGCTGCTGCTTCGAGCGACGCTGGTGCCGAGGGTGCTGCTCAGGTGGGTAACGGTGGCGTTGCCACGCTGGCCGCCGGTGACAACGTCTAACCTACGCTGACGGGACGGACCGATTTTGACCATACGGGCGTGGCCTGCGGCGGAAGCCGGGCTACGCCCGTCGTCATATCTGGTGCGGCCGTCATGACCGGGCCGCCAGGCTTTTTGCGGTCGCTTCCGTGCCGAAGTAGTGTCAGAGCAGGGCGGACGTCGCTGCCCGCAAGGACAACTCCATGACACGCGGATTCTGCTGCCTTCCCCTGTTGGTCATTGCCGTGTGGGCGGCGGCTGCTCCCGGGCAAGTCGCCCCGTACAACCCGTACGCGGACGCGCAGGATTCGCCGCCACCACTCGCAGCGGACGGCACGATCCACTGGGGGACGTTCTACAAGTCGGCGAAGCTCCAGCAGAGCTACGAGCGGCTTTGGAACTTGGGGGCGTGTCGCGGTTCGAACAAGGCGATTACCGTGCCCGTCGCCGAGAACCAACTCGTCATCGATCGACTGCCCGAGGCTGAGTTCAAGGGGGTTGTCCGAGCGGTGGTGGGCCAGGCCGCCGGCGGCATGGTCGCCTTTGACGAATCGGATGCCACGGGGGGCCATGCCGAACCGCTCATCGCCCAGTTCCACCCGGCCGGAGTGACCCGGTTTCAAATCGGCGGGCGGGCGCCGGCGTCCATCCTGACGACAGGAATGGTCGTCAGGCTCCGCGCGGAAGTCGATGGCAAGGGGTATGCTGTCGAGCCAGTTTCCAGCTTCGAGATCGTCACGCCGCCCGCGGGCTTCATTCCTGATGCCGTTCGCCCGAAGCGCATGGAGACGATCGTCGGGACTGTCGTCAGCGTCCAAAAGAACCTCGTCGGGCTCCGCGTGGATGCTGGCAAGCTGCGGAGGATCACGCTGCAACTCGACGCGGATGCCATCGCGACGATCGACGCGGCCCGCCTCGACCTCGTCTCGACAGGCGATGAGATCAAGGTCAAGGGCCGTCTTTGGACGGGCGAGGGAGCAATGGGCGCGGGCACAATCTTCGTTTCCGACGTGGTCGTATCGAAGCGTCCACCGGCAGATTCCGCTGCGACCCAGCCGGGGCCGCAGACCGTCGGTGCCCGCTGAGCCGCTCCAGCGGGTGGATGCTGGAATGCACGCTGCACCGCCCGTACAGTGACGCTGAGGGCCGGAACGCCGGCCCCCGTTCCGTGCAACCCGCTCGTGAATTCTCTGATGGCGTCGCGAACCGTTCGAGCGGCGCATGCAGCATCGGCCGTGGACGTCGCCAGCCGGCTCCTTCGACAGCGGCTTGGAGCCGTTGCGCGAGCGATCGCTGCCGTCGCCACCGGAAAACCGCGGGCGGAGGCCGTGCATCGGCTCCGGATTTCCGCCCGTCGTGCGGCTGCCGCCATCACTGCCTTTCGGTCGTTCGTGCCACGGCGGCAGCGTTGCTGGTTTAAGAAGTCGCTCCGCCGGATCCGCCGCGCGGCCGGAGAAGCCCGCGATCTCGACGTACTCACCACGCGTTGCCGGGCGGCAGCGGCGGCACGGTCATCCGCCGCCGGTGGAGTAGCCCGAAAGCACCTGGCTGAGATTCTGGCGAAGAAGCGGCCACCGACGCGACGGGACCTCGAGGACGAGATCACCAGCCTGCAAGCCCGCGACTGGAACGGCAAGGCCGCTGCGCTGCTCGTTGCTGTCGAGTCGGCGGCGACGACCGAGACAGTTGTCTCCTTCGCCCGCCGTCGGTCGCGACGGCTTGTCAGGCGATTCCTCACCCACCTCGACCATTCCCTCCACGATGATCGCGGGATCCACCGGCTGCGAGTTCATACGAAGAAGCTGCGGTATTCGCTGGAACTGTTCACCGCCGCGGCGCCGACGGCGGAAGTCACTGCCTGCGTTCGTGCGCTCCGCCGACTGCAGGCACGGCTGGGCGAGGTCACCGACCATGCGGCCGCTGCCGAGCGACTCCGGCTCTGGTCGCTGGGGCAAGTGGACGATCGCGCCCGTCGGACACTCCTCGACGCGAGCCGGCGGGAGTCGGCCTCGGCGAAGCGGGTCCGTCGTGACTGCATCCGCTGGTGGACTGCCTCGCGTCGTGAAACGCTCGCTCAGCAACTCAAGCGAATCCTCCGAGGGAAGGTGGCATGACTGCTGCACGAGTGAAACAACGGCAGCCGACGAAGCATCGCGGAGCGTGGGGACGGTCGATCTGGCTGCTGCCGTTGCTCCTCGCCATGGGCGTATGGCTGGCCGGCCGGCCGCGACGCGACACCGCCACGGCCCAAGGCCCCTTCCAGCCGACCGTTGCTGGGAGTCAAGCGTCGGCTCAGTCACCACCAGGGATGGTCTGGGTGCCCGGCGGCGAGTTCTCGATGGGCTGCTCCGATCCCCGTGGCGTGCCGTTCGGTGGGACTGATCCAATGCGCGACGCCCGGCCGGTGCATCGCGTCGGGGTGGATGGCTTCTGGATGGACGTGCACGAGGTCACCAACGATCAGTTCGCAAAGTTCGTGAAGGCGACCGGGTACGTGACCGTGGCGGAGCGGCCACCGCGGGCCGAGGACTTCCCCGGCGCTCTGCCGGAGAATCTCGTCGCCGGATCGATCGTGTTCACGCCGCCGGCCGCGGATGTGCCGCTGAGGGATGCCACCGGAACAGCGCACCTCCGCTGGTGGGCCTATGTCCCCAGCGCCTGCTGGAAGCATCCGGAGGGCCCCGACAGCGACCTCGAGGGCAAGGGCGACCAACCGGTGGTTCACGTTGCCTTCGAGGACGCGGAAGCCTACGCGGCGTGGGCCGGCAAGCGGCTTCCCACGGAGGCGGAATGGGAGTGTGCATCGCGTGGGGGGCTTGCCGGTGCGACCTATCCGTGGGGCAACGAGTTCAAGCCCGGCGGCCGCTGGATGGCCAACATCTGGCAGGGGCGATTTCCGGGAGAGAACACCGCAGACGATGGTTTCCCGGGCATCGCACCGGTGGGCCGCTACCCCGCCAACGCCTACGGACTCCACGACATGTCGGGGAACGTCTGGGAATGGTGCAGCGACTGGTATCGCCCGGATACGTATGCCGGGGATGCCGCGGAGGGCGTCGCGCTCAACCCGCGCGGACCGACCGACAGCCATGATCCGGCGGAGCCTGGGCAGGCGAAGCGGATCCAGCGGGGTGGATCGTTCCTGTGCAGTGACCAGTACTGTTCCCGCTACATCGTCGGCACCCGTGGCAAGGGGGAGGTGTCGAGTGCGACAAACCACTGCGGCTTCCGCTGCGTGAAGCCGCCGGATCGGTGAGCGGTTCTCATCCGGGTTACGCATGAGCCTTGCGAGTCCGTTTGTCCAAGCCCCACGCCGTGAGGCCTAAGGGTAAACCACCAACAGACGCCGGATCTAGCGTTATTCGCCCGCGGCCTCACGGCCGGTCGGCTTTCACTCGCCACGAACTCGAGCGCGAGGATCACGTGTGATCCGTATCACCCCTTCTGCGCCATCAGCCGGCGGAGGTCGGCAAGCGACCTCGTGTTGGCAACGTCACCCTTTTCGAGGCCGGCACGACGGGCCTGAAGGATGCCGCACCGCATGACGTCGAGGCCGCGGATCGAGTGGGCGTCGGTTGAGATGACGAGCGGTACGCCGGCCTTCCGCGCCGCCGCGGCATGCCTGTCATCGAGGTCGAGCCTCCACGGGTTGGCGTTGATCTCGAGGAAGGTGCCGGTCCGGGCGGCCGCCTCGATCACGGCGTTGATGTCGACGTCGTAGGCGGGGCGTCGGTTGATCAGCCGCCCCGTCGGATGGCCGATCACGCGGACGAACGGATTCTCGATCGCCTCGATGATTCGCGCCGTGATCCGATCGCGGGGCTGCTGCTGGCCGTAATGCAGGCTGGCGACGACCCAGTCGGCCCGAGCGAGAATCTCGTCCGGGAGGTCAAGGCCACCCTTCTCGAGCATGTCGACCTCGATCCCCTTGAGCACCGTGATCGGGGGCATGCTGTCGGCGGCGAGCGACTCGTTGAGCCGGTCAATCTCATCCCACTGCCTCAGCAGTCGCGTGCGGTCGAGCCCGCGTGCCATGGTCACCCGTTGGCCATGGTCGGTGATCGCCACGTATTCGAGGCCGCGATCAATCGCGGCCCGCACCATGTCGGCGAGCGTATCCTCGCCGTCGGTCGCAGTTGTGTGCATGTGGAGATCGCCACGGATGTCGGCCAGTTCAATGAGCGTCGGCAGCCCACGGCGTTCGGCACGCTCAAGCTCGTTGCCCCCTTCGCGGAGTTCGGGCGGGATCCAGGGGAGGCCCACCGCCTCATAGACCTCGGCCTCCGTACGACCGGCCAGCGTGTCGCCGCGAGTGTGGTGCCCGTCGGCGGAGGCGTTGAGCCTGTGCACGCCGTATTCGTTGATCGTCAGGCCGCGGTCCCTGGCCCGCGATCGGAGTTTCACGTTGTGCTCCTTCGAGCCAGTGAAGTACTGCAGCGCCGCTCCGAACGATTCCTCCGCCACCACGCGGAGGTCGATCTGGATGTCCTGCGGGCCGCGGATGCTCGTCTTGGTATCACCGCGCTGCAGCACCGCGGCCATGCCATGCCATCGCTCCAGGTGGTCCATCACGGCGGCGGTCGCCGAGCTGTCGACCACCACGTCGAGGTCGCCCACGGTTTCGCGCCCCCGCCGCCAACTCCCCGCTCCCTCCACCTGCCGAGCCTCCGGGCACTGGCGCATCCAGCCGAGCACGTCCTGGACGATGGAGTCGGCGTCGTTCCAGAGCATCCGGGCATGGGCCGGATCCTTCGCGAAGGCAATGTTGTCCAGAATCGCCGCCTGCGTTTTGGCCCCGAAGCCCTTCACCGACTCGACCCGCTTCTCGCGGCAGGCCTGCTCAAGTGCTTCGAGCGAGTCGATCCCCAGGGCATCGACGAGTTGCTTCACCTTCTTCGGGCCGAGCCCCGGCACCCGCATCAGTTCAAAGGCGGCCGCGGGCACCTGAGCCTTCAGTTCCTCGAGCAGGGGCAGCCTGCCGGTGTCGAGCAGTTCCTCGATTTTGCCGGCGAGGTCGTCGCCGATGCCGTCGAGGTCGGTCAGGGCCCGGTTCGCGTCGGCACGAACTGCCGCCAACGGCTCGACTAGCCCGCCGATGGTGTGGGCGGCATTGCGATAGGCCCGCACCCGAAACACGTTACCGCCCTGATAGTCGAGCAGGTCTGCGACGTGGTCGAAGACGGAAGCGATTTCGGAGTTCGTCACGGTGCCGCGTCGCTCCAGGGGTCGAGGGATGGATCCCGACCACCGGAAGTGTCAGCGGAATGGCGTGCGGCGACAAGCGGTGGAGCCGCCGCTGCTCACGGTCACTGCTGGAGTCGAGCCGGTAGGGCGGCGGTTGGATAGCCGGGACGCCGCCCACCGGGAAGCGGATCGAGCATGGCTGGCTGCCACGATGTGGTGTGGCTCGTCGGCTCGAGGAGGCGCGGAAAGGCGTTTGTTGAAGCCTTCGGCCCCTGGCCGGGAAGGACCGGCATCCCGAGCGGTGCTGTCGAGGGAGCCGCGCCGGCGGCCGGAGAGGCCGCACCCGGGAAGTTAAAACCATTCATGCCCGCCGACGGCGGTGGAACGGTGGTGGTACCGGTGGGGGCCGGAGTCGCAAAAGGTGAGACGGCTGGAGCGGTAGTGCCCACCGCCGGTGCCGCGGGGGTCGCTGCTGTTTTCGGCAGTTCCGGAATGGGCTTCAGCGACGGTGCCGGCGCCATCGACGGAGTTGGCGAGAGGGGCTGCGGCTGCGTCGGCTGCGGCTGGATCCCGGCCTGCGGTGCCACGGGAATCGCATACCCGGTCTGGGGCGTGATCGGCTGCTGATAGGTCTGCGGCACAGAAGCCGGCGGCGCCGAGCCGGGGACCAGTTGCTGCGGGATATCGGCGCCGGCGGCGCCCCAGCCCTGCGGCGTTGTCTGGACCGGAGCAGTGAACGGGCTGACGGCTGGGGCTGGGGCAGCCATGCCAGGGGCAGCCATGCCAGGGGCAGCCATGCCAGGGGCAGCCATGCCAGGCTGGGCCGCCGGATAGCCGCCAGCGTAGCCCGGCTGCATCTGCACATATTTGGTCGTGGTGACGGCCCGATACTGCGTCACGGGCACATTCACAGCCTGCTGGACGTACTGCGTGACGGGTTGCATGCACTCCCGGGAGCAGCCGGTGCAGGGATCGACCTCGCAGGACGGTTTGTACGTGGTGACCGCCACGTTTTGGTACTGCGTGCGGTAGGTGGTCTCGGGCACGTAGCTCGTCTGCTGGACGGGAACCATCACGGGGGGCGGTGGCGCCGCGATCGGGGCGGCGATGGGTGCGACCACCGGCGCGACCATCGGCGCGGCCACGGGGGCTACCGCGTAGACGGGCGGCTTCTTGAAGCACGCACCACAGCCCGCAAAGAGGTCGTTGAAGCAGCATTGGGCCCGGGCATCAAGGCCGCCCATGACCTGAAAGCCGACTGCAGCCACGAGGGCCACGGACATCCGACGCATCGTCATCACACGTTCCTCCGCTGGCCGCCGCTGTGGGAAAATGCCCGCAGAACCGACGGCAACACGCAAGCGTAGGTTGCGCGGCTGTCGCGACATGACGAAAAACCAGTGGACGCATCGTGAATTTCGCTCGGTGGCGTCGCACAACCGTCGCTTCCGTCATGATCCCCATATTCGGCCCGCTCGCGGCGGCCATGCGTCAGGGCCGCCGCTCCTCGAAGCGGTCATACAGGCTCGCCAGGGCATCGCGAACGTTTCCCCGATGGTATCGAAAAGCCTGCTCAACATCGGCGGCCGAGATCGTGCCGTGGTGATCGGGCAGGCGCTCGATGATCGCGGCGACCAGCGCCGGTGACGACTCGCGGCGGGCGAGTACCGGAAGGCCGATCGGTCCGTGCGACGTGGCGATCACGGCCGTCCGCCGCCAGCGTGCCACGGCGACGATCACCAGGCCGACGCCCCAGGGGAGCTGTTCCCAGCCGTCCACGGCAACGATGTGGCCCGGTCCGGCCCTCGAAACGGACTTCAGCGTGGGCCAGGCATCGGCCCATGACCGCACCTGCGAAAACGACGTGGTGCGTCCGGCAGACGCAGCCGTGGCGAGCAGGGCTCGCACCAGGGTGGTTTTGCCGCGGCCATGTGGCCCCTCGACCGCCCAGCAGCCGCAAACGACGCGGTCGAGCAGTGGGCCGATATCGAGTGGTCGGCCGCTCGCATCAAGAGGAGGCACGGCCCCCGGTCTCGTGTAGCGGGTCGAGAATGGATTCGCAGAGGTCAGTCTGGACGCGGTTCGCACTGCGTCGTCACCAACTGAAGCGGGCGTCATGGCATGGCCATCAGTGGGCGGGCTGGCGGGAGCAGGCCGACGGTGAACTCGTGCTCCGAGACATAGTCTCGGCCGCTCTCGAAAAAGAAGCGAACGCGAACGCACCAGCGGATCTTCACGACCACTCCCTCGTAGGAGAGCGGGCTGCGGGGCAGGCGGCAGGAGAACTGGCCCATTGGGGCGGTCGGCGGCAGGCGTTCGGGTGCGACAAGCCGCTCGAAGAAGTGCACGCCGAGATCCTCCTCTCCCTTACCCTCGGTAAACCAGAGCACAGAATGCTCGACGGCTCGTGGTGGCTCGTCGTCGAGGCCCTCGACCTCGTAGCGTATTTCGACCGGATCCAGAGGCTGGTAGTGGCGGTCGCCGTGTGAGAACAGTGCGATCACGCGAGGTGTGGGGCGGAGTCCCTCGGTGGCAGTGCTCATGGGAAAGCCTCCCGCCGCAGGCCAGCGTTGTCGATCGCCGGCTCGGCCGGAAAGATAACGAGCGGGAACGTGCGGACAAAACCCGGCCAGCCCGCGGGCTGGCCATGCACGGCAATGCTCCACCGGACCGCGTTGTGCTCGGACGCGAACGAGTGCATCGCACCGGCCGGGAGCGTGAATGCCTCTCGGGCCTCGAACCGTGCGCCGGGCGTGAGCTGAAGGTCGACCCAGGTCCGAATATCGTGGGCCCAGACGGTCATCCGCTCGGTGCGGGTGTCGGTGCCTTGCGTGAAGGTGGCCTGCTCCTCGAGGGTCAACGCCAGCCGCAGCGAATCGAGCGTTCCCGACCCTCCCTGAGCAAGCAGCACCTCGTACCTGCCACCCGGGCGGAGCGGCTGGGCTGAGATCTCAAGCTGTGTCGGTCCCACGGCCGTCGCGAGCAGCCCCCGCCTGATAAACAGGACCAGGCTGGCGACGCCGACGGCGGCGAACGGAACGAGCAGCGTGAGAAGGAGCCAGTCGATCTTTCCACGGAGGAGGTCGATGACGGCCCCGACGCCCAGGACCGCCAGCACCGAGTTCCAGAGGAAGGTGAATAGTCCGAAGCCGAGGAGCGTCCAGTTGTCTGCGCTCTCGATCGGGAGCCGGTAGGCGAGAACGGTGCCCGGCGAGTTGACCAGGTCATCGCAGGCCGGAACCCCCGGATGCTCGGCCGCCTGTCGCGGGCCGGCGGCGAGCGGATCGAGGAGATCGGAGAATCGGGAGGGCACAGCGCACCGCTCCTGCGACCGTCCCCATCGCCGGATCGCGCGGGCCAGGCCCATTCCGCCAAATGAGACCAGCGCACCGGGCAGCAGCAGCGTGAGGAGCCACATCCACCAGTTGTAGCCCCGCTCCAGGACGACCGTGGCGGGAGCCGTGGGGTCGTACCATCCCGGGACGGTGTCGCCCAACTTCCAGGCCGACAGCGCGGCGACCGCCCGCGTCCGGTCGCTCGCGGTGGTGCTACGGGAGGGAGTGCTCCACGACTCCGTCGAACGGCCGGCCACCTCGTAGCGGACGCGGAGGCACGGTTGCCATGTAAAGGAACTACTTCGGTCGGTAGCGACGATAGTCCGTCGCACAAGGCCCTTGCCCAGAACCGTGCAGTCGGTCGCCAGGAAGTGCTGGTTGATTCGCCACTCCGGAACCGCCACGCCGGAGAGGAGCAGGCCTGCGAAAACAATCCCCGCGATGAGCAGGGCTGCATGGAACGCAGCGTCACCGAGCGAGGCCCAGGCCTGAGAGCCGGTCCGGCGATGGCCGCGCTTCTTGCCGAAAAACCGCGGGAATCTCACCAGTGAACTCCTCGCCGCCTCGGCAGGAGCCGGTCAGGAGCAGCGGGCCGCCGCCTCCGGCTGCCGTACGGCCAACTCGCCCGAGGATGACTGCACACGGAAAAAACCGATCTTCTCGAGAGACTTGTAGACCTCCTCGAGCGTCTTCTCGCCGAAGTTCGAGATCGACAGCAGATCGGCCCGTGTGCAGTTGAGCAGGTCGTGGACCGTGAAGATGCCCTTCTCCTCGAGGCAGTTGGTGGTGCGAACAGAGAGGCCGATCTCGGCCGTGCTCATTTCGAGCTTCTCCGCCATTTCATCGGACTGCATCAGGTTTTTGTATGGCACTCGCGGCATGGGGTCCCTCCCGTGCGAATCGAGGTAATGTGTGGCCGCCCGGGCGTGAGGCCCAGCGAGCAAGCGATGAATATACTCCAATCGGCTTTGAATCGACTACATCGCTTCGGCGAGACCACCCGCGCTCGCCTTGCCCAGTGCCAGGTTTTTCCGTCCTAGACCCGTGCCAGCATCATCTTTTGCCTCCCTGAACGAGTCCCAGCGGCGTGCTGCCAGCCACGTCGAGGGCCCGCTGCTTGTGCTAGCAGGCCCTGGCAGCGGCAAGACCCGCGTGGTCACGCAACGGATCGGCCACCTGATTGCGGAGGGGGTGCCACCCGAGCGGATCGTGGCCCTGACCTTCACCAACAAGGCGGCCAGCGAAATGCGGCACCGGGTGACCGACCTCGTGGGGCCGCAGCCGGTTGAGATGGGCACGTTCCACCGCTTCGCTGCCCGACTGATCCGCCGCCACGCCCGGCTCGTGGGGCTGACGAGTGACTACTCGATCCTCGACCCCGACGATGCGGCCGCCACGCTCAAGCGAGCCGTGAAATCACTCGGCCTCGCCGCCACCCACACGCCGGTCGACCGCATCGCCGGGGTCATCTCACGGGCGAAGAACGACCTGCTCACGCCGACCACGTTCGAACCCCGCTGGGGAAAGCCCGCCGATGATCTGGCGCTGCGGGTCTGGCCGGTCTATCAGCAGATGCTCGTGCGGGCCAATGCGGTCGACTTCGATGATCTGCTCGTGCACGTGGCCACTGTTCTCGCGGAGAATCCCGACCTCCGCCGTGAACTCGACGCCCGGCACCGCTTCATCCTCGTGGACGAATATCAGGACACCAACGCCGTTCAGTACGCGATCCTCCGTGGCCTGTCGATCGACCACCCGCACCTTGCCGTGACCGGCGATCCCGATCAGGCGATCTACGGATGGCGGGGCGCGAGCATTCGCAACATCCTCGAGTTCGAGCGGGACTATCCCACTGCGACGGTCGTCAAGCTGGAGGACAATTACCGCAGCACGGCGAACATCCTGGGGACGGCCGATCGGCTGATCGCTCACAACTCCAAGCGGAAGCACAAGCGACTCGTCACCACGGCGGGGCCCGGCGAGCCGGTGCGAATTGTGCTCGATGGCTCAGGCCTTGAGGAGGCTGAGCGAATTGCTTCAGAGATCACCGCCGCCGTGCTCGCAGGCCGCCGGGCGCCGCGGGATTTCGCGATTCTCTTCCGCGCCAACGCGCTCTCCCGCTCGTTCGAAATCGCCCTGCGGACCCGGGGCGTTTCCTACCAGCTCGTTCGCGGCCTCGAGTTCTTCAAGCGACGCGAGATCCGCGACGTGGTCGCGTGGCTACGATTACTCCGCAACCCGCGGGATGACGAGGCTCTCCTGCGCGTCGTCAACGTGCCACCTCGCGGGATCGGCCGTCAGTCGCTCGACCGGCTCGCAGCCTGGGCTGAGGACCACGGGGCTACGCGACTCGACGCAGTGGCGAGCGCCGCGGCGATTCCCGGGATGCCGAAGCGGGCGGCGACCGCGTTTGCCGGGTTTGCGCGGCTCGTGGCTGAGCTGGCGGCCGCGGCCGGTAAGGAATCGTCGGTTGCCGCGATCCTCGAGACGGTGCTCGAGCGCACGGGCTACCGCGCGATGCTCGCGGATGAGCAGGACGAGGATGAAGAGGGGCAGGACCGGCTCTCCAACGTGGAGGAACTCGTGACCGCGGCCCGTCAGTTCGACGATGGTTTCACGGCGGCCGCGGCCGATCCGGAGGCCGTCGATCCGCTTGGCGGATTCCTCGAGACGACGGCCCTCGTCGCCGATGCCGATGCCTGGGACGCCTCGGCCGACCGCGTGGCGCTGATGACACTCCACGCCGCCAAGGGGCTGGAGTTTCCGGTCGTGTATCTCGTTGCCATGGAGGACGGCATCCTTCCGCACGAACGGAGCCTCGACCGTCCGGAGCACCTCGAGGAGGAGCGGCGGCTCGTGTTCGTAGGGATCACGCGGGGCCGCGAGGAGGTGCACGCCAGCTGTGCCCGAATGCGGGACTACCGTGGCACGCGGCGAATCTCGGCACCGAGTCTGTTTCTCGCCGAAATGCAGGGTTCCGAAACGGTGGTCGTGGGCACTGAGGCGCCGCGGGATGCCGACTTCGATCCCTTCGGCGACGCTGCGGCACGGCAAGCTGAGGACTTCGAAGATGTCGTGCAGAACGAACCGCGGCCGCGGACCTCAGCGGTGCGTCGCGACGGTCTTACGGTCGACCTCGACGATTCGCAGGATGAGTCGCTGCCGCCCCCACCGTCGCCACGACGGCGGCGGGGCTTCGAGGCGGCGATCGAGCGGGCCACCGATCTGGCGCTGCGGATGGCCGGCGAAGGAAAGCCGCGGCGCGAGTATGCGAAGGGGCAGCGGGTGCGACACGCCGAATACGGCGAGGGCGTGATCGCCGGGATCAGCGGCAGCGGCCCACGATCGATCGGTACGGTGATCTTCGATGGCCCGGCCGGCACGAGGAAGTTCATCCTCGGCCATGGCGCCCTCGAACCCGTTGGGGAGTGATGCGGTCCCGCTTCGATGCGCCTCACGCCTGACGGTGTGAGGCGTGCACGCAGCACGTCCGCTCCGAGTCAGGACCGGCCGTGGACCCGCCACCACTCGACGGTGGCCTTCAGGCCGGCGTCGAATTCCTGCTTCGGCGCCCACCCCAGGAGCGACTTGGCGCGAGAGATGTCGAGGCCGCGGCGGGGCTGGCCGTCGGGCTTCGTGGTGTCCCACACGACCCGGCCTCGATAATCGCAAGCCGCGGCGATCTTTGTCATCAGGTCGCGGATCGCGATCTCGATGCCGCCGCCGAGGTTGATTGGCACGGGTTCGTCCATCACCTCCGCGGCACGGACGATTCCCTCCGCGGCGTCATCGACATAGAGGAACTCCCGGGTCGCCGATCCCGTGCCCCAGCAGACCACCTCCGGGGCTCCGGCCAACCGGGCTTCCTCGCACTTGCGGATTAAGGCCGGGATCACGTGGCTTGACGCCGGATCAAAGTTGTCAGCGGGGCCATAGAGGTTCACCGGCAAGGCCACGGCGCTGGCGAGGCCGTACTCACGGCGGTAGCCGTCGAGCATCACGAAGATGGCCTTCTTGGCGACACCGTAGGGGGCGTTCGTCTCCTCCGGGTAGCCGTTCCAGATATCGTCCTCTTGGAACGGGACGGGGCAGTGCTTGGGGTACGCGCAGACGGTACCCGTGTGGACGAACTTCCTCAGGCCGACGCGGCGGGCGTGCTCCACGAGGTGGAGGCCCATCGCCATGTTGGCGTAGAAAAACCTTCCGGGGTGGGCCATGTTGGCTCCGATGCCCCCCACCTCCGCCGCGAGGTGGATCACCACATCTGGCTGGGCTACCTCATAGAGCCGGGCAACGTCAGCCTCGACCGTAAGGTCGAAGTCACGGCGGCGGGGCACGACGATACTTGCGTCGGGCACGCCCCGGTCACGGAGCACGCGGGTCACGGCCTTTCCGAGGAAGCCTGCTCCGCCGGTGACGACGATCCGCTGGCTCGCAAGATTCATCATGAGGCGTGATCCTGCCGTTGCCATGAGGTCAGCGGTTGGGCAGGCTCGAATCGTGGCCAGCGGCGATCAGCACCTGCTCCTTGCGGGCGAGGTCAAGGTCGGCGTCGACCATCAGATCGATCAGTCCGTCGAACGAGACCCTGGGCTTCCAGCCGAGTTTCGTCCGCGCCTTCGTCGAGGTGCCGAGCAGGAGTTCCACCTCGGCCGGCCTGAAGTACCGCGGATCGATCTCGACGAAGTCTCGGTAGTCCATGTCGAGCCGGGCAAAAACCTTCTCGCAAAACTCGCTCACCGCATGGGTCTCGTCGGTGGAGATCACGTAGTCGTCGGGCTCGTTCTGCTGAAGCATGAGCCACATCGCCTCGACGTAGTCGCCGGCGAATCCCCAATCCCGCTTGGCGTCGAGGTTGCCGAGGTAGAGTTTCTTCTGGAGGCCGAGCTTGATTCGCGTGGCGGCCCGTGTGATCTTCCGCGTCACGAAGGTCTCGCCGCGGCGAGGGCTCTCGTGGTTGAAAAGAATCCCACAGGAGCCGTGGATGCCGTAGCTCTCGCGGTAGTTGACCGTGATCCAGTGGGCATAGAGCTTGGCCACGCCATACGGGCTGCGGGGATAGAAGGGCGTGGTCTCCGACTGCGGTGTTTCCACCACCTTCCCGTACATCTCCGAGCTGGAGGCCTGGTAGAAGCGGATCTGGGCGCCGACCGCGTCCTGACAGTCGCGGATCGCCTCGAGCAGCCGGAGGGTTCCCACGGCGGTCACGTCGGCCGTGTACGTCGGCTGGTCGAAACTCACCCGCACGTGGCTCTGGGCCGCGAGGTTGTAGACCTCCGTTGGCCGGATCTCGCGGATCAGACGGGCCAAGCCGTTGCCGTCGGCCATGTCGCCGTGGTGCAGGACGAGCGGCCGCTCCATCTCGTGGATGTCGCGGTAGAGGTGCTCGATCCGCTGCGTGCCAAACGTGCTCGACCGGCGCACCAGGCCGTGGACCTCGTATCCCTTGTCGAGGAGCAGTTCGGCAAGATACGAACCGTCCTGCCCGGTGATACCTGTGATCAGAGCCCGCTTCGAGGAAGTCGACACGTCATTCTCACTCCCGGGTGATGTCCGCCCTATCCAGCGCGGGCCGCGAGCCAGAGAGGTTATCCGCGACAGCGGCAGACCCCAAGGGTCAACGGGATAAACCCGCCCGGGGCAGCGGTCTCAGCCCCCGCGGCAGACTCTGGTGCACGGGCGGCGGGCTTCTCCGGCTGGTCGTCCTCGGCCGCTGGGCTGGCAGCCGGCGATTCGGCCTCAGTGCCGGCAATCGCCGTGTCCAGCAGGGGCAGGAGTTGGGAGATGAAATCCTCGCACTCCACCATCGCCTGCGAACTGGTGAGCCGCGTCTCGTCAACGATGGCGTAGAGCTTGTAGACGGCGGGCTCATGCACGAGCGCGATGCGGGCGATCTGCGGCGCAATCCAGTTGCGGCGGGCCGTCACATTCTCCTTGTCGATCTCGGCCTCGTCGCGGATGCCGTACGTCCAGAAGATGCGAAGCGTCTGCCCGGTTTTGCGGAACGTGCCGGTAAAGGTTTCCGCCTCGCGACCGTCCGAGAGCTGCATCTTCTGGCGGTGCTCCGCCTCGCCAATCTCGAATCCGGCACCGGGATAGCAGCGGTCGGGAGTGTGGCCGGAGGCGTCGTGTGGACGGGCACAGACGACGAAGGCTGAGACCCGTGCCTTCGAACGAGAGTTGCGGTAGAGCCGCGAGATGTGGCCCACCGCTCCGGCCCGCTCAAGTTCCTTCGGATCTGCCTCGAGTTCCCGTTCGAGTTCCCAGCCACCGAACGACTTGGGGAATCGCTCCTCGAGGAGCTTGGCGGCCTCCTGGAGATCCTTGGAGACGCTCTTGTCTTTCCATCGCTCCGTCAGAAAACCCTGGGCGACTGTGACGCCAAGCACAAGCGCCACCGTGCCTGCCAGCGTGAGCATTCCCGAAGCCGAAGACTTCATGGCGATTCAGGTTCCTGGGGCAGGGGATTCGGCACCCCTCGGCAAGGCGACGATCAGACCGGAGCGGGCGACGCGTAGAGTCGCCGAGGAGCGGAGTCGGACACCCCATTGACCACCGTGCCGAGAACGCGAATGCCGACCGAGCGGAGCCGATCGACGGCACTGTTCACCTGCGGCACACGGCTCACATCCCGCATCGTTGCCACAATGGCGATATCGCTGAGCTGGCCGAGGAGAAGCACGTCGGCAAACGCAAGCACCGGACCGGCATCGATCACGATGTGGTCGAACGACTCGCGAAAGCCCTTGATGATGGCCGCCGACTCGGGGCGGGAGAGTGCGGTGATTGCTGCGTAGTCGCACGCCCCGCCGGTGACCGCGAACAGGCCGTCGATGGAAGTGGGCTGCACCGCCTCATCAGCCGAAATCTCGCCGCGAAGCAGTTCCGGCAGGCCCGCCCGAAGATCGAGGCCGAGGGCAAGATGGACGTTCGGATGACGCAGGTCGCCGTCGAGCAGCAGGGTGCGCTTGCCTGACCGGGCGAGGCTCGCGGCGAGTTGGGCCGCGAAAGTGGTCTTGCCTTCGTGCTCGACAGCACTGGTGACGAGAATCACCTTCGGAGACTCGCGGCCGGTCTGGCTGACGACGGCACGGATGCCATCGACGCACTCCGCCACGTGCCCGTCGTTCGGCCGACGCCGCGAACGCGAAATCCGTGGCAGCGTGCCGATCACCCGCAGGCCGACCCGCTGGGAGACCTCCTCGGGGACGCTGAGCCGGTCTCGGAGATACTCGAAGAGCACAACGGTGCCGCCGCCTAGCACAAGGCCGGCGAGTGCCGCGAGGCTTGAAAGCATCGTGCGAAACAGATCGTCGCTACCCTCGGGCACGCTTGCCTCTTCGATGAGCTCCACGCGGTTTGGCATGTTCACGTCAATCTCGGTCGCGTTGAGCTGCACACCCATCTGGTCAGTGACCTTCATGAGCTGCTCGATCTCTTGCTTGCGGGCCATCAGGTCCGCATTGGCAGCTCCGAGGGCCTTCACCTCGGTGGCGACCCGGTCGAAATCCTTCGTCGTCTGCTCGAGTTGTTGCGAGAGGATTTCCCGTCGCATCCGCAGGACCACGGGGCTCTCGGCCGCGGCGCCGGTGCGGCGGGCAGACGAATCCATGGAGAGTTGGGCCACAACTTGCGGGCGGAGGTCTTCCTTGCGATCTTCGAGTCGCTTGACCATCGCGTCGCGCATCGCCTCGAGCCGCCTCACCGCCGGATCGTTGCCACCCCGGGCGCTTCGCTCGCCCTGATAGGCCATCGACTCCTCGATGCCCGACAGCCGCTCCCGGAGTTCGGCAAACTCGGGATCGCGGAGCAGCAACGCGTCGACCGTCTCCTCCGGAACCGACTGCTCGAGCGAAATCTCGCCGCGATCCTTGGCATCCATGATCGCCAGTTCGGCGTCGATGAGAGTCAGATCGCGCTGCGTCTGGTTGAGTTGAGCCCGGAGCGTGCCCAAGTGATCGAGCAGAAGGCTCCTCTGCGTGGCGACCTCGGCGCTGTCGGCGGTGCCGAGGGACTTGGCGAGATTGTTGTAGGTCTCGAGGCTGGCCCGTACCTCGGCCATGTTTTCCTTGTACTTCCGCTCCAGGTTATCGCGTCGCTGGAGACGTTCCGACTTCTCCTTGTTGACGACGTCTGTGAGGTAGGCGTTCGTAACCGCGTTGACGACTTGGGTCACCTCTTTGGCATTTTCGCTGCGCATGCGAACCTGCACGACTTCCGACTCCATCGGAGCCGAAACCTGCACGTTGCGCACCAAATAGCCGACGGGATCATCCTCGTCGGTCAGTATCGAAAGCCCGGAGATACCCGGGCGGCGAATGGCAGAGGTGAGCACGAAAGGACTCTTGATGAGTTGCACCTGCGTCTTCCGGTAGGCTTCGTATTCCGCGTTATCGCGGCCGCCGCCGACGCCGAACATGCCCGACTTGTCGCGGACGCGAAGCCACGCCACGGCCTCGTAGCCGCGGGGCAGGAAAAGAAAGGTGAGGATGCCGGCGAGGGTGCCGAGCGTGAGCGCCAGTGCGGTCGCCGGCAGCCAGCGGCGGCGGAATGCATGCCACACCCGCCGGTAGTCGATGCCGCCCGAGAGCGGGTCGGCGATTCCGGCATACGGCCCCGCGGACGATGGCGCGCCCAGCGGTGACAGCACCGTGTCGCGGATCGGCGCAAGCATACCGGCACCCGAACCAGCGGTAGCCGTTGCCGCGGAAGACGATCCGTCCATGGGTGTACCGGACTCGCTCATGTGTTTTAACTATTCACGGACTACACGGCCCATCGACCGAAGACTCGCAGCGCTTCGGCCCAACTGAAGATACCTTAAGTTTACCCCAAATTTTTGTCGCCATCACGCGGCGGCAAGTTCGGCCTCGACTCCGCACTATTTCCGGATGGAATCGAGGGAAACGCACCCGATTGCCGGGCCGCTGCGGCGGGCGTCATCGGCCGCGGTGCCGCCGCCAGTGGCTGGACGGCCGGGCCCGCTCGGTTGCTCAGCGGCGGGGACGGTCGCTGACCCGATGCCATCATCGTCGGCGTGAGATCCTCCGTAACCACGAGGTACGAGAGGATCTTCATCTCCAAGACGAGGAAACCTACGGCCAGGAGCATCATCAGCATCGCCGCTGGAGTGCTATCGTGGAAGTGCTCGGCGATCGACATCTTGTAGTTGTACATCACACCCACCGTGGTGATTCGGAAGGCATTGCAGACCAGGGCGATCGGGATCGCGCTCGCCGCGATCGCCACGTTCTCCCACCACTCGAGACCACCAACCAGCATGAGCATGGCCGCCAACCAGACGAAGATCGTGAGCATCTTCAGGCCGCTGCAGGCATCGACCACGCCAAGGACTTGGCCATCGCCAAGGATGATCCGATTACCGTCGCGGTACGCATCAAGCCCGATCGTCTGCAAGGTGTAGGTGCTGACGATAGTCGCCACAGTCTGCAACGGCCCCAAGAGGTAGCGGGTTGCTTCGTCGGGCAGCGGGTACATGAAAATCAGGCTGGCGAGCGGAGCCCAGGACCAGCGGAACATGCTCCAGCCACCGGCCAGCAGAAACACGCCCATCACCGCCGGCACAAACGTGTACATGTCGATCGTCACGATGCGATAACTCGCGCAGAACAGCCGCAGCGCGAAGCTCGCCACCAGCAGGCCGATGCCCGCGGCACGCGCCGTCGGCGTGACCGGCCCCACCGGTTTTCGCCACCAGAAGAGCAGGAGGCAGGTGAACACCGGCACGATCCAGCCGTGCTGGTACTGCGGGTTGTCCCAGAACGATGGCAACTGCACGAGGCTTGGCCAGTAGCTGTAGAAGAGCAGCGCCAAGAGGACGCCGACCAAGATCCACGGTAGCCGCTGCTCGGGCAGCCGCATGTCGGCCACAAACTCACGAGCCCGCCGCATGGCCCCCTGAAGCAGGCCTTCGTCTTCGACCGCCGTGTTGACAGCCGCCTGCTGTGCGGCGACATCTGGTGTCGACTGCGGACGAGGCGACCGATTCGCCGGCAGAATGGGTGAAGGAAAAGACATACGGTTTCAGTCGCGCCCCGGCGGAATGCTCCAACTATACACACCGTTTGACACGAAATCATGTGGCCGGAACAGGGGGGTGCAAAAATCACCCCGGCACCAGATTTTGCCAGCACTCAGCCCAGGCTCGCGCGAGCAGTGTCCAGGTCGCAAAGAAGCCCGTGGACGCGACTGCGGGGGCAGCCGCGGCCGCCACTCGCGCGACCAGTCCCTGAGGCCCCATCAGGGCGAGAAGCAGCCTCATGCCCGTCGTCACCACCATCGCAACCACTACAGCCTGCCATCCGGCTGCCGCCCCGAAGGCCGCGAGGCCACAGCGGTCGCCCGGCAGAGCCGTGATTGCTCCCGCGAGTCTCCCCGCCACCGCGCCCAGACAGGAGGCCACGAGGGCCGCCTGCCAACCATGCAGGCTCCCCGGGGAACCGCCGTCGATGAAGAAGCCGGGTGGACCGACCGAGGGGACGGCCGTCACCGTTGCAATCACGACGGCCACCAGCGGTGCGGCCGCATGGCAGCCATCGGCGCCGTGGCCGCCCGCCGCGGGGCGTTCACCGACGGCCGTGGCCATGCAGGCCGTGAGGCTCCACGCCAGCATCGCCACCGGGATCACCGTGTGCAGCGCCCATGCCAACGCGATCCGCCACTCGCCGGAAAGCAGTCGGTCGATCCCCGGTCGGGTGGCAGCCAGCAGGGGCGACCCCATGCCCGCAAGCTCGGCGGTAGCGATGATCGCCGCGATCACACCGCAGCCGGCTTCGATTGCCGGGTAGCCCGCAGAGATCGTCGCTCCGCAGTCGCGGCAGCGGCCCCCGAGGAGCAGCCAGCCGAGAATCGGAATGTTGTCGCGAGGGCGAATGGCGGCACCGCACGCCGGGCACCGCGACCCATGGGTGACGACCGACTCTCTCCGCGGCACACGGTGAATCACCACATTGACGAAACTGCCGAGAATCGCCCCCCACGCGAATGCCATCGCGATCAGGACCAGTTCTGCTCCTGGAAAGCCGGTCGACCAGTGGACCATCGGGGGCTGCCGAACACGCGTGGGGCTGAGTGACGATTTCGTGTAGGGTACCCGTCCCGGCGGTCGGAAGCACCCACCCGCCGTGTTCACAGGACACGCTCACAGTCACGCATGCACGACACGCCGGATACCGCGCCGCCGTCGAATCGCCGTCGTCCGATGCCGCCCTGGCTCAACCTCGTGCTGCGGCTGAGCATCACCGCGGCCCTGCTCGCCTACGCGCTCAAGGGCGTCGACTGGCCGAAGTTCACCGCGCTGCTGCTGCAGGCCGATTGGCGGTGGTGGGCGGTCGGCTTGGTGACAGGCATGCTCGTCCAGGCCGTGGCGGGTGTCCGCTGGGCCGCGCTCGCCCGGCCGCTGGGCTTCGAGTTCTCGCGACGATTCTTCGTCTGGCGGTTTTTCGAAGGCATGTTCTTCAGCCTCTGCCTGCCGTCATCGATCGGCGGCGACGTGATCAAGGCGTATCGCATTGGCGATACGACATCCCGGCGGCTGCTCGCCGGTTGCTCGGTGCTCGCCGACCGGCTCACCGGCCTTTCCGCCCTTGCCGTGCTGGGCGGCGCCGCCTTCGCCTCTCGGAAGTACGACCTCTCCCTGCCGGTCACGCTCGCCGTCGCGACAGTCCTGCTCGCCGTCGCCCTCGCGGTGTTCCTCCTCGCCGTTTCCTTCCTTGACCGGATCGTGGTGATATTGCCCGAAGGGAGCCCAGTCCGGGGTTTCCTCGCCCAACTCCTCCCCTACCAGCAGCGGCCGAGCCTGATCGCCAAGGCCGTCGCCTGGTCGTTTGTCGTGCAGGCCGGGGGCGCCTTGGGAGTGGGACTGTCGGCGCGGGCGCTGGGCGTTGATCAGCCGCTCTCGCTGTGGTTCGCGGTGGTGCCGCTGGTGGCTCTCGCGATGGTGCTCCCGATCAGCATCGGCGGCTTCGGCGTTCGCGAGAACGCAATGACGCTCCTCCTCTCCGAACAGGGCGTGCCGAGCGACCGCGCCGTCGGCGTGGCCCTCTTGTGGGGCCTGAGCACGATCATCATCGGCCTCGTCGGCGGCGTGCTCTTCTTGCTCGATCGCGAGCCGACGTCGGCTCGTGATCGCGGCGGGGCGCGGTCGGAAAGCCCAACGGCGTAAGCCGTGGGGACCTTGCGTTGTGCGCCGCTCGGGGCTGCCCATACCCCGTCGCCGGACGTTCGCTGCGGGCATCCTGCCAATGCTGTTCGGCAAGGGATTTGCGCTCTGGCGACCCGGCAGTCTGTTCAGCCCGGCGATCGAGAGCCTGCGTGACCTGCAGCGGGTCTGTGCCCTCGACAAGGTCCGCAAGCGGCTCGGCGTGAACCGGGCATCCTTGGGGTCTCTGTCGGAGTCGCGCGGTGGGTGATCGAGATGTTTTTCCGGACATTCAAGCAACTTCTCGGTTGTGGCCACCTGTTCTCCGACAAGCACAACGGCGTCGAGATCCAAGCCTCCTTTGCCATGATCGTCTGCATGCTGATCCTGATCTACACGGGCGAGAAGCCGAATAGGGCGATGTATCAGATGGTCTAGTACGAGCTCATCGGCTTGGCCAGCCTCAAGGAACTCCAGGCGTTCATTCGAACACGACGATAGCCCGCGTCGGCGCAGCCACGGCCTGAGCGGCACGCGGGGTTCGCTGCTGCGCAGTTGAGACGAGAACTCAGCGAGGGGCTGCCCATGCCCTCGAGCGAGCTATGGGAGCAAGCGAAGCCAGGATGGCGAAGCGCAGCGGACATGCAGTGATTCGAGGCCGGGAAGGCCGAGACGAACGTCCAGCGAGAGGGCGTGGGTAGCCCCGAGCCGCCGCGGGATACTTGTGCAGGTTGCCAACCTGCACCTACGTGGGCAGCCCAGAGCCAGGCCAGACGTGGGTCGACCCGCCCTGCAACTGCCGTGCCGAACAGGATTGGCATCCTGCCCTCCACTCACTCGATGCCGACTGTGCTCCGCCATCCTGCCTGCGCTTGTCAGCAACGCCGGCTCCCGGGTACGGGCAGCCTCTCGCTATCTCTCGCTGTCTCCTGACTCCGCCAGGAGGCCCCGAGCGGAAGCGAGGGGATGTGGGCTTGGCTGCGCGACCGGGCTTCCTGATTCGAGATGGCTTGCTGATTTCGAAGCGAGCGTCCGCCGGGCATCAACGAGCAGGATGCCGGCGACCGTCTTGGCATCTTCGATGCGGCCGTCGAGGCACATCGCTACCGCCTCGTTCCAGGGAACGACCCGAGTGGTGATCTGTTCGCCCGGCTCGAGGGCCTGCGGGCCTGCCTCGAGGTCGCTCGCGACAAACAGGTGCATCCGCTCGCGGAGGATCCCAGGCGACATCCAGAAGGAGCCGGCATGCTCGAGCCGGCCGGCCCGGTAGCCCGTCTCCTCAAGGAGTTCGCGCCGCGCCGCTTCTGCGAGCGACTCCTCGCGGTCGAGTGTGCCGGCGGGGAGTTCGAGGAGCGTCGCGCCGACCGCCGTGCGGACGACATCGATCAGGCACACCTGGTGGGCCAAAAGGAGCGGCACGACCACGACACTTCCGGGATGGAGCACGACCTCTCGGACCCTGGTGGCGCCGCCGGCGAGCGGCTGCTGGCGGCGCACCACCGTGAAGCGGCTCGCCTCGAGCAGGGTTTCGTCGCCGTCGACGAAGCCATCCATGATCAAGCCTCCGTGGAGGTGTCGCGACTCACGATCCGCGCCGCACGGCCCGCGACGGTCAGCGTGGCTTCGGGCTCGAGCCCACGGCGATGGACGATCGCCAGGCCGCACGCCCCCAGCCGTGGCGACACGCACGACGACGTGAAAGTGCCCACGTCGTTGCCACCGCACGACACGACGGCGCCCGCAGGCGGCACGTCGTCACCCTCGACGACGACGAGCACGAGCGTGCGGTTTACGTGGCCGAGCGCATCGATCCTGGCCACGGTCTCCTGGCCGAGGTAGCAGCCCTTCGTGAAGGAGATCGCGCGGGCGGTGCGGTCGAGTTCTTGCGGCAGCGTCTTCTCGGGGATATCTCGCGCCAGGGGAAAGCGCTGCTCGATCCGCAGCGCGTCGAGGGCGGCTGCATCGCCGCGAGGAAGCCCTTCGGCCGCAAACCAGTCGTGGAGTGCCGAGAGATCGTTCGCCGGCACGCGAACGAGAAACCCATCCGCTCCGAACCAGTCGACGGCGACGACGACTGCGCCGGTCCTGCCGAAGTGGATCGAGCGGTGGCGAAGCGGCCCCGTGGGCACGTCGCTCCCGAGACGATCCGCCAGCCATCGTGCCGCCCCAGGCCCGACGATGGCGACGCACCGCTCGTCGCCTGACGCATCAACGAGGACGACGTCCTCGCGGATGTGGTAGTGCTCGAGATGGTCGCGAAGGGTGGCGGCGACGGCGACGTCGCAGTCGATTAGCAGGCCGTCATCCGTGCGGAGGATCGCAGCCAGCGCGATCACCCAGCCCCGCACGTCGGCAAACATCCCTTCTGTTCCGTCGCCCGGTGCCAGCGTTCCCACCGCCGCCGTCGTGAACTTGTCGACAAACGTGGCGGCGGCTCCCCCGGTGGCCCGGACGGTGCCGCGCGAGGCGAGGTCGGTCCACGAGGCGGCCGGGAAAAGGGGTGGGCGACCGTGGGGGCCGGAGGCGGGCTGCATGCCCCCACCCTACCACGTCGCCCCGCCCCGCCCCGGGGAGCCCCGCACCCGCCGGATTTTTTCATTCCGGCGCGAACGACCCCGCGGCGACCTGCGTAGTTCATTTCACCGCGACGACATGGATGCCATGAGGATGCCATGAGGGTCGCGGCCCCGCCACATGGTCAGAAGGTCTGGAGAACGAATCATGGCCACCGTGCATTACGACCAGGAATGCCGCGACGATTATGACGATTCCGATTCCCGCTACGGCGACGACCCCCTCGCGGTCGCCGACACCGAACACTCCGACGCGGCCCGTGCCGAGTTCGAGTATTCCAATGCTCTGCCCCGGCCGTCGTCTCGTGAGGCCAAGCAACTTCATCGGATCGCGGAGGTGCGGCAGCGTCAGGGCGTGACCCTCCGCAACGTGGCCCGTCGGCTCGGCATCGCGTTGCCGCTGGCACGGCGACAGGAGCAGCCCGACTGCGATCTGCGGATCACCGACCTGCACCGCTGGCAGGAGGTGCTCGAGGTGCCAGTCGCCGAACTGCTCGTCGAAGGCGACGGACAACTCTCAGGGCCAGTGCTCGAGCGGTCGAGGATGGTGAAGCTCATGAAGACCGCCGCGGCGATCCGCGAGCGGACGGAAGGCGAGCCCGTCGGCCGCATGGTGACGATGCTGATCGAGCAGATTCTCGAGATCATGCCGGAACTCTCAGACGTCACCCCGTGGCATACCGTGGGCCAGCGGCGGACGCTCAACGACATCGGCCGGGCCGGTCAGATGGTGGTGTCAGAGGAGGTCTTCCGGACCGCGCCGGGGGGCTGAGGGTGGCGGTCCCGGGTCGCCTTGTGGGGCCGCGGACTCCCGTCTACTATCCCGCCATCGCGGAACGGGGTTGTCCCATGCCGCAGCGAGGTCGGAGTTCGGGAGTCAGCCGTGTCGTCATTCGTCGGCGTGCTGGGTATCGCGCTCGTTTTGTTTCTGGTCGTGGCGGCCACCGGCCGCGCCATCCTCGGCCGCTGACGCTGCCCGCGCCAGGCCCAGCGCCATGGCCGCCAGAAAACCGCCGAGCACCCCTACCAGAGTGACCCAGGCCGTAATGGCGAGGGAGAGGTAGTCGCGGAGCCAGACCAACTCGGGTGGCTCGGCACTCCTCGGCACCTTTCGTTGCACCGGGCCTTCGCGGCCCGATTGCCTTCGCATGTCGGCGCGGAAGGCGTCCCATTCCGCCTGAGCTTCGGGACTGGCAACCTCCGCCAGCCGGCGGTCGCGCCAGGCAACGAGCGCGAGCGGAGGTGCGACGACCGCGGCGAGCCAGCAGGTGATCACCAGCACAGCGAACGCCCGCGCCCACGCAGCATGTCGTCTTCGCCGGGGATTGTTGCCTGCCGCCATGCCGATTCCCTGCCAGGTGTCGCCAGAGTTCGCCGTTGCCACACAGTGCCCTGTTTCCCCAGGGTGTTCTAGTCTGGCATCGCCCCGCCCGCCCTGCTACCGTCCCGACCCGATTGTGGTCCGCCGCCAGCGGCGGACCGGCCCCGCCACCACGGTGATGACGAGGAGTTCCACCAGTGCGCCGTTGCCTTTTCGACCCTGCGATCCGGAGCGTGTTCATCGCGGCCGCGGTGCTGGCCTTGCCTGCGCCCCAGCCTTCGTTCGCCCAGAGCGGTTGGCTGCCGACCACCTGGTTTACCGGTGGCGACGTCGACCCGAAGGCGATGTATCCGTTGGCCGAAAAGGATGGCCCCTGGCTTGTGCTTGCCACCACCTTCCGCGGCGAGGGGGCCCGCGAGGACGCCAGGAAGCTCGTCCAGGAACTCCGCGGTAGCCACCGGCTCACGGCGTTCACGCACGAGAAGGCATTCGACTACACCGGCGAGCAGCGGGGCATGGGGCTCAATCCCGACGGCACGCCGAAGCGCATGCGGTATGCCAACGAGGGGCATGTGGTGGAGGTGGCCGTGCTGGTCGGCGACTTCGCGTCGGCGGAGGATCCGCGGGCGCAGAAGATGCTCCAGAAGGTCAAACAGCTCCGGCCTAACTCACTCGAGGGCACGAAGGCGAACCGGCTCGAGAGCGACTTCATCCAGGCGAACCGCGACCATGTGGGCGGTGCCGGGGCCACGAAGCCGCCGCTCCACACCGCGCTCTTGATCCCCAATCCGCTCCTTCCGGCCGACTACTTTTCACGGCAGCAGATCGACGAGTTCGTGATGGAGATGAACGCGGACGTGACCCACAGCCTTCTCGACTGTCCGGGGCGGTACACCGTCCGCGTCGCCACGTTCACTGGTGCTGGCACGTTCAACACCGGCTCCAGCCAGGTCGAGCCTGAGGCCGAGGACGATAGCCTCGTCGACGTCAACCGGTTCCTCGAGGTGCTCAAGGGCAACGGTTGGAAGGATCCCCAGCTCCGGGGCGTCGAGGAGGAGAGCCGGCTCGTGGACGCCGCCGACAAGGCTCATCGCCTCACGGAGGCGCTCCGTCGCAACGGCTGGCCGGCGTGGGAGTTTCACGACCGCGATTCGAGCATCGTCTGCGTGGGGAACATCGATCAGCTCGCGCTGCCTGGGCCCGGGGGGCGGAAGATGCCCCATCCCGAGGTGGCGAGGATTGTGGCGGCGCTCGGGCCTGACCCCGCGGCGCTCGCCCGTGGGCAGATCATGCCGAGGGCGTTCGACGGCATCATGCTTGACGTCCAGCCGCGGCCGATCGACGTGCCGCGATCGCCGGCCGGCCGGCGGTGATCCCATGCTCGTGCTCGGCACCACCAATCACGGCAAGCTTCGCGAGCTTCTGGAGTTGCTCGAGCCCCACGGCATTGGCTGCACATCGCTCGCTGGCCTTGCAGCCGCGGTCGATGTCGAAGAGACCGGATCGACGTTCGCGGAAAATGCCGGGCTGAAGGCCACCGCTCAGGCGGTGGCCCTCGGTCGCTGGGTGCTGGCCGAAGACAGCGGTCTCGTGGTGTCTGCGCTCGGCGGTGACCCCGGCGTGCTCTCGGCTCGGTTCTCGGGACCGGCGGAAGGTGCTGATCGCGAGGCCGTCGACCGGCGGAACAGCGCGCTGTTGCTCGAGCGGCTCGCGGGCCGCACCGGTCGCGAGCGGTCGGCCCACTACGCCTGCCATGCAGCGCTCGCCGATCCCGGTGGACGCGTCGTCGCGGTCGCTTCGGGAACATGCCACGGACGGATCGCGGAATCACCGGCTGGCTCCGGAGGCTTTGGCTACGACCCGCTGTTCATCGTGTCGGAGTACCACCGCACGTTCGGTGAGCTCCCCCTGGCGGTCAAGAGCGTGATCAGCCACCGCGCACGGGCGATGCGGGCGATGCTTCCGCTGATCGTGCAGGCCTTCGGCGGCGGCCCCTGACGGCTTCAGGCCGGCGATATTTTTTCCAGCCGGTGGCGGATCACTCGCAGCACGTCGTCGGTTCCGTCCATCCGTCCGGCGACGGCCGCCAGCGGCGCGGCGAACTGGTCAAGGCCATCGACGAAGGCCCGCACGACCCCAGGCGTCACATCCTCGAGCAGGCAGAAGTCGCCGCAGCCCATCGAGCGGAGGAAATGGCTGTTCATCATCTGCTCGGAGTGCGCCCGCTCGGGCAGGACGAGCAGCGGCTTGCCGAGATGAAGGGCCTCGCCGATCAGTTGGTTGCCGGCGGCCGACACGAGCCCGCGACAGGCTGCGAGATCGGCCACGAAGGCCCGCTCGTCGATCGCGTGAAAAGACACCTGCCCCACGGCGTTGCGCTGGCCAAGGCCGTAGACCCGCACAGGCATGCCGCAGTCGGCCAACGCCTCGATCGCCGAAAATGGCGTGTGGCGCCGGAGGTAGCTGAGGATGAAGCCATCGTCGCGAGGCTTGGCCTCGACGATCTCACGGCGGAGAAGAGGCCCGACCTGCACCACATGCTCCCAGCCACGGCGGAGCGGCGGCCTGAAGAACGCCGACACCACCGTGTCGGAAGCCTCCATCACATACATCCAGACGGCGTGGCTCATGAACCATGCATTCCACTGAAGCGACCAGGGGAGCGAGTCGAGATCGTAGGTGAGGAGGAAGTGCTGGTGATCGACACTGAGGAGCGGGATGCCCATGCGGCCCGCCGCCCGGGGCAGGGCCGGCTCGAAGTCGGTGATCGCCAGATCGGCATCGAAGATCTCGAGTTCAAGCAGCATCCGGTCAACAAGCGGGCCCAGGAGCCGCGCCTGGTAATCGAGCCCGGCGGCGATCGACTTCATGACGTCGAGACGCCCGCCGCTGTACTCAAAGACGACGCCCGGGATCTCCTCGACCCTCACCCGCGGGTGGCCCACCGCGAACTGCTGTCGGAGGAAGGCGAGGGCGTCGGCGGAAGTCCAGACGAGGACATCGTGGTCGGCCTCCAGACGGCCAACGAGCGTGCTCACACGGGTCGCGTGGCCACGGCCCTCACCGCACAGACTCATGGCGATTCGGGACACGGGAGGGTGGCCGAGGACGCTGGGGTCGCGCCGAAGTGGCGGCCCTCGCAGCATCGGATTGTCGCCGGAGGACCGCGGTTTCGCCAGCGGCCCCGCGGCGGTGCTTCTGGACCGCCCATCGGTCGCGTACCATGCGGGGGAGTGCGGCAGGAGATGGCATGATCGGACTTCGAACACCAACCAGTCGGCGGCGCTGGCCTTGTGCGGTGGCATCGCTGTTGATGCTGGCTGCGGCTGGTTCGGGGGCGGCCTCCGGGGCCGATGACGCGCCACCAGAGAAGGGCCCGCCCCTCGCGTTTGTCGGCGATATGCCGATCGACGGTGCCGCGATCGGCCTCGTGATCCGTCGGCTGCATCCGGTGTCGAAGCCGTCCGGCGAGCAGCGCCGGCAGATCGAGGTGTCGGTGCTCGAGCAGCTCGTCGATGAGGCGCTGCTCCGCGCCGAACTCGCGAATCAACTCGTCGAGGTTGCCGATGGTGAGATTCAGGCGGGGGTCGAGCGCCTCCGCGGACAGTTGGCATCGCGGGGTGTCACGCTGGAGGCGTTCATGGCGGAGTCGGGCCGCGATGAGCGGGGGCTCCGCGAACAGATCCGGCTCGAACTTGCAATCGACAAGTACATCAGGCCGCGGATGACCGCCGACCAGGTGAACGCATTCTTCGAGCAGAACCGCCGCGAGTTCGACGGCACGCGGCTGCGAGTCAGCCACATCGTGCTGCGGCCCGACATCGTCGATACCGAGGGGGTCGATCGTCAGGTGCGCCAGGCGGAGGTGATTCGCCGCGACATCCTCCAAGGAAAGATCGCGTTCGACGAGGCGGCGCGACGGTTCTCGGCCGGGCCTAGCCGCCACAAGGGGGGCGACGTCGGCTGGATCACGCGCTCCGGCCCAATGGTCGAGGCGTTTAACAAACCGGTGTTCACTCTCGCCAAAGGCAATGTGTCGAAGCCGATCATGACACCATTCGGTGTCCACCTCGTGAAGGTGATCGATGTGGAGCCCGGACGCATCGGACTCGATGCCGTCCGGCCCGGTCTGGAGAAAATGATGGCCGCGCAGCTCATCCGTGATCTGTTGGCAAAGGCCCGGGCCGCGACCCCGGTGACCTACACACCGGGCGTCGCACACTTCGATCCCGCCACGCCGGCCGACGGTCCCGATCCCAGGCGGATCATCGTCGAGGGCGGCGAGTAGCGAGGCAGGCCAGGGCATTGAAAAACCCTCTCTACGGCGTGCCCCCTTCTTGCGCAGTCTCCGCGTCCGGCGGGGTTTCACGATTGCCGTGGCGACGGATGGCCGCTAGCCTCCCCGCCCCGCGTTGAGGCCTTGCATCCTGCATGAAGATCCGATCAGCACTTCTGGTGGCGTTCATGATTGCCGTGCCCGCGGCGGCCATGTTTTCGCACCGTATCCCCGCCGATGTCCGCCGCTCGATCCGCGACGAGGTGGGCCGGCTCACGGCTGCGTTGTGGCCGCCGCGTTCCACCGAGGGGGGCGGTCGAATGGCAGACGGGAAGGAATCAACGAGCGCCGAAGGGCCTGTGGTCGCCACGGCCGTCGCCGTCGGCTCAGCCGTTGGCCCGGCGTCCGGCCCGGCTACTCCGCTGGTCGCCGCCGTGGAGGCGGATGGCAACGACGTGTTGGGGCGGCTCGCCCGGCTCGGTGCGATCGGCTTCGAGTGCCGGCCAATCGCCGGCGGCGGTGGCGAGCACATGGCGAGTTGTAGTGTGCCGCTCGACGGCTCGGGGCAACTGCTGCGTGTGTTTCACGTCACCGGTGGCGACGCACACGCTGCGGCAAACTGCTTGCTCGACGACGTCGTGGCCTGGAGGGATCGAGCTGGCCTGCAACGGGCGGCGGCCGAGCCGGCTCGCGCCGGCGGGCAACCGCTGCGGTTCTGATCCCGATCGCCATTCGATGATTCCATGAACCCGTTCGCGATGCATGGTCGACGCGGCACGACACAGACGCTCGCCTCGTGCCTTGCGGCACCAGGGGCGGGGTCGTTGGTGACGGGGCTGTCCTCAGGCCGACGGCGGTGGTTTCTGGGCGACCGGACCGACCAGGCGGTCAAGGAGCACCCGGCGCTCGGCCAGCACGTGCGGACTGACGAACTGGCCCGCCTCGAAGCAGCCATGTTCCTGGCCCGCGAGCCTTTGACGACCCGCCGACTGGCGAAGCTTGCAGGGCTGCCAGATGGCACGCGGGCGCGGGCACTGCTCCGGGAACTGCGTCGGCTTCACGACGCCTCCGGCGCGGCGTTTCGCGTCGAGCACATTGCCGGCGGATACCAACTGCTCACCCGTGGTCCATTCGGACCCTGGGTTCGCCGGCTCCTCGACCAGCCTTCCGCGAGCCGTCTGTCCGCGGCGGCCCTCGAAACGCTGGCGATCGTGGCCTATCGGCAGCCGGTCACCCGGGCCGAGATCGAGGCGATCCGTGGGGTCGGCAGCGAGGAGATGCTCCGGCATCTGCTGGAACGCGATTTTGTCGCGGTTGGCGGGCGGGCCGAGGACCTCGGCCGGCCCAACGTGTACGTCACGACCCGGCGGTTTTTGGGGTCTTTTGGGCTCGCCAGGATCGAGGATCTGCCTGCCGTGGAGTCCGCTGCCGGGAATGCCGAGGGCGATGCCAGCGAGACGGGGGCTGGCGGCGGCTGAATCCTCGGGCGAGCGACTTGCACGCTCCGCGGGCGGTGGACACACTGTCTGCCTCGCCGGGCCGCCCGCAGCTTTCCGAAGACAGGTGTTTTTTCGCCTGTCGATTGGACGATGCTGGAGCGATCAGGTAGAGAAATGTTCGGTGGTGTCGTTGTTGATCAGTTCTAGGAGGTTTTTGCCGTGACGATCGCTGCAAGTGGCCGTGAGCATCGAGATGTTCGGGACGCAGACGTGTTCTCGTGGAACGAACTGCCTGAGTTGCTCGCCGCAGTAGACCTTTTCGACGCATGTGGGACGTCGTGCGAGCCGGTCGCTACGGGCAACCGCGCTGATGACGCAACGTTGGACGGCAGGTGGACGCTTCGAGACGACAGGCTCGTCGCTGCCGGTGACGAAGCCGACAAGGATGGTGGCGAAGACGACGATTACGACGACGAGGATGAAGAAGACGACGATTACGAGGACGAAGACGAAGAGGAGGAAGACGACGAGGACGAGGAGGAGGAGGAGTGGGAGGAGGTCGAAGACGAAGACGACTCCGACGAGGAAGATGACGAGGAAGAAGAGGAAGAGGACGACGAGGAAGAGGAAGAGGACGAGGACTGGGAAGACGACGACGAGGACTGGGAAGACGAGGATGAGGACGAGGAAGATGACGACGATGACGACTGATCGTCATCGCCCGAGTCCGCTCTTTTGTCGGCGAACTCGGTCGACCTGCTCACGCAAACTGGGCCCCGATGAGGGGCCCGTCTTTTTTCCCGGCTGATGTGTGTGGCAGGGGCTCGCGACTGGTCAGGGGGCCGTGTCGCTGAGTTCGAGGCGGGTGACATGCCCCCGCCGCTCCACGTCGATGACGGTGGTCGTGCCGGCGGCCTTCAGCCGCTCAAGCATGTCGGCGTGCGATGAGATCCTGGCGTCGTCGATGGCCATGATTCGGTCGCCTGGCATCATGCCGGCACGATTCGCCGGAGAATCACGCCATACGCGGATGATCACGGGTGCATCGGGCTCCCCTGAGTCGTTTCGCGTGCCGATCCCCCAGCGGCCTCGAGGACTACCGTCGGTGTCCGGGATTGCCGCTTCGAGCCGGTTGCGAGTGGTGTTCGATTCGGTACGGCACTCGCCGCGAAATGGCGGGATCGATGCCGGGTCATTGGCGACGGCCGCCACGAAGCCGAGTGCGAGCCGCGCCACCGGCTCGATGCCAGGCAGGTTCACGAGGTGCACGTCGTCGCTGGGCCGGTGGTAGTGGTCGTGGAGGCCGGTATGGAACATCACCGTCGGGATTCGGGCGGCGATGAACGGATAGTGGTCGGAGTCTTCCTCGATGTCCCAGACGAAAGACAGATCGAGCCCGGCGGCATGCGACGGGCGGTTGTTGGCCTGAACGACTATCTCCCGCAAGCCGTGTGCCGTGCGACTGCCGTAGACTTCGAGGCGGTTGCCCCGCAGGCGTCCGATCATGTCGAGGTTGACCGACAGCACCACCCGCCGGCCCGCCATCCCCTGGGGCGCGACGCGGAGGAAGTGGTAAGACCCCAGCAGTCCCTTCTCCTCGCCATCCCAGAAGGCGATCAGGATCGACCGCCGAGGGCGTTCCGGGAGGTGGCCGATGGCCTCGACCATTTCCAGGAGCCCGGCCACTCCCGACGCGTTGTCATCGGCTCCGTTGTGGACGTAGCCGAAGGGGCCGTAGCTGTTGTCGGCGTTGCCGTAGCCCACGTGGTCGTAGTGGGCGCCCACTACGATCACCTCCTTCGCCAGTTCCGGATCGCTCCCGTCGATGAGGGCGAGGATGTTGCGCATGCCGCCGAATGGCTGGTAATACGTGCCGGAGTCGCCCGCCGGCGGAATCCCGAGTTTGGTAAGTTGCTCGACGATGTAGGTGGCTGCGGCACGGCCGCCCCGGCTGCCCCCTTCCCGACCCTCGAACGAGTCATCGGCCAATACGCCCACGTGGCGGCCGGCATCCGATGCCCGGATCGTGGCGTGGGCAGCCGACATCATCTCTGCGGCCGTAGAGGCGGCGGAAGTGGCGGCTGCGGCGAGCCCGAACGCCAACGCTGCGCAGGCGAGCCTGCGGCCTGGGCGGGGTGTGTTGCCGGGTGAAGAGGGTGTGTGCGACACGGTTCGGCGCTGCCTCCTTGCGGGACGCCAGAGTGGCGTCCAGAATAGTCGGCGAAGGATTTCCCCGGACCACGGGGTTTCTTCCCGGTTCCGTCGGCCGAGTCCGGGGCGACCTTCCCGTCTGGGAAAGTCGCGTCGGCCTGGGAGGCGATCCGGTGCAGGAGAGGTGGCAGAGTGGTCGAATGCGCGTCTTTGCTAAAGACGTGTCCGGTCAAAAGCTGGACCGCGGGTTCGAATCCCGCCCTCTCCGTTTTTGGGTTTCGCAGGGTTTCGCAGCGAGTCGCAGGAACTCGCAGAAGTGACGGTGGGCGAAGGCTTTGCGCCCGAAGCGTGCGAAACCTTACTAGTGGCTGCGTGCGGTTGCTGTGCCGCATTTTGTGCCACGACTGTGCCGGATTCTGTGCCGCGCCCCTCCGGTGCCGATACCTCTATAGAGGACTGGGTGTTTAAGGCGGCCGGTTCGATGGGAGGTGTCGCGGAACCGACTCCCTGGTTGACGGCGGCCGCAGCCACACCTCGGGCACGGTCAAAGTCGTGGTCGGTGACCATGCAGTAGTGCTTGAGGGCGATCCGCGGCGAGTTACCCAGCCACGCCGTCACGACGTGGATGGGGTGCTCGCGGAGCAACTCGGTCTCCCGGCTCGCGCGGAGATTGTGGAACAGGCGCGGCCACGCCTTCAGCCCGGCCCGCTTGATGATCCTGCCGAACTGAGTCCGCAGGTTGCACGATCGCCATCCGCGTGGCTGCAACGCTTTGGCCCGTACATTGCCGCCGATCACGTAAACCGCGCCGTCCTCTGCGGCCTCGAAAGCGGCGGCGAGCACAGGGGCCAGTTCCGGGAAGATTGGCAGCACACGAGTCTCCTTCCCTTCGTGATGCTCGGTTTTTGGCGACGTGACGGTCATGCGGCCACTGTTCCAGTCGATGTCTTCCCACCGCAGCGAAGCAACCTCGCTCGGGCACCGAAGCCCGCCATAACGGGCAAGGGCGATGATGGTCTGCCACATCAGGTCACTGGCCGCCATCAGGGCCGTCGTCTCCTCATGTGAAATAAACCTCTTCGTGTTCGGCAGGCCGACGGCGACTTCGGACACCTCTGCGAACGGGTTCTGCACGATCAACTTCTTCTTGACGGCGAACTTGAAGAATCCGCGGGTGAACTGCAGCCGCTTCGAGATGGTGGTTCGGGCCAGTTTCTGATCGATCAGATAATCCTTGAATTTTTCAGCGTCCTCCTCGGTTACCGCCGCGACGTCGTGATCCGCGCCGAAGCAGTCGATGAGATTCCGGATGACCTGCCCCCAGATTTCCTTGGTGGCGGGCTTCACCCTCCGCTTGCGCTCCACGAAGGCGTCGAGAAACTTCTTGAGCGGCACCGTGACCTTCCGCTCCCGTGCGGCTACCAGTCCAGCCGCGGCAAAGCGGGTGACCATGGTCTCGGGCAGGTCCGCCACCCAGCGCGCGGTCTCTGCGTCGATCGGACTACGGCTGATTTGCGCGGCAATCAGTTCCTCGACACGACGCTTCACTTCTTCGGCGGCACGCTTTGGCATTTTCCCCAAGCGGACGGTGTGCCGTTTTCCGTCCATACCAACAAACAATATCCGGCGGCGGCCCCCGGGATCATTTCCAATCGAAGCCATTGCTTACTCCTCCTTTTATTCGTTGTAGCGATCGACGTGTTAGACGACATCGTCTTGTTGGGTACCGGCTGGTTCGGGTGATCTTTGACGGCTCGCCGCGATAAAGTCTTCGAGATCCTTTTGGGAATATCGCTTTGACTTTACGCCGATCCTGATGAAGGGGACGACACCCTTGTTCGCGAGACCCCACAACTTCCGAGGACAGATGCCGAGGAACCTCGCGGCGGCCCGCTCATCCAATAGCGTCTCACGATCTGAGTCCACGTTGCCATTCTCACGCATTTCTCACACCCTCCTCGATCCTCGCCGCGAGCACCTCCCGCAGCCGCTCGTGCTCCTCGACGCTGAAGTGGGCCGCCTTGATGTGCTCCCACGCCCGCTCGACGCGGGCATTGAAGTCCTCCCCCGACTTGATCTGGGTCTTCACCCTCTCCGCCGCCAACTCCGCCTCGATCACGGGGACGATCTCGGCGACGATCTGGGCTCGCTGGGCGTCGGTGAGGTGCCGCCGATGGATGTTCTTGTCGGTGATGTACTGCGCGGCGGTCTCACCCGGTCGCGGCTGCCACGGGACCGTGAGCAAGGTGACGTTCACGCCCCGGGCCTTGAGCAACTCGACGGCCCGCATGCGGTTGCGGCCCTCGATTAGCATGTTCCCCTGCAGCACGATCGGGTCTCGGAGGCCGTTCTTACCGATCGACTCGACTAGGCCCTCGAACTCGTCGCCGGCCATCAAGGGGAACAGCGTGGCCACCGGGTGGACTGTATAGCCGCCGATGACCTCCAAGGGCGGAGGCGCGGACTCCTTATATGGTTCCGCCCCGCCTCCACCATCGCCGTTGCCGCCACGCTCACCGTCGGCGGCCGGTACTAAAGGAGTGCCGCGAACCACCATCGCTTCCATGGCTGCCGCGGGCGTCGTGGCCGCCGTCGTCCCGTCGTTCACCACGATCAACGTCGCCGCCACCGGCGCATCAACTACTGCTGCATCGCTCATCTCGATCGTCGTCGCCGACATAACTCGCTCCGTTTCCTGCCGCGTTGCGCGGCCGTGAAGGTTTCGTCGTGGTGCACTTCGACCACGACAACTTCGAGGGTAGCGGCGGAGTTGGACTTGGGAATGGTTGCGCGAGCGAGTCGACTCCCTTGTGTTTGGGAGTCCGACTCCCTTCAACACGGGAGTCGACTCGCGATCGAACGTCCGAAGTCTCTTGCGATCGCCGGCGATATCGCCATGTTGGGGGAACGACGTGCACGCCGCCGTCGAACACGAAGAACGGAGACATCGAGATGCGAGAGAAGAAGGGTCGCTCGAAGCGGGCGACCAAGCACCGTGACGAGCAGCAATTAGATGGAGGCGTACCCGGTCAGCCGCCACACTCCGCCGCCACCCATTCGCGGGCTCACGATCACGGTGCCAACGACGAGCGGGAGTCGCTCGTGAACGGGCGCGAATGCGGCCCAGCCAATCAGATCGCAACGAAGGTCGAAGAGGTCGCCTCGATCCATGCCTTCATGTCGGACCTCGACTGCAAGATCCTCGACCCCGCCATCGTCGGCGAGGAATGCGTTCGGTCGCCGGCAGCCTTATACAAGCAGCACGTCAGACACTGGCTCGACCGCGACCCGGTGCTCGCCAAAGCGCAGGTCCGGGACAGCGGCCACGGCCTGCACGTGCTCCTGATGCTGGACGAGCCGATCATCTGTGCCGGCGACGACGCTCGCCACTGGGACAAGATCGCCCGAGGGCTGCGGAACGTGCTGCCGGGTGATCCGAGCCTTAACGGCATCGTCGCTATGACCCGGCCGGTCGGGGCACGCAACACGAAGGTCGACCCGCCTAGGAAGGTTCGGGTGCTGCGCAAGGGCGAGCCGATCACTCGCGCTGAGATCCTCGACCTTAACCAGCGGTTGGCAAACGCTCCGGCCCGCCTGTGGATGCGGCTGTTCTTCGGCGGCGAGCGAGCGTCGCCCTGCCCACTGTGCGGAGCGACCACCCACACGCTGGGGGTCGTCGGTAACTGGCAGGTCGAGTGCTACGAGTGCGGGCGGGTGGATGCCGCCGCGATGGTGTACCTCTTCTATTCCCCCACGTTCCTCGACAAGAGAGAGGACTCCCGTGGTTAGTTTTGCAGACTTCAACCGCCGCGGCGCCCACAACTGGATCATGCGTGATCTGCGGCAGGCTCGGTCTGCCGCGGTCGCCATGGCCCGCGGCGTCACCGGCCCCCGGCTGATCACCAACGTCACGTCGAGCGGCTTGATCATCGGCGAGGCGACCGAGACGCTCGATACGATCAGGAACTGCCTCAAAGACTGCGGTCGAGTGTTCCGTCAAGGCAACACGGTTGTCTTCCTGACCAACGGCCATCTCCCCGAAGGCGCCTGCCACGTCACGCCACTTGCCGTCGATGGCGTCGCCACCAAGACTGCGTCCGCGCTGGTAAGCAACGTCGTCTATTGCCGGGAGATGAAGGCGAACTCGACCGGCAAGGGCGCGAAGGTGGATCAACCTTCGGTGTATCCCGTGCAGTTTCCAGTGCCACAATCGGTGCTCCAGCAGGTGGTCGTCATGGACAACTTCATGGCGTCGATCCCTGAGGCGAGGCTCCTCACGAGCCACCCGGTGTTCGACAACGACTTCGTCTGGCTCGACGCGGGCTACCACGAGAGCCAGCGCATTCTCGTGTGCGGGGAGTCCTTCGATCCAATTGACTTGCCACCCTTGGGATTGAGCCTCACGGCGCCGGCGACCGTCAGGGAGGTGCTGGATCGCCTACCGCCATTGATGCGCGAGTGGGTGCGGGGGTTTCACTGGAAGTCGCCGATCGATCTCATCAACTGCATCGCTGGGCCATTGATGACCGTACTGATGCCCCTGTTCATCGAAGCCGGACACCCCGCCATGATGTTTTGGGGCAACAAGCCCGGCATCGGCAAATCCTTGGCGGCGCAGTGCCTCGCCATCCTCAAGGACGGCAAGCAAGCGGCACCTACGTCGTTAGAGAGCGGTGCGAGGGAGATCGAAAACCAGATCGCTAGTGAACTGAACGATGGCCGCACGACGCTGTTTTTCGACAACCAGAAGGGGAAGATCAACCACCCGACACTTGAGGCAAACATAACGGATTCCGAACTCGGTCCTCGCGGATTCTTCACCCAAAACAAGATTCGAAAGCCAAATGACATCCTCTGGCTGTTTACAACAAACAACGGGGCCCCGAGCGACGACCTTTTGTCACGGTGCATCCACATTCGGATGCACTACGAAGGTGATCCGGGCGCACACCAATACGCTGTGACCGAGGACGAGGTCGTCGGGTTCGTGAAGACGAACCGGGCGGGGATCTTGGCCGAGGCGGCGGGGATGGTGCGCCGGTGGCTTGATGCCGGCCGCATAATAGTCCACACGCCGGGTCGGTTCGAGAAGTTCAGCAACACCGTCGGCAGCATCCTTGCCGCTAACGGCCTGCCGGGCTTCCTGTCAAACGCCCGAGAGGAGGTGCGCCAGCACTCGACGACGCACCAGCAGTTGGTCGCCATCGCGGAGCGCTTAATTGACAGCAGGGATAAGTCGTTCGTGTTGGAGGTCGAAGGTGACATCGAGGCCGCTGACGACGAGTTTAAGCGTGGACCCCGGCCGGCGAACCCGAGGGAGCAGAAGGACTGGGTGCATTACCTTGCCGGCGCCGGCGTCATCACGGCCGCATGCACGACGCCGGATAAGCAGAAGACCGCCGCCTCGCAGTACCTCAACGGGGTGCTCAAGGTGCCCGTCGAGGTCGAGGTGGGCGAGCGGACGGTGCAGGCGATGATCGTAAGCCGGCCGCTCGGGGGACGCCGCGTGGCCTACGCTCTCGCCGTGAAGGGCTTGTCGGAGGTGAAGGGCACGGACGCGGAGGGCGGTGACGGCGGTGCTGGCGCGGAGGCGACCCCGACCGGCTGCGCCGACTCCGACGCCATCACCCTCCTGCCGCCGGGGCCTGAGGTCAGCGGGGGTAATAGAGATCGTGACGGCGACGGTGGCCGAGGCGAGCCCGAGGCTGCCGGCGAGGGGCAGGAGGATGACCTCTGGGGGCCGGGGCGAGGGTGAAGAGGTGAAGCAGGGTGAAGTGCCCAAAAAGTTCACTTCACCCTCGTTTGGATCTAGAAAACAAGGCACTTTCATGCGGAGGGTGAAGAGGTGAAGTCAAAACCAAAATCTGTAAAGGAAAAATCTCTCAGTCTTGGATATGGGCATGGGGAGGAGTGTGTGCATCTAGGCCGAAGAGATGCTGATTTCACTTCACCTCTTCACCCAAGTGCGAAAAACACTGGAAAACAAGGCCCAAACGAGGGTGAAGTGCCCCGAAACTTCACTTCGCCCTGCTTCACCCTTTCACCCTCCGGGGGCTTCGTCCTCACCCTCGGGCCCGACCAGTACCTGTTCCGCCTCTGGGAACCCACCCTTGGCCGCGTCATCACCGGCCGCTTCGCACTGGACACTGAAACGACCAAGATCGACGACACGCGCCCAGCGCACGTGCCCACGCTCGTCTTGGGAGCAGCCTTCGACGGGCGGCAGGGCTGGTTCATCTTGGCCACGGACATGCCCGCCTTCTTGGCCAGCCACCCCGCCAACCCGCTCATCTTCCACAACGCCGCCTTCGATCTGCCGGTACTGCAGGCGGCTCACGATCGGAGAGGGCTTTCAATTGACGTTTATTCCCGCGTCGAGGCCGGAAGAGTAGCCGATACGCTGATCCTCGCCCGGCTGCTTTCGCTCGGCACGGTTGGGCACTCGGCGCGGAACCAGTGCTCGCTCGACTACTGCGCGAGCCATTACCTCTCCCTGTCGCTCCCCAAGGACGACAAGACTCCGGACGGCGAATCTGTCCGGCTCACATTCGGCAGGTACCACGGCAAGCCCCTCGAAGCGTACCCGGCCCAATACCTCCAATACGCCGCAGGAGACCCGGTAGCGACGTGGCTTCTGTTCGAGCGACTGAAGCCCGAACTAGACGTCATCAAAACCATCGCGGTCGGGGCCTATGGCTATGCGGGTGAAAAATGGCTCGCCGAACAGCGGAAGAAACACGGCCCCGGCACCCACGACATCCAACTCAGGGCTAGCATCGTCACGGACAAGATCTCGCGCACGGGGGTCCTCATCGACCAAGCCCGCCGCGAGGAAAAGTTGGCCGTCCTCGAACAGATCGTCGCCGAGACCCGCCGAACGCTCGCTCTGGCTGGACTTCCTGTTGAGGGCGCCGGCAAGACCTCCGCCCTCGTCAAACGCATCGAACGGCTAGCCAATGAGCACAAGCAGGCGGGCGAAACCCTACCACTGATCTATACAGAGACCGGCCAGATTGCGACGAGCGAGGAGCAACTGAAGGAACTCGCCGGCTTGGACCCAGTGCTCGAAGTCCTGCTCAGGCACCGGCAGGCCACAAAACTCCTCTCGACCTACGCCAAGAAGATGGTGTCCGGGAAACGCGTCCACGGAAATTTCGAGTACCTCATGAACACCGGCCGGACGAGTTGCAACGGCGGCAAGAAAGACGTCGGCGGGTTCAATCTCCAGAACTTACCGAAGGAACGGGCCGCCACTGAAAACCACGCCACGACGATCCGGGGCTGCTTCGTGCCGGCCCCGGGGAACGTGTTTGTGGTGCTGGACTACAAGACGATTGAACTAGTCACGCTGGGTTGGGCTTGGAAACACCAACTCGGCTTCGGCGGCAGCCTGCATGACATCATTGCGGGCGGCGGCGACATGCACCGGTTGATCGCGGCGTACGTGCTCGGCAAGGCCCCGGAGGACGTGACCGATGATGAGCGTAACGCCGCCAAACCGGTGTCGCTCGGCCGCCCCGGAGGTCTGGGTGGGAAGACCATCCAGAAGCAGGCCAAGAACGACTACGGTGTCGACCTGACCGAGGAGCAGGTCCGGGAACGCATGCAGGCGTACGAGACCCTGTGCCCCGAGTTGACCGCGCACTTGAGCGAGCGGGTGAATGGGGGCCTCGAAATTGCCCGCGCGTTGGGGCTCACGCCGGCGGCCTATTACGCGGCGACAGGCAAACCTCGGCTATTCCCCAAGCCCGAAGACGACCTGCCCGCGGGGTGGCTCGGCGGCATGCTTCTGAAGGTGCTTGAGTCACCCGCCCCGATGACCAACCCGCTCCCGGAATCCGGCAACCAGCCCCGCCCATATTCAGCCGCCGAGATCGAGTACTTCTGGCAGGCGGCGGCACGGCTCCCCACCGACGAACTGGACGACAAACTCTGCGACGCCCTTCGAGAGCGAAAGCCCTCGAAGCGGCTCCGGGATGCCGTCAGCAGGATCTATAGCCGCGAGCCGGTCATCACAGCGACGGGTAGGCTCCGGGCCAACGCCAGTTACGCCGCGTGCAGAAACGGCATCATGCAGGGGCTCGCGGCCGACGGTGCCATCTACGCTCTCTGGGGCCTCATGCGCGCCGGCTACACGATCGTGAACTTCATCCACGACGAGGTCATCATCGAGGTGCCCGAGGACGAGACTCTCCCCGCCAAGATCGCCGACATCGAGCGGCTCATGATCACGGGCATGCAGACGGTCGTGCCCGGCGCCAACGTCCGCGTCGAGACCGAGGTCCGCCGGTCGTTCAGCAAGGCCGACAAGGTCACGGTCACGGAGCCGGCGAAGTAGGCTCAGGCTCGGCGCCAGCGTCGGGCTTGGGCGCAGGTGTGGGCGCAGATTCGGGCGCGGGCTCTGGCGCAGGTGTAGTCATAGTTGCAGGAGTGGGCTTCGATCCAGCCGGCCCTACCACCTTGGACACACCCATTATTGATGCCGGAACGTCGTCCAAGATGCCAATTCCGCCAGTCGTGTCGTTCCAGTCCGGCCAGCCGTCGAACAACTCTTGCCCCAACTTCGTTAGGTAGCGGTCGTAATCGATCCGCTCTCCCACATTGTTCGGGTCAACGTTGGCAAGCCTCATGTTCACAAGAAGCCGGAGGCGCGGCCCCAACTGGCTTTCGTAGAACTTCCAATGTTTCTTTTTTGGTCGCTTGGATCGGTCCTCTATCACGTCAACCATTTCCGCGTCGAGGTGAATGAAGTCTCTTGCCGTCGTCACAGGGGCCGCGGGAGTCGATGCCTTCAGGCCGAACGCAAGTAGCATCGATGTGTGGATCTCGTTGAACAATACATACGGACTCCTCGCCGTTGTGCGAGAGGTGGCGTTGGTGGTGTGCATCGCTCGGCCGACGATCGCAGGTGTCGGCCGAACGAGGTTTAGATGTGCGCACGCCCCGGCAAAAAAGAATCGCTTCACTGCCACGCTCGCCGGCACGTCAAGGCTCGGGTCTCGCGGTGGAGCCTGCTGGGCCGCCTCGATGCGGTCCATAGCAGCGGAGCCTTTGGCGACGGACTCCAAGAGCATCTCCAAGGTAAGGCGATGCTCGCGCTGTTCCCGCACGATTTGTTCGTTGCTGGCCGTCAGGCCAAGCACGGCATCGGCTAGCGTCTTGAGCGCGTCGGCCTGCGGAAGCGCCACGTGACTCTCAGGAAGCGACCGATCCACAGCCGGCCCCTCGGACTTCTTCCGTGCCGCGCGCTTCGCAACCACTTGCCCACGCTTGGTGGATCGTTTCCCGGCCCGCTTCGCCACCCGCTTGGCGGCTTTTTTCTTTTTCTTGGCCATGGCGCGAGGGCTACTTCACCTTGGCGTCGGCGCTATCGGCAGCGAACCATTTGGCCAACCGGCGCCATCGCTTCTTCTGGGCTGCAGGCACGCCATCCGGTAGGTCCTCGACGGCGGTCTTGAGAAATCCCGACGCCATTTGGCCGAGCGAGCGGCGGTGGTCTACAGACTGGGCTGCCATACCTTGCGAGGTGTGCACGTACAGGAGGCTCGCGATGGCTTCGCTCAGGGCCGCCTCCGGGCCGACGCTGTCTGCCTTGCCGGCAGCCAAGCCCTTCTTGATCGCGTCGGCGTACTCGTGCCGATGGGCGTCCAGAAACTCGTCCATGAGCAGCCGGACGTTGGGCGACCAGTCCAGCGCGGGCATATAAGCCGGCTTCGGAGTTCGCACCGAGAGTACGGCCGGTAGTTTCTTGAGCACTCTCTTGATGAGCATCCTCAACTTGGGCCGGTAGGCGTCGGCTTTCTTCTTCGGCGCAGCCTCAACCTTCTCGACGATCGCCCGGGACGACATCGAGAGGTCGTCCACGAGTTTGGCGGCCTCGGCCCATCGAGGGCTATCCGGTGGGACAGCCCAATCGCCAAGCGGAAACCTAAATCGCCACTCCAGCATGACCGCGGCGTTGTAGGTCAGCAGCGCGGCATCATAGGCCCGGCCGGCGTTGGCCTTGTCGGCAACGCGCTCGGCCAGCCACGCGAGGTGGTCCAGTATTGGCAGGAGATTCGACTCCCCAGCCTTTACGTCAATCTCTTCACTTGGCATCTTCGGCATCGTGCATCCTCACGTATTCCCGCCACACCCGCGAATAAGCGCACCCCCAAGCCTCGTCATGGGCGGCGGCTTCAAAGGCTTCCCGGGTGGTGTCAGGAGTTCTAGCCAGTCTGTCGAAGGTGAAACTCCATGCCAATGCGTGGGCCCATTCGTGGAGCAGCGTCTCGGTGGCCTCGGCGTCCGTCAGGGCCTTATTCAGCCTGATGACGAACCTCTCCGGCCGCCGCGCACACGTTCCCAATAGCCCGGGATCCAGTGTAGCCGCCCTCACGACCACGGGCTTGGCGGGCGGCAGCGTGAGCCGCATATGCCCCACGACGTCGCCCAGTTCGCTCCAGCCCAGCCCTCCCCGCGAACACCACCGAGAAGGGCTCCCAGCGCTTACCAGAGGGCTTGTTTGGCTCGACCCCATGCTCACCCGCCGGCAGCACAACGACGCCCCCAAGCCGGCCCTCGTGGCTCGTCCGTGACTCATGCCGCCATCGTAGCGCATGGGGTGGCGAGCGCAAGCGAACGCCGGCTGTGTACATGGGGCGTGCGTTGAATTGACAACAAAGACGCCGGTAGGTTTCTCAGGGTGCGGGAAAAAACTTAATACTAGTGCCTGTGCAGTGAATTGGCTCGGGCTTGGGCTGGCCGGACTGCACGGGCATCAAAAGCACTGCGGCCGCGTTCTGCCCAACAAGCCTTCGGGGCCGATCATGGTGGCGTGCGCGGGCTTGGCTGCGCGAATCAGGGTTGGTCAGGTCCGGCTCGCCTCACAGATAGCCGCCGGGATGGGCTGCGGTCATCGCGAGCATGGGCCCTGACTCAGAAACGGGGTGAGTAAAGCAGTACCCGGCGACCACACTGCTTCATCCGCGGCGATATTGTTGTCAATTCAGCGTGCGCATAAGTCAGTGTTCTTAGCCGGCCCGGTGCCGTTCGCATTTCCCGCCGCTGCCCACTGCCAACAACCCAATGTCATCTGAGGATCCGCCCCATCCGAAGCCCCGCCACTGGTTCCCGGCGAAGACCTACGGCTGGGGTTGGGGCCTGCCGAGCACATGGCAGGCATGGGTCGTGCTCGGGGGCTATGTCGGCCTGCTCATCGGCCCCTGCGTGCTTGTCCCCGCTGATCGCCATCCCAACTGGTTCTGGGCTGGGTTTGGCACGCTCATCGCCACCTTTATCGTGATCTGCTGGTGGAAGGGCGAGCCTCCGAGATGGCGGTGGGGGTGAGGCTGCGCAGTTTCTGGTCGGCTTCTGCACTCGTATGCCGTCTATTCCTGCCGAAACGTTGACCCCTTGGCCGCGATAGCCACAATGTGCACACCCCGCATGTAAGGGATGGCGTACAGACTCCCCGGGCACCATTTGGGCGGAGCGTGGCAATGGCTGACGGTCGAGCACGTTTATGTCGGTCTGCTCTCGTCGCCTTCGTGGCTTCGCTACTCTCGCTCTGCGCAGACTCCTCGACGGCTGCGACCACGACCTACACCGGCGTCTATGCGGGAGGGACGATCTCTTCCGGCGCCACCGTGCTCTTGAACGACGGCGCATCAGTCACGGGCAACATCACCGACAACGGCACGCTGCAGTTCAATCAGTCAAGCGGCAACACCCTGACCATTAGCAACACGATCTCGGGCACTGGCACGCTATCGCTGACGAACACCGGCACACTGAACCTGACCGGCACGTCGGCTGCTGCGAATACCGTTGTGCTGGACATGACCACCTCTGCGTCGTCGGGGCTGCTGTGGATTCGTTCGGGAACTGGCGACCTCTGGGTCGGCGGCAGCGGCACCGGCACGCTGAACGTGAACGGCGGCAGCATCACCAACACATACGGCTATCTCGGCTTCTACGCCGGTAGCAACGGTAGAGCCACGGCGAGCAGCGGCACGTGGGCTAACAGCGGTAACCTCACCGTCGGCAGAAGCGGCACCGGCACGCTCAACGTGACGGGCGGACGTGTCAGTAGCGCGTCCGGCGTTCTCGGCTCCACCGCCGGCAGTAACGGCACGGCCACGGTGTCGAGCGGTACGTGGGCGAGTAACAACAATCTGTTCGTCGGTAGCAGCGGCACTGGCACGCTCAACGTGAACGGCGGTAGTGTCACCAACACAACCGGCTATATCGGCAGCAACGCCGGCAGTAACGGCACGGCCACGGTGTCGAGCGGTACGTGGGCCACCAGCGGCAATCTCGCCGTGGGCAGCAGCAGCGGCACCGGCACATTCTTGATGACGGGTGGCCTTGTAACGGTCGGCGGCACGCTCTCGAAGGGCACGTATGGCACCATCAACGTCAACGCCGGTGGCACGCTCCAGATAGGTGTCGGAACCACAAGCGGAGTACTCCTCGGCGGCACGGGCAGCCTCGTTAATAATGGGACGCTCGTCTTCAACCGCTCCGATGCCTCGACCTATTCGGGTGTCATCAGTGGCACCGGCATTCTCACGAAGCAAGGTGCCGGCACGCTGACCCTATCGGGGAACAACTCCTACACGGGCGGCACGACGATCGGTGACGGCGTGTTCCAGATTGGTGCAGGCGGAACGACCGGGGCCATTGTAGGAAACTTGGTCAATAACGCCACCCTCACGTTCAACCGTTCCGACGCCTCGACCTACTCAGGCGTCATTAGCGGGACTGGCGCAGTGACGAAGCAGGGCGCCGGCACGCTGACGCTATCAGGGAACAACTCCTACACGGGCGGCACGACGATCAGTGATGGCACGCTGCAAGTCGGTGCAGGCGGAACGACGGGGTTCATCGCCGGAAATGTGGTCAACAACGCTGCCCTCGCGTTCAATCGTTCCGATGCTTTGACCTACTCGACGAGCGTCATCAGCGGCACAGGCACAGTCCAGAACGCTGGCACGGGCACCACAACGCTCACGGGTCAAACCTCTTTCACCAGCGGCCTCGGTGCGACTGCGGGCCGGCTGATCGTGGGCAGCACCGCGAGCGTCAATGGCTTTTCGACCACCGGCAGCCTCGCGGCGGCTTCTGCGGCGACGCTGGAACTGAAGTCGAAGGGCCTCGCCTACGTCAACGGCCTGTCGACGCTCACGGGCGGCACGATTCTCGCTGCCAACGGTATCTCCCTCGGCGCGGGCGCAAACGTTCTGGGCACTGGTGCGATCTCCGGCGATGTGTCCGCCGCCTACGGTTCATGGATCGAGGCCGACGGAGGGAAACTCACAGTCGGTAAAACTTCGTCATACGTTGGATTTGCCTCCGCCGGCCGGCTCTACACCAACGCAAACGAAGTCGAACTGCTGGACCGCAATCTGGCTGTCCTTGGTGCACTCACGCA
>CAMBSN010000002.1 GCA_945870505.1 Candidatus Kuenenia stuttgartensis | reverse complement strand
CGCTCGACGTTGAGCAGCACGTGGTGCCAGCGGCCTGCAGCCATGCCTCCGTAGGGCTCGATATCCCGGCGCGTCCTGCCGGACGCCATGGTGTTGACGTCGAGGGCCGGCCCGCCCGACGTCTGGAGAGCGAGATTGATGCCGGTGTTGGCTCCGCTCGACCAGTTCTTATTGCTGAAGAAGGCGGGGTCTCCCGTGAACGAGTCGAAGGTCACCCACATCGACAGCGCGAAGTTCGTCTGGCTGCCGACCCGGGCCGCGAAGTCTCCGTCCAGCCGGACCACGCCGCCGCCGTAGCTGGCCACGGTCCCAGCCTGACCGAACCGCCCGGGCACATACCCCACCGCGCCCTCGACTGTTCCGCCGCTCGTCCCGGCGGAACCAGCCGTGGAACCGTCGAAGCTGATGTGCGACACAAGGCGATTCGCCAGCGATTCCTGGGGCGACGTCGGCGGGGCGGCTTGGCCCAGCGGCTTCCCCGGCAGGCCCGGCGCCGCCGGCACACCGAAGTGGTTGAACACCGTGGCGGCTACGTCAATCTGGGACGGGCCGACGCCGTCCACCGGCATCACGCCCGCCACGGTGGTCCGGCTGCTAACCACAATGGGAATGGTCCGCTCCAGCTGCGTCTGCCCCCCGTGGCCACCGGCCGGCCGATGGCCATGGTCAGACACCACGACGACCTGCCAGTTCTCCTCCGCGAACGATGAGCGACTCCGGATTGCCTGGAGCATGGAGCCGATCTGCGAATCGACATCGGCCACCTGCCCCAGGTAGGCGGCGCTATAAAGCCCGGAGTTATGGCCGGCGATATCGACGTCGTCGAGGTGGATGAAGGCGGCAGCCGAAGTGCCCCGGGCCCGACCCGTGATCCAGGCGACGGTCGCGGACGTCGTGGCGACGTCATTGTCGTTGGTCGCCAGCCGGTAATCGATCGCCGGGTTGACGCCGTCCGCCGCGAAGACATGCGTGTCGAGTGGGTTCCACGAAACGATTCCGGCGGTCTGGACCGCCGAGACCTGGGCCTCCAGTCGCTTGAGATAGCTCGGCCATTGGGCGTAGTGGCTGCCTGCGAATGTGTTGTCGGTGACGCCGTGCTGGTCATTCCAAACGCCGGTCAGGATCGAACTCCACCCCGGCCCGCTCATCGTGACCTGCTGGGTCGGGGTGCCAACGACGCCGCCGGCGTAAGCCTGCAACGTGATCGCACCCCGGTAGCCGAGGCCGCCCCACGATCCGTCCGCCAGGCTGTCGATGAACGGCGTCGCTGCCGCATCGATCCCATACGGACCGAGACCGTCGACTCCGACCACGAGTGAATACGTCTGCGCTGTCACCGCGAGCGGCAGCAGCATGACGGCAAACGCCGCTGCGGGAACTGCTACCCGCAGAACAAACGAACACGACGCTCTCGACACGGTGTTTTTTCTCCACGGACGGCCGCTGCCCAGCCGCCGCCAACGGTGGCGACGCTGGCCAGACACAGACGTCCCAAACACCAGTGCAAGATTCAGGCCAACGGCAGTGAGTTTTTCGTGAGGATCGGCATGTCGATCGCAACATGCTTCACGGCAACACCTTATGATTCACCCACGCGGGCCCGTCGGGGCTGCTCGCGGGTGGCCACGCTCAGGACCACTCACCGCGCGCGAGTGCCCGACGGGGAGAGCCTCACCAACCTGGCGAGGCACAGTGCTGAGGGGGCACTGCGGCCACGGAACGCCGCGCGGGCCCCGCACCTCACTGCTGCGTGAACGCAAACACGCCGCGCTTGTTGGCCACGACCACGTCAGACTTCTTGTCGCCGTTCAGGTCGGCCACGGTCACCTGCGTGCCCACGCCACTGTCGTCGTCGATCTTCTCGGCCACATAGCGGGCACCGCCCGAGCCGTCCCGCTCCAGCCGAAACCAGTAGAGAACGGGCGGAGCGTTGGGATCGATGTCGCCGGTGATCCCGTGCGCCCAGCGGCGTTTGCCGGTGACGACGTCCTGCAAGCCGTCGCCGTCGATGTCGGCGAGCGCCAGGGCGTGGAGCTGACTGAACGTCACGCGCTGGTCGTTCTCCTCCGGCGCCGCCCCCATGATCCGATGCTCGGCAAACGACCCGTCGGGCCGCTGCTCGAACCAGCCCAGCCCGCAGCCGTGGGCGTTGTAGCTGGTGACGACGTCATTCCGCCCATCGCCGTTTGCGTCGGTGACGAGCATCTGGGCGCCGCCATGGGCGTCGGCCGGACCGAAAGGCCCCGGGTGGAAGGGCCAGATCGCAGCCGCAGTGTCGGCCGGTTGCTCGAACCAGCCTTCCCTCGTCAGCAAGTCCATGCGGCCGTCGCCGTTGACGTCGCCGGCCCCATAGCCATGCGTGTAGCGGAAGTACTTCTGGTCATTCTCCGGCGAGCGAGGCGTGATCGGGTGGAAGCGGGCCTTCGCCAGCGGCTGGCTCCAGTCGATCTCGGCGAAGCCAAGCTGCCCACCCCGCATGCCATTCGCCTCCGGCGGCTTGACGAGGTCGCTGGAGTGCGCGAGCAGTTCGGGCTTCCCGTCACCCGTCATGTCAACGAGGCCTGGGGATTCGCCATCCGCGACGTCGAAGATCGCGTGCTTCTCCCAGTGGCCTGCACGCCCCTGCGGGTTCACAAACACGTGCGCCGGCTCGCCCGGCAGCCCGTAGACGAGGATCTCGGGCCAGCCGTCGCCTGTGAAGTCGTGGGCGTAGGCGAGAAAGGAGTCGGAGTAGCCGCGGGCTGGGTCGTAGGGCGTCTTCGAAGGGCCCGATGGATTATTGGCTGGCGGTGTGAACTCGGTCGTGCGGGCAAAGTCTGGCCCGTGCCAGATCGTGTTGCCCGCAGTGATATCGGCGTGGCCGTCCTTGTCGAAGTCGGCCACGGCACAGCCCTCGGCCACGAACCGCTCGGTGAGGGTCTGCTTCTCGAAGGTCACCTCGGCAAACGCGATCGTGCCGCAGAACCAGATCATGAAGGAGCAGCATCCGCGGGTCATCGGGCAATCTCCAGGGCTCTGAATCCGCACGCCCAATCCGGCTGCGGGACGGTGCGAGTTGGCTCGCCAACGGCAGGATAGCCGACGCTCGCCTTCCTCGCCCCGCTCCCTCCGCCTGCCGAGGAGTGATTCGCTCCTCGCACCTCAGCTACTTTCCGCCGGCGGGCGGCGGCAGTTTCGCTTCGATCGCAGTCACCGCGGCCTTCGCCTCGTCGCTGATATCGGGCATCGCGATCGCGTCTTTGGCCACCGCGAGCGTGGCAGGATGTGGATAGCGGACGAGGATCTCGATGATGGCCTTCCGGTCGGCGGGATCCTTGGCGGCGGCAAGGGCTTTTTGGCACATCTCCGCCCGCTCAGACTCCGGCAGGGCAAACTGCCGTGCGATCCGCAGATAGCCCTTCATGGCCCGGCCGCGGTAGGGCCCCGCGGCGTCGGTCGTCGCAAGTTCGAGTAGCACCGGCGCCGCGTCGGCCGTCATCCACTTGCCGAGCACGCGCGTCGAGACATCCGCGAGCGACGGGTCGCCCGACTTCGCCGCCGTGGCAACCGCCGCGAGGGCCTTGCTGCCCCCGACGTCGGCAAGGGTCTCGATGAGCACGCCGGCCCGCGGACCCGCGGCCGCGATGGCTGCTGCGATCCGCGCGGCGCAGGCGTCGCGGTCGGGCATCCGCACCGCTGCCTCCTTGAGCGCCGTCGCCGCCGCAGCGGCTTCCGCATCGTCCCGCGGCGATGCCGCCTTCTTGATCAAAACATCGATGTCGCCGAGTTCGACGATCGAGCCAAGCGCCGCCAGAGCCGCCGACCGCACCGCCGGATCGCTGTGATCGACGAGCGGTAGAACCTTCGCCGTAGCCGCCCCGATGCGGCGGTCACCGACGAGCCCGATGACCAGCGGCAGCACCGAAGCGTCGGCATCGGTCAGCCCTGCGACCATCCGCTCGTCCACGCCGTCGGCCGTCATCGTCGCGATCGCCTCTCGGATGGCTGGGACGACGGCGGCGTCGGCTCCGGCCGCGGTCCCAAGCAGGCCGTCGGCCGAGGCCGCGTCGCCGCAGCGTCCGATCGCGCGGATCGCAGCGAGCCGCAACGCGGGCTCGCCGCTCGCCGCTGCCTCCAGGATCGCCTGCTGCACGGCCTTCGCCGCGCCTCCCGCATTGCGGTCGGCCAGGAGGTCGATCACCAGCGGCTTCCGCTGAGCCGCGAGCGTGGTCTCGCCGGTCCCGGACAACGACTTCAGGAGCGCGAGGTCGACCTCGTAGGCGAGCGCGGCATCGCGGTCGGGGCCGGCGGCCAGTTGCCGGGCGGTGAACAGGCCCATGTTGAAGAGCCGCTGCGACGGCGATCGTAGGAGTTCCACGAGCAAGGGAATCCCGTCCTTACCCCGGGCCAGAATCACCGCCCGCGTGGCTTCCACCTGCCGCTGCTCTGACACGTCGGCCCGGCGAACCGCATCGAAGAGCTTCACCGCCGCGGGCGCGTCGCCGGCGGCCAGCAGATGTTCTCCGCAGACCACGCAGGACTCGGCCACCGCATCGCGATCAGGCTTACCCGCGGCCAGCGCCTTCGAGAGCGCCGCGGCGGCTGCGGGCGTGCCGATCTTGCCGAGTGCCGCGGCCGCGGCCACGGCGATGGTGGCATCGGGATCGCCGAGTCGCTTCTCCAGGAGCGGCAGGGCGGCCGCATCCCGCCGCACACCAAGCGAGTTGATTGCCCCCACGAGCAGGCGACCCGAAAGCGTTTCACTTGCCGACCGCAGCGCGGCCGACGCCTCGCCACCCGGAATCGCCTCGAGCGTGATTCGCGCCCACGACGCAAGCCGCTCGTTGCCCAGATACGTCGCAACCGCCTCGACGCAGGCCGGCGACCCGTGAATCGCCAAGTTCTTGAAGGCGAGCGCCTTCTCAGACTCCGGCGTCTCTGAGCGAATCACCGCGATAAGTTCCTGCTCTTGCGACGGCGCCACCGCCGTCTCGCCGCGCGCATGGCCCATCCCCACGACCGCGGCGGCCAGCAGCGCCACGCACCACCCCGACCAGTTTGTACCTGCCCTCGTCATCACAGCCTCCACGGTTCACGGAGCGATTCCGACCGCAGCCGGTTCGCCGCCTCGTCATTCACAAACTGCCACGACTCGGTGTCGAGTTTTACCGGCCGACCCAGAAACAGCGCGATGTTCGCGGCATGGCAGGCGATATGCGCGTTGCAGGCGGCGTCGGCATTGCCCTTCGGCTTGCCCCGGGTCTTGCAGCAATCGAGGAAGTCGCGGACGTGGAACGTCGCGGGGTAACCGCCGATCTCCTCGACCTTGCGGCCCGCCATCAGTTCGGGCGACGAGAGCACGATCTTGCCGCTGTCGCCCGCCTCGACCCAGCCTGTTTCCCCCTCGAAGCGGACGGGGCACGAGCCGAGCGGGATCCAGTCCTTTTCGCGAAACACGAGTTCAGCGCCGCCTGCGTAGCGGCAGACGATCTGATCCTCGACCGGCGGCGCATAGTCGGTCGGTGGCAGGCAGTCGTTCACCGCCCACTGGCAGAGATCGACGCAGTGCGAGCCCCACTCCAGCACGCCGCCACCGACGAGCCCGCCCCCCTTTTCGAAGTTGAAGCCGTCGGCGAGTGTCTTTGAGTTGAACGGCCGCCAGGCCGCCGGGCCGAGATACATGTCCCAGTCGGCGACGGCCGGATCGGGTGCCGGCTCCTCTGGCAACCAGCCGCTGGAGAAGGCCTTCATGCCGGCTGGATGAGCGTAGACGCGGGTGATGCGTCCGAGCCGGCCGGTCCGCGCCAGTTCGCAGGCGAAGGCGAAGTGGGGGAGGTTTCGCCGCTGCGTGCCCGCCTGAAAGACGGTGCCGCACCGCCGCATCGTGTCGCGGAGCAGGAGGCTCTCGGCGATGTTCTTCGTGCAGGGCTTCTCGCAGTAAACGTCTTTGCCAGCCTTGGCGGCGAGCATCGCCATCAGGCCGTGCCAGTTGGGGCCGGTGGCGATCAGCACCGCGTCCACGTCCTGCTGGTCGAGGAGTTCACGATAGTCGCGGTAGGTGCGGCACTCGGTGGTGCCGTGGTGCTTGTCAGCGATTCCCTTCACCGCCTGCCGGCGGGCTTCCTTCACGTCGCAGATCGCCACGAACTGCACGTCGGGCTGCTGGAGGAAGCAGCCGAGGTCGTATTCGCCGCGGCGACCGATCCCGATGCCCGCCACGCGGACCCGCTCGCTCGGTGGCGTCGCGCCGTCGAGCCCCAGCGCCGACGACGGAATCACCATCGGGGCCGCGACCGCCGCACCGGCAGCGAGGCCTCCACCGAGAAAGGTTCGCCTGCGAAGTCGTCGTGAAGCATCCATGAGACTGCGGCTCCGTGCTGTGAGCATCATTCACCCGATGGGCATGATACGGTTTTCCGATCGCCGACCACACCGCACCCGACCGAAAGTTTATCCAAGCCGAAGGCCGTAAGGCCTCGGGCGCACCACGCTGGACGCCGCCCCACGCCTCACGCCTCACCCCGCCCCTCACGGCGGGCTTGGACGGACAGGATCGCGCGAAAACCCCAAAACACCTGGCGTAAATCGCTCACCGCCGGTTTGTCCAAGCCGAAGGCCGTAAGGCCTCGGGCGCACCACGCTGGACGCCGCCCCGCGCCTCACCCCGCCCCACGCCTCACGGCGTTGGGCTTGGACGGGCGGGAGCCCTCTTACAGCTCACCCTTCACGGCAAGTTCGTGAAAGTAGTGCGGCACTTTCGTCTGGTTGGCGAGCAGCCAGTCGATCGACGGCTCGTGCCGCATCGCCTTGCCGATCGCCTTGGCCGTGGCCTCGCGGTTGGTGCGGAAGAGGATCTCGGGGTCGTACTCCACCTCCACGATCGAGGGGTCGAGCCAGACCGACACGATGATCCCGAGGTCGTTGGCTTTCTTCTTGGGGATGTCGCCGGCCCGGACGGCGTCGAGCACGCCGTGGGCGATCGCCGCCTGCACCGTGCCCATGAGGATGTTTGTGTATTTCTCGCTCTTCACGGTGACCTTGCTCACCATCAGCGTGGCCGGCCGCACCTGGACGTCGGAGTTGAGGATCGCAAACACTCGCGAATGCCCCTTCGTCTGGTCGCCGATCAGGTTGGCGATCGCGTAGCCGACCGGCCCGTCGAGTTCGCCGATCACCACCTCGGGCTCGGCCGCGCTCCAGGCGGCCTCGTCTTCAACGAGCGCCTCGCCCGTTCGCATCACGATCCGGCCCTTCGCCACCGGGCGGCGGGCCGCGTTCTTCTTCGTCGCCATCGGCGAGTCCTCCGCGGGAAGCGCCGGCCAGACTCGTCCCAGCCGGTCAGGCGGCATGGTACCCGATCGCCGAACGGCGGTCGGCCACGTCGTGAAAGCCGACCATTTCCATCCGGCCATCCACGTGCTCGACGACCGCCGTGCAGTGCTCGACCCAGTCGCCGCAGTTGTAGTACTCGATCCCTTCGAGGGTCCGAATCGCGGGCACGTGGATATGGCCGCAGATCACGCCCGTGCACTCCTGCTCCCTGGTGTAGCGGGCCACGAACCGCTCGAAGTCGTTGATGAAGTTGACCGCCGTCTTCACCCGCCCCTTGAGCGCGGCACTCAGCGACCAGTGGGGGTAGCCGAGCCGGCGGCGGACGGAGTTGCTCCAGGCATTGGCATGCAGGGCGGCGGTGTAGGCCCGGTCACCGAGCCGATAGATCCAGCGGGCGTGCTTCGTCACCTGGTCGAAGAGATCGCCGTGGATCACGAGCAGCCGGCGGCCGTCGCGGGTGTGATGGATGAACTGGTCGGCAAGTTCGACGTGGCCGAAGGTCTGCGGCGACCACGCCCTGAGAAACTCGTCGTGGTTGCCCGTGGCGTAGAACACCCGGGTACCTCGCTTCAGCATCCCGAGCACCCGCCGGACGACGAAGCTCGCGGTGTCGTCCCAGACGAAGTTCCGCCGCAGCTTCCATCCGTCAACGATGTCGCCCACGAGGTAGAGGTTTTCGGGCTCGTAGCGGCCGAGAAACTCGAATAGTTCGGTGGCCCGCGAGAAGCGGCAGCCGAGGTGCACGTCGGAAATGAACAGCGACTCGACCTTCATGGGCGTTGCTCCGGTGGGGGTCGTCGGCGTCGTGCCGGCGTCAGGCAGCCGTGCGAATCTCCTCGTGACGGAGGCCGGCGTCCGGAGCGATCGCGTTGGCGATGGCCCGAGCCGCCGCGGGAAGACCATCCATCCCGCCCTGCCGGGTGGCGAGCGGCGCCGCAAACGTCTCGCGACGGTCGAGAAAGCCGCGCACCGCCGCTGTGTCCACTCGCTCCAGCGGCACGAACTCGCCGCAGCCTTCGGCGGCAAGAAAGTGGGCATTGATCGTCTGCTCGGCGTGCGCCCGCTCGGGTAGTACGAGCAGCGGCTTACCGAGATGGATCGCCTCACCGATCAGCTGATTACCCGCCGCGGCGACCACGCCGCGACAGCCGGCGAGGTCGGCGATGAACCGCCGCTCGTCGACGTCATGAAACGAAATGCCGCCGACGGGATCGCGGCGGCCGAGGCCGTAGACCCGCACCGGCACACCGGCCGCCGCGAGCGCTTCGAGCACCGCTGGCGGCGTGTGCTGGCGGAAGTAACTCACCAGATGGCAGCCGTCATGGGGCACCGCTGCCAGGAGCGAACGGCGGAGCAGCGGACCAATCTGCGTGGCATGCTCCCAGCCGGCGGCAAGCGGAGGCCGAAAGAACGCGGACACCACCGTCGCGGCAGCCTGCGGCACGAACAGCCTCACGGCGATCCCCATCAGACGGGCGGTGCACCGCAGATGCCACGGCAGCGATCCCACGTCGTACGCGACGAGGAAGTGCTGGTGGTCGAGGCTGACGAGAGGAACCCTCAGCCGGGATGCAGCGCGAGGCAGCACCGGCTCGAAGTCGGTGATCGCGAGATCGGGAGCGAAGCGGTCGAGTTCGCGGACCATTCGCTCGACGAGCGCCGGCAGCTCGAGCGCCCGGAACCGGAGTCCGTCGAGGACCGTCCGCGACACGTCGAGCCGACCGCCGACATAGCGAAACCGGATGCCGGGGAGTTCGATGAACCGCACGTCGCCGCGACCACCGCAGCGACCGCGGAGAAACTCGAGTGCCTCGGTCGTGGTCGCGATCAGAAAGTCGTTGCCGCCACCGAGCCGCTCCACGAGCGTGCAGATCCGCGCCGCGTGTCCGCGGCCCTCGCCACAGAGGCTGATCGCGATCCTAGCCATGACGCTCGTCCCGCCGGGTCACGCTCGAGGCCGCTCGGCCTCACCGACACCTTTTTCGGCCGTCCGCATGGAGAACGGCAACTGTGAAAAACGCGTGAGTGAAGCTGGGGAATCAGAGGTACTTGCGCCGGTTGACGGTCGCCTGCCAGCGGCCCGATTCGGCAATCTCGACGAGCTGGGCCTGCGTGAAGCGGTCACCGTGCTCGAGCACCGCCCGGCGGATCACTTCCTTGACGTCGGCGCCCGTCGCCCCCTCGAGTAGCTCGGCGAGCGCGTGGAGATCGAGGTCGAGGCCGAGGGGGCCCAGGTGCCGCTCGAGGATCCGCGCCCGGCTGGTGGCGTCGGGCATCGGCAGCGCGATCACCATGTCGAACCGGTTCGACCGCTGGGCGGCCGGGTCGAGCGACTTGGGGTCGTTGGTGGTGGCGATCGTGAGGATGTCGTCCCGCTGGCGGACGCCGTCGAGCGTGGAGAGAAAATCGGCAAGCGAGGTGTTGGTGCCGCTGGAGTCGCGGTGGCCGAGCACGAGGTCGATGTCGTCGAGCACCACGAGCGTGGGCCCGAAGGTGTCGCTCTCGGCGTAGAGGTCGGCGATCGTGTGCCGCATGGCGTTGGCGTCGGCGAGGATCGTGGTGTAGCGGCCGGCGAGCTCGCTGGCGATCACGCGGACAAGGTGCGTCTTGCCCACGCCCGGCGGACCGGCGATCAGCATGCCCCGGTTGGTGCCGAGGCCGAGCGACTTGAGCAGGTCGCGGCGGCTCGTCGCCGAGGCGAGAAACACGTCCACCTCCTGCCAGACGTCTGCTGGCAGGATCAGCCCGCCCCGCTCGCTCGTGATCGACGGACTCACGCTGATCCGCACGCAGCCGTCGTTGACGCAGGCCTCGAGCACCCGGCCGCGAAGCGGGTTTTCATGGGTCTTGAGCCGGGCCCGAAACGACTCGAGCGTCTTCTCGGCCGTCTCCTTGGCCGTCTGCGACGAGAGGATCGCAAACTCCCGCTGCCAGTGGCGGTCGTCGATGGCCACGCAGAGCGGCTCCGCGGCGAGCGTACCTCCCGGAAAGAAGGCGACCAGCCGCCCCGGCACCGCCACCTTCTCGTCGGGGCCCACGTCGAGCTGCGACCAGGTCGGCGGCAGGCCGTCGCCGGGGGAGCCGACTACGACCCTCGCGGCGTGCCGCTCCATCTCCAGCCGCAGGAGGTTGCCGAGCACGGCGAGCGACGTGCTCGGGCCGGTGAACTTCGTGCTCGCGATGTCGAGCTGATCCACGCCGAGATGACGGACGGCAAACTGCGTGGGCGAGAGGACCATCGTCGGCTCGTTGCCCACCAGTTCGCCGAGCGTGCGGAGCGCCGCCCGCGTCTCGTCGCTGGCCGCGGAGAGGATCGCGTCGAGCGTGTGGCCACCAGGCGCGGAAGCGACATCCTTCATGCGTGGATTCGACTCTCTCGGGAGGGCTTGGCAGACCGCATATCACGGCCTGAGTGCGGGCTACACTCTATCAGACAAAAGGGGCCGCGATTGCGGCTCGGCCATGGTCTGGAGAGGCTGGCGGCATGCACTGGATGTATCTCGCGATCGCGATCATGGCCGAAACTGTCGGCACGAGTTTCCTGAAGGCATCGGCGGGGTTCACGAAGCCTGGCCCCAGCCTGATGGTCCTCGCCGGCTACGGCGTGGCGTTCGTCTTCCTCTCGTTCACGCTCGAGCGGATCCCGGTGGGCGTGAGCTACGCGATCTGGTCGGGCGCGGGCGTCACGCTGATCGCCCTGATCGGCTGGCTGGCCTTCGGCGAGAAGCTCGACCCGCCGGCGGTGCTCGGGGTGTCGCTGATCGTGGCCGGCGTGGTGGTGCTGAACCTGTTTTCGAAGGTGGCATCCCACTAATACTGCGCAGTCGGCCGCCCGCCGGCCCGATGCGAGGAGGGTGCGCACCGACGGCGAAAAACGGCTCAATGAACGCCCGTTTCCGTGCTATTCATCGTTGCCGGAGAATCTACATTTTCGTAGGATGGATGCTCGCGTTCGTTTTTTCGGTGTGCACCTTCGGCCGCAGGAGTGAGTCATGGCAACGGGCGTATCGCAGGTTTCCGCCGTCATCGCCGACACAACGAGGGAGCGACTGGAGCGGTTTGCGCGGCAGCACGGCGTCAAAAAATCACACCTCATCGAAACTGCCATTCTTCATCACCTCGCCGCGCTTGAGGAGTTGCCGGCCGACGTCGTTGTGCCCCCTGTGATCGAGCTTTCTCGCGCCGTAGGCGAGGACGTGGTGCGCCGCATCGAGCGAGCGGAGCCACCAACGCCCGCCATGAAGGCCCTCTTCGATGGAGATTGAAATCCGGCCCCTGCGGCCGGATGACGATCGGTCGTCATTTTTGTCGGGAGATGTGGAACTCGACCGTTTCTTTCGCAAGTACGCGGGGCAAAACCAGTTCCGGCTCCACGTCGGCGTGACCTACGTGGCGTCGTCCGCTGGCCGTGTCGTTGGCTATGTCACGATCGCACCCGGATCAATGGTGATCAACCGCCTGCCGCGTCGTGAGCGACAGCAACTGCCGGCCTATCCGCTACCAGTTCTTCGTCTGGCAAGGCTGGCCGTCGCCACAACCCACCAGGGACACGGAATCGGCTCACGGCTCGTGCGGTTCGCACTGGAAATGGCCCGGGAGATGGCACGCCGGTTTGGGTGCGTCGGCGTAGTGGTGGATGCGCTTTCGGAGGCGATGGGGTTCTACGCGCGCCTCGGGTTTTTCGAGTTGGTCGTCGAGGCTGGGGCACTGCTCAGCCGTCCCACGCCGCGTCCGATGTTTCTGCCGATCGGGTCGATTCCCGGAGCAGGCCAAGAGCCTGCGCGGTAGCCCTCGGGTTTCCATCCGCAAGGCGTGCGGCCGTTATGGTGGGATTCGTCCCCGGTCAAACGCTCGCGAAAGTGCCGTTGACCGTTCCTATCCTGACCCTTTGGAGGTCTCATGAACCGACGTAGGGCACACCGTTGACGTCGATGGAAAACCGCTCCTATGCTCGACAGAGGAACGACTCGTCCGACTGGGTGCGTCATGGACTCGAATGAATCCGCTTTGCAGCAATCGATCTTTCGCGACAAGGCCGCCAAGGCCAGGCACATGGATCCCGGCCTGAAGCTCACCGCGGGGGCCCGTCTCTTCGACGTCGCAAGGAACCGCATGATCGCGGGCATTCGGTCGGGTCATCCCGACTGGTCCGACGCCGAGATCGGCGCGGAGTTTTGCCGGCAGTTGCAGGTCCTCCGGGAGCGCGAGGATCGCGGCGTGTTCACGCCGGTCGCCGACCTATGACGAGCGAGCAGGCGGTCGCCCGGCTGATCGAAGCCCTCGAGCGAGAGGGCGTCGGCTACATGCTCGTGGGCGCTTACTCCAGCAATCTCTACGGCGTGCCCCGTGCCACCAACGATGCCGACGTCGTGATCGAGTTCGGGGCATTCAACATCGTCGAGTTCTGCCAGCGGCTCGGCGCTGAGTTCGCACTCGATCGGCAGATGATGATGGAGGGCTTCACGGGCAGCGTGCGGAACATCGTCCACTTTCGCCCGACCGGTTTCGACATCGAGGTATTTCGGCTCGGCGACGACCCGCACCACCGGGAGCGATTCGCACGCCGGCGCAGGCAGCACGTCCCCGACTGTCGCTGCGAAGCGTGGGTAGCTACTGCAGAAGATGTCGTCATCCAGAAACTCCGCTGGGCCCGTCGTAAGGATCTCGACGACGTGGTGAACCTGTTGGCCGTGTCAGGCTCGACGCTCGACTGGGCCTACATTCGCCGCTGGACGGACAGCCACGGCACATCCGGCCTCCTCGATCAACTTCGCGGCGAGGCCGGAGTTGGATAAGCCGAGTCACACTCGATTCTCCCGCGTCCGTTTGTACAAGCCCAACGCCGTGAGGCGTGGGGCGCGCCGCCACCAGATGCCGCGTCCAGCGTGGTTCGCCCGCGGCCTCGCGGCCGGTCGGCTTTCTGGAGAGATTTCCCGGTGTTGTGGCTGGCACCTTGTTCGTATGTCACAGCAGCGACTTCGCGCTCGCGATTGCGAGCACGGCCGCCATCACGAGCCGGATCGCGGTGACCGGTAGCCGGAAGGCGCCGAGGTGCGAGCCGATCGCGCCGCCAATCGCGGCGGCGGCCACGAGCTCCAGCCCCGGCAGCGGCACGGTGCGGCCCGCCACCAGGCCGCCAGCGAGGCCGGCAAGCGAGTTGACGAGGATGAACGCAGCCGACGTTGCGGCAATCGTGCGGATAGAAGCCGCGCGGAGCGCTAGCAGGAGCGGCGTTAGAAACACACCCCCGCCCACGCCCGTCAGGCCCGAGAGCAGGCCCACCGCGCCGCCAATCCCCGCGAGCGCGGCCGACCTCTGGAGCGAGTCGCTCGGTAGTCGCGACGCCGGCTCCGGTTCGCCGCCGCGGACGGCACGACCTGATCCGATCGCCTCCATCGCGATCCGGACCGCCGCGAAGCCGAGCACGATGCCGAGCATCGTCTCGAACGCAGCGGTTGGCAGCGTGAGCCAGCCACCGAGGGCCGCGGCGGGCACGCTCGCCACGACGAGCGGCAGGAACAGCCGGCGATCGAAGTGGCCGGCCCGCGCAAACTGCACGGTGGCGATCGTCGCCACGATCACGTTGAGCAGCAGCGCCGTCGGCCGGATCACCTCCGGCGCGAGCCCCCAGAGCGTCATCACTGCGATGTAGCCCGTGGCCCCGGCGTGACCCACCGACGCGTAGACCGCGGCGACGACCGCCACGGCGGCAGCGAGCGGCCAGTCGGTCATGCCGGGTCCGCGGCGTGCTTCTTCAGGAGTTCGAGCGGCACGATCTCAAGCGCCTTCTCGTGCGTCGCCTCGAGCACCACCAAGGGCGCATGGCCGGCCTTGGCCGCCTCGAGCCACCGCGCTGCACACAGGCACCAGTGATCCCCGGCGATGAGCCCGGGGAAATCCCACTGCGGCTGCGGCGTGACCAGGTCGTTGCCCGCCTTCACGGTGAACGCCAGAAACTCCTTCGTCATCACCGCGCAGACCGTGTGGCTGCCAGAGTCGTCGGCGCAGGTGCGGCACGAACCGTCCCGGAAGAATCCTGTGAGCGGCTCGCGGGAGCAGGAGGCGAGCGGACCGCCGAGCACGTTCTTTTCCACGGGCGAAGGTGAATCACTGGCGGGACGGTCGAAGGCGATCATGGCGAACCCCGGAGGCCCAACGGCGGGAACAGTCCCTTAGCCGTATGATGCCACTGACCACAGGCAGCGGCAACAGCCCGCCGCGCCGTCCACTTTTCACTCGCCCTCTGGATCCCCGCGGATGCTCAGCCTTCAGTCGCCCACGTCGCCCCGCTGGCTCGCCCAGGTGGATGCCGCGCTCGACGACGTGATCATCGATCACGCCCACTGCGAGAAGAAGGCGGCGGGAGTGGCGATGAACCTCTTGTTCTCGTACGTCGACCACGTGGAACTCGCCCGGGCGATGACGGAGATCGTGAACGAGGAACTGGAGCACTTCCGGCTCGTGCTCGACATTCTGGAGCGGCGCGGCACCCCGTTCCGAAAGCTCGCGCCAAGTTCCTACGGGGCGCGGCTCCACGATCTGATCCGCAAGGAGGAACCGGCCCGAGCCGTCGACCGGTTACTCGTGGCCGGCCTGATCGAGGCCCGCAGCTGCGAGCGGTTCTCGGTGCTCGCCGACCACGTGGCCGATGAGGAGCTCGCCACGTTCTACCGGAGCCTCTTTGAGTCGGAGGCGAGGCACCACTCCACCTACGTGCGGCTCGCCTGCGGCTTCATGCCGGAGGAGGCGGTTCGCCAGCGGCTCCACGAACTCGCCGCCGCCGAGGCTGTGATCCTCGACCAGGGCGATCCCGTCGCCCGCATGCATAGCTGAAAAGGTTGCGATGACACCACCGGCCCACGGCCATGCGACGAAGCCCACGATCCCCATCAATGAGGCGATCGCCGTGGGAGCGATCCTGGCACTCGTGACCTGGGCGGTGCTCACGTGGTCGGGGATTGGCGGCCGGCCGGTATCGCTCGGGCCGATCGATCCCGCGCAGTGGTTCCCGGGCCGCGGCCTCACGCTCGCCGAGCTGCCGCTCGTCGTGATGCTCGTACTCGGTGGGATCCCGCTCGTCTGGGACCTGCTCAGAAAACTCTTCGCGGGCACGTTCGGCTCCGACCTGCTCGCCGGTATTTCGATCGTGACGAGCGTGCTGCTTGGCGAATACCTCGCCGGCGTGCTCGTGGTGCTGATGCTCTCTGGGGGCGAGGCGCTCGAGAGCCGGGCGGTGAGCCGGGCCGGCGACGTGCTTGCGGCCCTCGCCCGGCGGATGCCGTCGCTCGCCCACCGCAAATCGGCCACGGGTATCACCGACATCCCGCTCGCCGACGTCGCCGTCGGCGACGTGATCGTGGTCCTGCCCCACGAGATCTGCCCGGTCGATGGCGAGGTCTTGGCCGGCCGCGGCGCGATGGACGAGGCCTATCTCACGGGCGAGCCCTACCGGATGGCGAAGGCGCCGGGGTCGGCCGTGCTCTCGGGTTCGATCAACGGCGAGGCGGCGCTCGAGATCCGCACCGAGAAGGTGGTGGGCGACAGCCGCTATGCGAAGATCATGGAGGTGCTGCGAACGAGCGAGGAGCGGCGGCCGCAGCTGCGGCGGCTGGCCGACGCACTCGGAGCCTTCTATACACCGCTGGCCGTGGCGATCGCGGCGGCGGCGTGGTATTTCAGCGGGTCGGCGACGCGGTTTCTGGCCGTGCTCGTGGTGGCGACGCCCTGCCCGCTCCTGATCGCGATTCCCGTGGCGATCATCGGCGCGGTGTCGCTGGCGGCGAAGCGGGGCATCGTGATCCGCGATCCGGCCATCCTCGAGCGGCTCGACACCTGCCGCACGGCCATCTTCGACAAGACCGGCACGCTCACCTACGGCTCGCCGCACCTCACGGAAGTGATGCCGCTCTCATCGCTGTCGGAGAGCGACACGCTCGCCATCGCCGCGAGCCTCGAAGCCTATTCGAAGCATCCGCTCGCCTCGGCCGTCTCGCAGGCGGCTGCCGACCGCGGCCTCACGCTGCTTCAGGTGGAGGAACTTGCCGAGAAGCCGGGCCGCGGGCTCACCGGCCTCGTGCAGCGGCCAGGCGTGGGCGTGAAGCCACACGAGGTGGCGATCACCAGCCGCCAGAAACTCACCGCTGCCGATCCAGCCGGTGCCGCCGCGCTCCCCGCTGCCGCCGGCGGGCTGGAGTGCGTGGTGGTGATCGACGGACGCGTGGCCGCGCTCCTCCGGTTCCGCGACGCGCCACGCGCCGACGGACAATCGTTCGTCCGCCACCTCGGCCCCGCCCACCGGCTCGACCGCGTGATGCTCGTCTCGGGCGACCGCGAGAGCGAGGTGCAGTGGCTTGCCGACACCGTCGGGATCACCGAGGTTCACGCGGGCATCCAGCCCGAGGGCAAGCTGAAGATCGTGGAGGAGGCGGTCCGTCAGGCGCCGGTCGTGTTTGTCGGCGACGGCATCAACGACGCCCCGGCCCTCGCAGCGGCGACCGTGGGGGTGGCGATGGGCGCGGCAAGCGACGTCACGAGCGAGGCGGCCGGCGCGGTGATCATGGACTGCTCGCTCGAACGAGTTGACGAACTCTTCCACATCGCCTCGCGAATGCGGTCGATCGCCCTGCAGAGCGCCGTGGGCGGGATGGTGGCGAGCGTGGCCGGCATGGGGCTCGCCGCGGCGGGCCTCCTCCCGCCGACCGCCGGCGCGCTGCTCCAGGAGGCGATCGACGTCGTGGCCGTGCTCAACGCGCTGCGGGTCTCGTGGAATCCCGGATCGCTCACCGACTACCGCTGATTGCCACGACCGTGCACTCATCCGGGTCACACTTGAATTTCGCACATCGCCACGCCACCGCAGCCGATCCGGCTGCTCCCCCTACCCGAATCACACCCGAGCCCAATGCGAACCGGGAAGACACACAGGTTGAAAACCTGTGCTACGAGAGGCCGCGAGGGGCTGCCCGTGCCCGGGAGCCGGCGTTGCTTCCGACGCGCAGCCACGATGGCGAAGCGGAGGAAGCATCGAGCGAGCGAAGGCCTGGAGGGCCGAAGTGAGCGTCCGGCGACGGGCATGGGCAGCCCCGAGCCTCGTGAACGCCTCAGGGTCAAGCGTGACTCGCATCAGTCCTTGGTCGGTAGCGGCCTCTATAGCAGCCCGGAAGAAGGCCTGGCCGCTTTACGGGCCGGTCTCACACGCCCTATCCTCCTCGCATGCGTTGGAAACACACAGCCGCTCTGCTGATCCTCGGGGCCATGATCCCCGTGCTCATCGTGGCAGCCGGCATGGCAGTGATCTATCTTGCCGGCAGCCGTCGGCCCACGCCACCGCCCGACGCCGCCGCCTATGGCACCCCGTGGGGATCGGTCGATCTGGAGACGGTCGACACGCTCACGCCCTCCGGAGTGCAGACGACGATCACGGAGGCCTTGCGAAGCAAAGACTCCGCAGACCGCGGCAGCGACGGCCAGTTGCACTACGACTTCCTGGCCCTCTCCGGCGGCGGGTCGTATGGGGCCTTCGGCGCGGGCATGCTCTGCGGCTGGACCGAGCGGGGCGATCGGCCCGACTTCAAGGTGGTCACCGGTATCTCGACCGGCGCCTTGCAGGCGACCCCGGCATTCCTCGGCTCCGACTATGACCCGCTGCTTAAGCGGTTTTACACCACGACCACCAACGACAACATCTTCCGCAGGCGATCCACGCTCGTCAGCCTGTTCGCCGACGGAACCCTCGATTCCACGCCCCTGCGACGACTGCTGGAGGGCGCGATCGACGACAACGTGCTTGCAGCCGTGGCCAAGAAGCATCGTGCGGGCCATCGGCTGTTCATCGGCACGTCGAACATGGACGCCAACGAGTTTGCGATCTGGGACATGGGCGCGATCGCCGCCAGCGGCCGCCCCGACGCCCGCCGCCGCTACATTGACGTGCTCGTCGCCTCCGCCTCGGTGCCGGTGGTCTTTCCGCCGGTCTACTTCGACGTCGACATCGACGGCACGACCTACTACGAGATGCACTCCGATGGCGGCGCGGAGGCGCAGGTGTTCCTCCGCGGGTTCATGCTCGACGTCGAAGACGCGCTCGAGGGAGCCGGACTGGCACGCGGCGAAGTCAAGGCCCGGCTGTTCGTGATCCGCAATGGCCGCGCCGACGACCGCCCCGGCTATGCGGCGATCAAGCCCATGACACTGGCGATCGCGGAGGCGACGATCGGAAAACTCTTCAAGATCACCGCCGCCGCGAGTCTCTACCGCATGTACGTGCTCGCGAACCGCTACGGAGTGGAGTTCAACCTCCGCTGCATTCCGGACGACTATCCGCTCGATTTTGACGGCCTCAACTTCGACCGGCCACGAATGAACACGCTCTACCACCACGGCTACGAACTCGGCCGTGGGTCGGCCGACTGGCTGCACGCCCCGCCCGACCTCGACCCGGACGAACTGGTGCCCGCCCCGCCCCCGGCCATCGCCCCTGCGTCGGATCGCTGATCGCGGCCACGCTGCCCAAAGACGCTCTTTTCGGCCCTTGCAGCTGATTTTCGGCCGATTTCCCCGCAGTCGGCCGAATCCGCAGATTCGTCATGCCCAAAACTTGCGTCCCCCGCACTGAACCTTTACGTTGCCGTCTGACGAATAGAGCCTAATGACTAGTTTTTTCCATTGGGCTCGTGTTTCCAATATCTGCCGCCTAGCACGCCCCGGAGATCGCTTTGATGATCCGCCGCACTTGGTTTCGCTCGTCCCGCACCTCCCGCTCGCACGCCAGCCGCACTCGCAGCCGGGCCCGGAGCCAGTTTGATCTGGAGCAGCTCGAGCAGCGGACGGTGATGGCGGCGCAAAGCGTCATTTTCCCCGTGGGATATGAATCGCTGCAGGCAGACCTGCGGCCGATGGACGTGATCAAGAGCCAAAACGGCGTGCTCGAGGCCAACGTGAAGATGGTCACGGCGGGCTTCGACTCCAATCCGATCCTCTACGGCGGCCAGGACGTCTACAGCAGCCTCCCGGATGATGACCATGACTACAACTCTTACGCCATGGCCTATCAGTTCGACGCCTACGGCACGTCGTACCCGGCGGGCTTTCCGGGCACGATGCTGCAGATCAACAGTGGCGACTTGCTCAAGCTCCGCCTGACGAACAATCTTGCCGTTGGCCACGATCCATCGCTTAAAACCTTCATCTCCAACTTGCACTACCACGGATCGCGTGCACACGACAAGGGGCAGGGAGATAATGTCTACGTCCAACTGGCGCCAGGCGAGAGCATGGACGTCAACATCCCGATCTCCACCTTCCAAAACACCGTGGGGCCTAACTGGATCCACCCACACGTGCACGAGGTTTCCAAGCTACAGGTTGAGGGCGGTTTGGCCGGCATGATCATGGTCGGCAATCCGCTTGAGCCGTGGCCACAGTACAAGGACGAACTCAAGCAGGTGAACATGACCATCTCGGAGGTGAACATCACCCCAGATGGCCAGTACAAAATGATGACGGGCACTGACAGCAGTTCGTACTACGGCGATGGCTACACCAAAGGCTGGCAGAAGCGGATCAACGGCCAGATGAATCCGATCATCCGCGTCCGCCCCGGTGAGACGCAGGTCTGGAACATGGGCCAGTTTGGGGCCCGCGGCGCCACGAACTTCGTCATCGCCGACGACAATCTGCAAAACCCTTGGAATGCCACGATTCTTTCCCGGGACGGAAACAGCGCGTTCGTCCACCCGTACAACGTGACGCTCGGACCCGACGAACTGCGGATGAACGACATCTCCGCCCTGACCGTGCTCAGCCCAGGCAACCGGATGTCGTTGGCGGTCACCGCCCCCACGACCCCGGGCACCTACTACTTCATGGATGGATGGGGCGGCGAAGAGGCGCGAGTCAACGCAGACGGCGAAGGCTACTACTACGTGCTGGCCACCCTCGTCGTGGAAGGGGATGCCGTCACCACCGCGGTACCGGAGTTTGCCGCTCAGGATGAAGACCCGCTCTGGAGCGCGACGCCTGACTTCCAGCGAACGTTCACACTGGAGCAGCTGCCTCAGGTGGAGGAGGGCGGGGTCATCAACATCGACAACTTCTACGTCAACGGCAAGAAGTTCGGCGAGGGTGTCATGCCGCAACTCGAGATCGGCACGATCGAGGAATGGACCATCCTCAACGCCGGCCCGCTCAACCATCCCTTCCACATCCACCAGGGTGTGTTCGTCGTCACGAAGATCAACGGCTTCCCGATCGAGCCCGACAAGAAGTTTCCCAATGCGAATGCCGCCAACTACGTGTCGCCGCTGGACGTGATCATGGTGCCGGCCTTCGGCAGTGTGACCATTCGATTCCGGGTGTTTGACTTCCCGGGCAAGTACGTCTTCCACTGCCACATCCTCGAGCATGAAGACGAGGGGATGATGTCGCCGGTGCTCCAGTTCGGCGCCACCGAGGGCCTGCGACTGGGCCTGGGCACCGATGCCCCATCGACGCAGGTGCTCAACGGGAAAGGCAATGAGGTGGCGACCATTCAGGCATTTCCTAACTACAGGGGCCCGGTGGTGACCGCGTCCGGCATCGGCACCTCGACCACTCCCGCTGAGTTGCCAAACCCGCTTCCCACCACAGCCGATGAGATCAACGCTTATTGGAAGACCAACGTCACCAAGGAGACGATGGCCTTTGGCACCGGCGCCAAGGCCACGCGAGTGAAGGTCTACGAGAACGGCTCAACTACCCAAACGGCTGCGTTCAAGGCGTTCACGGGCAATCTCCGCAAGACGGGCGGCGTGAGCCTGGCCGTGGGCGGCGTGAGCTCCAATGGTGCGGTGCGGATCGTGGCCGGCTCCCGCGCGAATGGCCCTGCGGTCGTCCGCCTCTTCGATCCCCAGGGGAACATGATTCGGACGTTCCGGAACGTCCTACCCGGCACGTTCCCGAATGGCGTGAACGTGTCGGTTGCCGACGTCAATGGCGACAACTACGACGACATCATCGTCTCGGCTCGGTCGGGCCGGGAGCCGATCGTCACGGCCCTCGACGGTCGCGACATCGTGGATGGTGTGGCTGACCCGGAGAAGTGCTTCACCTTTGTGGCCGGAAACCCGGACGACATGGGGGGCGTGCAGGTGGCGGCCGGATATGTGGCGCCGTCGTCGGTGCCGAGCTACCTGCCCAACCTGATCACCTCCGCGGAGTCGGGCCAGCGAGCCGGCGTCGTGAAGGTCTGGAACATGGCCGATATCAGCCCATCGAGCCACGGCAGCATGCTGGAGCAGAAGGCCATGGGGAAGGCCATGGGCAGCATGGCGGCCATGGAGATGACGAGCGACGAGATGACGAGCGACGAGGACATGCCCGCCATGCCGATCGCGACGTTCCGGCCCTTCGGAACGCGGCGCGGCGCTGTGCAGATCGCCTCGACCTACCAGAGCATGCTGGGCGGGCAGGCAAAGCCGGTGATCGCCGCCTGGCAGGCTGGTCGCGAGGTTGCTTTCTCGTCGATCGGTCTCGACAACAAGCCGCAGACACAGGTCCGCACGTTCTAGACCTCGCGGCGATGGGCACTCCACGCAGTCTCGATGATGGATCTCGCACGATGAAACACGCCGTCCCCACCGACGCAGATCCGACGAACCGGCCCGACGGTGAGTCGTTTTGGCTGCGGGGTGGTCCGCTCGCTGGCTTTACCCTCGTGGAGCTGCTGGTGGTGATCGCGATCATCGCCACCCTCATCGGGCTCGTGCTACCGGCCGTGCAGCAGGCCCGGCAGGCGGCCGCCCGCGCTCAGTGCCAAAGCAACCTGCGGCAGGTCGGCATCGCCCTCTCGTGCTACACCGATGCCAAAGGGGCCTTTCCCTTCGCCTCGGGCAGGCCACGGCCGGGGACGACGTCTCATCTTGATGACAGGCCGGTCGATGGCATCGACTACATCCGGCCGCAGTCGTGGGCCATCACCATCCTGCCCTACATCGAGGAGGGCGCCTTGGCGGCGCTGTACGAGGCCTACTGCCTGGCGTGCCCGCCGGAAACGCAGGAAGACAGCATCGTGGCCGCCACGATCTGGGTCTACAACTCGTGTTCGCGCGCTCCTGGTGGCCTTGACTTTGCGGCCCTGCTCGGCCCCGGGCCGGCGCAGCCCGATCCGGCACGGCGGCTCGACGGGTGGTTCTACGGCTCGGCTCCGACACCGACCGCCTTCAATGGCGTGCTCGTGCCCGAAGGATTGGGCTGGCTCGAGGACAAGGGCATCTACACGACATCCCTCAGGCAGAAGCCGACGCGGCTACGCGAGGTCACCGACGGCCTGTCGCACACGCTGCTGGTTGCCGAGTGCAACGACTACACGACCGATGACGGCGCCACCTGGACTCTGCCGCGCTACTCCTGGCCCTACGTCTGCGACGTCGGTCGCTACACGGGATTTGGTGCGGGGCTCGGGCAGTCGCCCCTGGAAACCTCCCTCAAGCCGCGGTCGCGGCTGGGCGGCAACGTGTTTCAGGCTCTGGCCGGCGACGGCAGTGTTCGCGGCATGGCCGAGGACATTTCGGCCGACCTGCTCCAGGCCATGGTGAGCCGGTCGGGCGGCGAGATCGCCGCAGCGCCCTGACCATTTACGTGTCGGCTGAGGTGACGGCTGCGATGGCCGCGGCCATCGCGTCCGCCGCGGGCGGATAGAGCCGCAGCCAGAGCTCCGGCTCGACGAGTTCGAGTTCCATCACGGCGAGGCTGCCGTCGTCGAGGCGGACCAGGTCCACGCGGCCGTAGGCAGGCATCTCATCGCAGGCCGCCAGCGCCCGCTCGGCAAACTCCACCTGCTCGACAGACGGCTCCAGATGGTGAACGGTGCCGCCGTGGTCGTCCTGCACCCGGAAGTCACCCGGCTTGGCCCGCTTCCGCAGGCCGTGGGTCACACGGCCGGCAATCGCAACGAGCGTGTCCTCGCCGGTGGTCACGACGTCGGCGACGAACGGCTGAAGCAGAAACGACTCGCAGGCGAGCAGCGGGTCGAGCAGCCGCTGCACCGCTGCGGCCGTTGCACGATCCACCCGGTAGGTATGACGCGCCGCCCCCGACACGCACGGCTTGATGACCGCCTCCGACCAGCCCGTCTCACCGAGCAGGTCGGCGAGTGATGACGGCTGGCCGCGCTCCAGAAACCGCGACGGCACGACGGGCACGCCCCGGGCGGCGAGGTCGCGAAGATAGTGCTTGTCGAGGTTCCAGCGAACGAGCGCGGCCGAGTTGCACAGCCGCGTCAGCGACTCCACCCGCTCGAGCCATGCCATGAACTCGGCGAAGCGGTCGAAGTAGTCCCAGGTGGTGCGAAACACCGCCGTGCGAAACGCCGACCAGTCCACGTCGTCACGAGCCCAGTCGACGCGGACTGCCGATAGGCCCCGCCGTGCAAGTGCCCCGATGAGCAGGTCGTCGTCGCGGAGGATGTTGCCGAGGTACCAGTCGTCGGCGGCCGCCGAATCGGCGGCGTAGCGGCGCTCGGTGAGCAACGCTACGTCGGCCCTTGGCGGCGCACCGGCAGGACCGGAAGCTGACGCCCTAGCCACGGGCAAGCCGCTTGGTGATGTGCCGCGCCGCGCCAGTGGCCGCCGCAGCCGTGGCCGAACCAGCCAGCCACATCGTGGCGCCGGCCACCGCGCCGGCCAACACGCCAGCCGGCCCCGCCGCCGCGCCACCGGCGGCGAAGGCGAGGCTCGTGGCCGTCAGTCCGGCCGCTTCGCCAGCCTTGCGGCTCTGCTGCTCGCTGGCCCCGCGCTGATGCGCGGTCCACTCCGCGGCAAGTGCCGCGGCCTCGCCGACGATCGCCGCTGGCAGCATCGTCTTGAGGCCGACGCGAACGGTCGTGCCCAGCGCCGTGCGAATGGCCACCCGCTCGGCCGTGCCCACGGCGGCCCGCGCCGAGATCGCGGCCGCGGCCCGCGACACGCCCGCGGCGACCCGCCCCATCACGATGTCGACCTGCCGGCTCGTGCGACTGCTGGTCGCGCACCAGTTCGCAAAATGCTCGCAGTTGTCGATCACGGGGTCGTAGCCGTCGCGGCCCACGTGGGCCAGCGCCCGATCGGCGATCTCGTCGGGAGAAAACGCGGCGGCCGGCTCGTTCCGCAGGCGGACACCGCGGCCCTCGGCAAACTCCGTCAGGGTCGTCCGCACCACGCGGCCGCCGCCGAACGGGTTGCGGAAGTCGTGCGGCCGGGCGTGCACGATCGTGCCGTCGCCGAGATCGACGCCGTGGTGCAGGTAGGTGACGGTCGAGCCAACGATCCGGTGCTCGACTTCCAGGCGGTCTCCACGTGCCATGCGCAGTCCTCCTCCGCGTTGAATCTACGCTTCTGGCCTCTGAGTGGTTCGGTCGAATTGTGAGAATTGTATTCAAACACGTCAAAACGGTTGTTCGTGCACCCCCTGGCCCTTAGGGTGACGCTGGCCCGCGGCCGCTGGTTCGGCGCGGCACCCCCCTGGAGCGATCGGCCGTGGAGATTCTCGAGTCCCTCTCATCGCTGTCGATCCCGCAGACGCTGCTCCTCCTCGTGGCGCTCGTGATCGCCTTCGGCTTCGAGTGCATCAACGGATTCCACGACACCGCCAACGCGGTGGCGACGGTCATCTACACCAAGAGCCTGAAGCCGACGCCGGCCGTCATCTGGTCGGGCCTCTGGAACTTCATCGGCGTCCACGCCGGGGGTATCGGCGTCGCCTTCAGCATCGTCCACCTGCTCCCCGTCGATCTGCTGGTCAACATCAAGACCGGCCGCGGACTGGCGATGGTGCTCTCCCTCCTGGGCGCCGCGATCATCTGGAACTTCGCCACCTGGTATCGCGGCCTACCAGCCTCGAGCTCCCACTCGCTGATCGGGTCGATCATGGGGGTGGGCATGATGAACGCCTGGATGGAGCAGGGCTCCGTCTTCAAGGGGATCAACTGGCATAAGGCATCGGAGGTGGGACTGGCGCTCTTGATCTCCCCGGTGATCGGCTTCGGCCTGGCGGCGGCCCTGCTGCTCGTCGCCAAGCGGCTCATTCCCGCCAAGGAACTCTACGAGCCTCCACACGGCGACCAGCCGCCGCCGTGGTGGATCCGGGCGCTGCTCGTGGGAACCTGCACCGGCGTGAGTTTCGCCCACGGCTCCAATGATGGCCAGAAGGGGATGGGCCTGATCATGCTGGTGCTCATAGGCATCGTGCCTGCCGCCTTCGCGCTCAACATGGGCACGTCATCGCAGGGGATCGCCGCCACGGCGGCCGCGGCCCAGAAACTGGAGGAGCAGCTCACCGAGCCACAGCTGGCGACGATGATGGCGGCCCTCAAGGAGCGGCACATCGCCACCGCCCGCGTCGAGAGGATCGCCCGGCCAGCCGGCGTGGCCGCCGCGGCCGTCAACGAGTCTGACCTGGTGGACGACATGCTCAATCCCTTCCCGAGCGGCGACATCGTGCTGGCCACGCTCGACCCGCTGCCGCTGGCGCGGGAGGTGCGGGAGAGCCTCGCCGGCCGGGAGAGTTTTTCCGGGATGTCGGCCGACGACCGCTGGGCGCTCCGCACCCAGCTCGTCGAACTCGGCGCCGCGGTCCGCACCCTGCTGCACGAGTTCGGCGACAAGCTCTCCGACGACCGCCGCAAGGTGCTCAAAGGCCTCGCCGGCGATCTGGCCAAGCCGGTGGAATACATCCCGGAATGGGTGGTGATGGGCGTCGCCCTGTGTCTCGGAATCGGCACGATGTTCGGCTGGGAGCGGATCGTGGTCACCGTCGGCGAGAAGATCGGCAAGACGCACCTCACCTACGCCCAGGGAGGTGCGGCCGAATTGGTCGCGGCATCGACGATCGCCATGGCCGACTCGCTCGGCATGCCGGTGAGCACCACCCACGTGCTCTCCAGCGGCGTGGCCGGCACGATGTGGGCCAACAAGTCGGGCATCCAGCCTGAGACAGTCCGCGAGATCGCCGCCGCCTGGATCCTCACGCTACCAGTCGCGATGGCCCTCTCCGGCGGCCTCTACTGGATCTCGACCCTGTTCACCGGCTGACGCCCATCAGGGCATGATCACGCCGGCAATCGCGGCCGAGAGAGCGTTGGCCAGGGTGCTGATCACGAGCATCTTCACGCCGAGCTGGGCAAGGTCGCTCCGCCGCTCGGGAATCAGGGCGCCAATGCCGCCGAGCTGGATGCCGATGCTCGAGATGTTGGCGAAGCTACACATCGCGATCGTCGCCAGCGAGAAGGCCTTGGGCGTGAGGGTGTCCTTCAACTTTCCGAGATCGAAGTAGGCGATCATCTCGTTGAGCACCGTCCGCGTGCCGAGCAGGCCGCCGATCGTCTGGCAGTCTTGCGACGGCACGCCGATCAGCCAGGCGAACGGTGAGAACACGAGCGAGAGCAGCCACTGGAGCGACAGGTCTGGCCGGCCGAAGAGGCCGCCGAGCCAGCCGAGCGCGAGGTTCGCGAGCGCCACCAGCGCGATGAACGAGATCAGGACCGCGCCCACGTTCGCGGCGAGCATCATTCCCTCGCGGGTGCCGCGGGCCGCCGCGTCGAGGACGTTGGAGTCGATCCGCTCGTTCGAGACTTTGAGCGTGCCGAGTGTCTCCGGATCACCCATCTCCGGCACGAACATCTTCGTGAGGAAGATCGTGGCCGGAAAACTCATCAGGATCGCGGTGAGTAGGTCGCGGAGATCGCAGCCGGCGGCCTTGTACGCCCCAAGGATACCCCCCGACACAAGCCCCATCCCGCTGACCATCACCACGGCGAGCTCGGACCGCGTGAGCCGCGGCAGATAGGGGCGGATGACGAGCGGTGCCTCCGTCTGGCCGAGAAAGATCGAGGCGGCGGCGTTGAGCGTCTCGGCGCCGCTCGACCCAAGGATCTTCGCGGTCACCCAGGCAAACGCCCGCACCACCACCTGCATGATCCCGAGGTGGTAGAGCACCGCGAAGAGCGCCGCCACGAACACGATCGTGGGCAGCACGCGGAAGGCGAATACGAAGCCCGTGGGCCCCGCCGGATCGGCGAGTTTGTCACCAAACACGAACCTCGCGCCCGCATCGGAGCAGGCAAGCACCGTATCGACCCATTTCGCCGCCGACTCGAGAACCTGCTGGCCCGTTGCCGATCGCAGAAGGACGAATCCGAGCACGCACTGCATCGCCAGCCCGCCGATCACCATCCGCGGCGAGATCTTGCGGCGGTTCTCTGAGAAGAGCCAGGCGGCGCCGAGGATGACGGCCACGCCGAGGAGTCCGCGAAACCGGTCGAGATCGCCCATGGTGATGCCTCGTGCCAGGGAAACAAGGTCAGAGCCGTTCGAGAATCAGCGATGGCGTCGGGGGTGGAGCGTCGGTGATCGTCGTCGCGTCGGCGAGCATCGCCAGCGCCTTCGACACCATCAGCGCGTGGGTCCGATTGACGTGCACCTCGGCGATCACATCCCCCTTCGCCACGGAATCACCGACGGTCCGCAGGAAGACGATTCCGGCCGACGGATCGATCGTGGAATCGACGCGGGCCCGGCCGGCGCCCAGAAGCATCGATGCCTGCCCAACCGCCCACGCCCGTAACTCGGTGATGAATCCCGATCGCTCGGCCCGAAAATGGCCAACAACCGCCGCCTTCGGCAGCACACCCAGCGGGTCGTCGCAGACCCGTGGATCGCCTCCCTGCGCCGCGACCACCTTGCGAAACCGCTCGAGCGCCGAGCCGTCGGCGATCGACCGGCGGCACTTCGCCAGGGCCTCGTCGCGGGTCGCGGCCACGCCGCCAAGCACGAGCATCTCGGCGGCGAGCTCCAGCGATACCTCCATGAGATCGTCGGGGCCGCGGCCCTTGAGGCACTCGACGCTCTCCCAGACCTCCAGCGCGTTGCCGACGGTGCGACCGAGGGGCGCGTCCATGCTCGTGATCAGGGCCTGCACAGGCTTGCCGAGTTCGCGGCCAATCCGCGTCATGCTCTCAGCGAGGGCCCGGGCATCTTCCCGCTTCGCCATGAAGGCTCCGTCGCCGGTCTTCACGTCGAGCACCAGTGCATCGATCCCTTCGGCCAGTTTCTTGGAGAGGATCGAGGCGGTGATCAGCGGGATACTTTCGACCGTCGCCGTGGCGTCACGCAGCGCGTAGAGCACGCGGTCGGCCGGCGCGATCTCGGCCGTCTGGCCGATGAGCACCAGGCCGCATTCGCGGACCACGCGGCGGTAGGCGGCGAGATCGAGGTCGATGCGGAAGCCCGGGATGCTCTCGAGTTTGTCGAGCGTGCCGCCGGTGTGGCCTAGACCGCGGCCCGAGACCATCGGCACCGTCACGCCGCAGGCGGCGGCGATCGGCGCCAGAATCAGGCTCGTCTTGTCGCCCACGCCGCCGGTCGAGTGCTTATCGACCTTCGGACCGGGGATGTCGGAGAGGTCGATCACCGTTCCCGAGTGGAGCATTGCGTCGACGAGCGCGGCGGTTTCGCGGGGCGTCATGCCCCGCCAGAGGATCGCCATCGTCATGGCCGACCACTGGTACTCCGGCACCTCGCGACTGGCGATGCCGCCGATCATGAAGCGGATCTCGTCGACCGTGAGTTCACCGCCGTCGCGCTTTCTGCGGATCAGATCGACGGCTCGCATCGCGGTGCATCCCGGGGTCTGGACGACTCGTGGGCGAGTCAGACCGTGGTGAAGTGAATCAGTGCTGGGCCGAGGTGCCAAACTGCCGGTCGCCCGCGTCGCCGAGGCCGGGCACGATGAAGCCGACGTCATTGAGCCCCTCGTCGAGGGCCGCCACATGAATCGAGACGTCGGGCATCGCCTCGGCAAGCCGCTTGACACCCTGCGGCGCCGCGATCAGCGCCAGGAAGCTGATCCGCGGAATGCCGGCGGCCTGAAGGATCTCGCAGGTACGGATCGCGGAACCGCCGGTGGCAAGCATCGGATCGACGACGATCGCCAGCGTGGCGCCGCAGTTGGCGGGCAGCTTGTTGTAGTACTCCTGCGGCCGGAGGGTGGCCTCGTCGCGATAGAGGCCGATGTGCCAGACCTCGGCATCAGGAATCAGTTCCAGAAGGCCCTCGGCCATGCCCAGGCCGGCGCGGAGGATCGGCACGATCGCGATCCGCTCGGCGATCCGCCGGCCCTTTGCCTCGCCGAGCGGCGTGGGCACGCTGACGTCGTTCGTGGGCACGGTCGTGGTGGCCTCGACGGCCAAGAGCCGCGTGATCTGTTCGACCGTCCGGCGAAACGCAGGGGGCTTCGTGGTCGGATCGCGGAGGGCGACCACGTGGTGCGCGACCAGCGGATGCGACGACACCTGAACCCGCGACATGCGACTATTCTCCGATTCCCTGCCAGACACGGCCAGGTGATCATACGGCGGGCAGGCATGTTGTCGAATGCGCCGCGGCCGCACGGCAGCGGTAGACTCCGCAACGCCCCACCCCTTTCGCCAGCCCCTTTCTTCCCCACTGCCACGAGGTTGCCGATGTCCACCCCATCCGCACTCCCCTCCGACGACTCCCTGCTCGCCGCCGCCCGAGCCGCCGGAGCCAACGCGCATTCGCCCTACTCGGGCTGGCGGGTCGGCTCCGCGGCCGTGTTCACCGAGACCGGCGCCACGGTCTTCAAGGGAGCGAATGTCGAGAACGGGTCCTATGGCCTGACGATCTGCGGCGAACGGTCGGCGATCTTCGCGGGGGTGGTGGCGGGCGGCCGCCGGCTCGTGCGGATTGCGGTCACCTGCACCGACTCGTCGGGGGCGCTCATTGCGAAGATCGCGCCCTGTGGCGCCTGCCTGCAGGTGATCGCCGAGTTCGGCACGGGCGACACCGCGATCGTGATCGACGGCCGCGGCACGTTCCGCCTCGCCGACTTCTTGCCGCTCCCCTTCGGCGCCGACACGCTCAAGACGCACGACGGCGTCACGGGCTGACGTCGAGGGTCACGAGCGTGCGGTCGTTCCGCAGATACAGCCGGCCATTCGCGAGGGCCGGCAGGGCCCGTAGCGGGCCGCCGCGGACGTCGCCCGCGAACGGCCGCGACCGCGCGAGCACGTCGAGCCGCGTGGCATCGGGACGCACGAGGAGCACCTCGCCGTCAGTCTTCGCAATGATGATCTTTCCGTCGGCGACGAGCAGCGTGCCATAGCCGAATCCCTGCTCCCGCCACCGCACCTTCCCCGTGGCGGGATCGAGGCAGACGAGGCTCGCCGGCGGCACGTCGTCGCGGCCATCGATGGCATAGAGGCTGCCCGCGACGAGCACCGGCGTGGCGTACTGCGAGGCGAGCGCGTCGGCGGCTTGCCAGAGCGGCGTGACGCCCCGCGTGTCAAAGGCGGCGCAGACGCTGCCGATTCCGTAGGACGCGGTCACCAGAAACTCCGCGTCTCCCAGCAGCACTGGCGACGCCGCGTTCACGGTCGGCCCACGCTGCCCGAATGGAAACGACCAGCGCACGCTCCCGTCGGCTGGATCGAGAAGCAGGCAGGAGAGCCGCGTGACCATGAGCACCCGATCGACGCCGGCCGCGGTTACCGTCACCGGCGCCGAATAGCTCGCCCCCTCGCGGGTCGCCGTCCAGAGCGTCTCGCCCGTCGCCAGGTCGAAGGCCACGATCCCGGCGTCGCCCTTCCGGCCACCCACGTTCACGATCACCCGACCTGCGACCACCAGCGGCGTGGAGCCCGCGCCAAAGTAGCCCTCCTGGGCGTCGTAGTCGCGATGCGTCCGCCGTTCCCAGACCCGCCGCCCGCTCGCAGCCTCAACGCAGGCGAGCACTCCCTGCGCTCCGAACACGACGACCTTGCCGTCATGAACGATGGGCGCACAGAGCGGCCCATCGCTGCCGCCCACCTGCGGCACGAACGAGGTCGCGTGGTCGTCCCGCCAGAGCGTCTTGCCCGTGGTCGCCTCGAGCACCTCGAGCACCTCGCGATCGCCGACGCGATGAAAGAGAAACGCGCGGCTCCCCACGACGGCCACGCCCGCCACCCCAGCGCCGACGTCCCGCTTCCAGACCTGCCGCGGCCCAGTCTCCGGCCAGGCATCGGCCAGTCGCTCATCGGCGGCCGCCACGCCAGTCCGCAAAGGCCCCAGAATCTGCGGCCAGTCACCGGCACGGGCGCCCCCCGCCAGCACGAGCACCACGAAGGCCAGTGCACCGCATCCTGCGACGGCAGCCGGCCAGTTGCTCTGCATGCCGTGAGCCTGCAAACGGGTGCCCATGCCGACTCGTTGCGTCACGCTCACTGTGGCCGGTTCCGCTGACGGAAGTACTTCAGCCCCGGCACGAAGAAGCAGGCGCCGCTCACGAGCCCGAAGATCACGTGCTGCCATTCGGGCATGAGGCACATGACGAGCGCCGTGGCGAAGAGCGCCGCTGCCTGCACGTAAAACACGCCCGAGAGGATGCCCGCCTTCACGAAGAACACGAGCCCGGCGAAGAGCGCGAGCACGGGGGAAAGCGTGAGGACCGGCAGGCCGAGGAGTTGTTCGATCGCAAACAGGAAGGTGCTCGCGATCATGCTGCCACCCCAGACGTGCGCGACCTGCCGCTCGACCGCCGTGACGGGACCGTTGCGATGCCGCAGCGCCCAGAAGATCGGCGCCCAGAGCGCGAGGCCGCCGCCCCAGAGCACGAGGTACGGCCAACGGCCGGAGAGGCCCTGCCAGGCAAGCACGTCGGTGATGCAGCACAGCGCCAGCACCACGACCGAGTGCCACATCCAGAGCAGGCCCCAGTTTTCGAGCACCACCGCGTGGTGCGTCTCGCGGAACACCCGTGCCACCACGTCCGCCAGTCCGCCCGTCCGGGCGGCAATCGGCTCGCCGGCCAACGCGGCCCGCAAATCGGCGGCGAGGGCCGCCGCCGACGCATAGCGGAGGTCCTGCGGCTTCTGCAGGCTCTTGAGCGCGATCATTTCGAGGTCGCGGTCGGCCGCCGGACTGACCGACCGCGGGGCGGGCGGGTCGACTTCGAGCACCGCCAAGAGCGTGTCCATCGGCGTCGCCGCCTGAAACGGCGGGCGGCCACAGATGGTCTGGTAGAGGATGGCGCCGAGACTCCACACGTCGCTCGTCGGCCCCACGTCGCCGCGACTGCCGGCGGCCTGCTCGGGCGACATGTAACAGGGCGTGCCGAGGATCGCGCCGGTGTACGTGACTGAGTCCGTGTCCTCGAGCCGCTTGGCGAGGCCAAAGTCGGAGACGAGCGGCACTCCGGCCGTGTCAATCAGGATGTTCGAGGGCTTCAAGTCGCGGTGGAGCACGCCGCGTTCGTGCGCGGCCTGCATCGCATCGGCCACCTTGGCGAGCAAGGCCGCCGCCTCGCGCGGGGGCAACAGCCCCTCGGCAAGCCGCTTCGCGAGCGTGGTGCCTTCGATCAGCCGCATGCTGTAGAAAGGCAGGTCGTCGTGCTCGCCAACCTCAAAGATCGGCACGATCCCCGGGTGGTCAAGCTGCGCGGCGGCCTCGGCCTCGCTGCGAAACCGGGCCAGATCAGCGGGGCTGGCGAGATCTCCGCGGAGCAGCATCTTGAGTGCCACCGTGCGGCCGAGGCTCCGCTGCACGGCCCGATAGACGATGCCCATGCCGCCGCGACCGATCTCCTCTTCGAGTTCGTAGTCGCCAAACAGGGCAGGCAGCGGCGTGGCTCCAGGAACGAACGAGCCGGGCTGCGAAACGAGAGCCGGCAGGCCGCTTGGGTCAGTTGCCGGGGTCGCGGGCGGAACGCCGTGGCGGAGGCTCGCGGCCGCGCCGGCGGGCAGCATGATCGTCGACTGCTCGGCCACGGCGTCGGCCATCGACATCGTCGCGAATAGTTCGCGAAGCTGGCCGGCGAGGTCGGGGTGGGTCCGCGTCATCGCGTCGAGCAGGTGCTGCGCGTCGCCGCCTGCGCGTTCCGACAGTTCCTCGACGAGCTGCGCGAGGACCTCCTCCCGCTCGGGGGCGAGTTCGGCATCGATGGCGCGGATACTGGTCGGCATGGCGGGCAATGAAACGCGGAACAAAACCCGGGGAATGGTAGGCACGACCCGGCGGCGGGTGAGGCCTCAGGAACCGTCGGGGCCGCCGTCGAGCAGGCTCCGAAGCCGGCGCATGGCCCGGAGATACCGCATCCCGGCGGCGGGCTTCGACAGGCCGAGGATCTCCGCCGCGTCAGCCGTGGAGAGGTGCTCGAAGTGCCGGAGGAGCACGATCTGGCGATCGAGGTCGTCGAGCAGATCGACCGCCGCAGCGAACCGCCGCTCCAGCTCGTGCCAGGTCGCCGCCGCCGCCGGCGTCAGTTCCCGGTCGATAATCCCGACGAGCCCGTCGGCGGAGGAGCCGTCGCCGTCGCGGGCCACCAGTGGCACCTCGCGATCGAGACTACGGGTCGCCGCCACACGATGACGACGGTGCGCGTCGATGAGCCGATCGCGGGCCATGTGCCGCAGCCAGAGCCGAAACGGCATCGTCGGGTTCGCGAGGTAGTCGGCCAGTCGCCTGTTTGCCTCGATCATCACATCCTGGACGATGTCGCTGGCGTCAACCCGCCGCTCGATCACGCGGTCCATCCTGGAGTCGATCATCCGGCGGATCGCAGCGCGGTGTCGCTCGAGGAGCCGGTTGACGGCGTCGGCGTCGCCGTCGCGGACGCGGTCGAGGAGCACGAGCGTGACTGGCGGTTGGGCGTCGGCCGGCATCGCCGCCCCGCCTTCACGGCCATCGGAACCGGTCGTAGGGGGCTGGTGCGTCACGCTCCTATCCTACCAACGTGTCGTCCCGGCAGGCGGTAGCGGTCGTAGCGGCTGCGGAGGCTTTTTCAGGCCGCGATCGTGGGATTTCAGGCGTCCCGATTTTTTGCCCACCGCCCTTTCGTGATCCATAATCGCGAGCGGTCAACGGATCGACCGCCGGCCGCCGCGACCATTCGCGGCAAGTGCGAACGGATGCCATCGTGCCAGTCGCCCGCCCCCTGCCGTCGCGCGGTCTCTGTCGGCTCGTCCGCGGCGGCTGGCTGATCGCGGCGACGCTGGTCGCGTGGGGCATCGGATCGTGGACGACCGCGGCCGAGCCGGCCACCTGGGCACCGGTCGCCCCCGAGCCGGCTGATCTGTCGATCGCAGCGGCCATTCCCTCCGAGGATCTCGCGGCCCGCACCACGGCGCTCGTGCACCAGGGCCGCTGGTCCGACGTCGTGTGTATCTGCGAGACCGCAGCCCGCAAGGGTACGCTCGCCGCGTCGCTCCGCCACCAATACGACCTCGCCAAACTCCATTGCGACGTTGCCCGGCGGCACGCCGAGCCGGCATTCCGCAACCAACTCGCCGGCCTCTCCGAGACTGACGCTCGGCGGGTCTACGGCGAGGTGCTCTCGCGGATCGGCTCGCATCACGTCGACACCCCCGACTTCGCCCGGCTCGTCAACCGCGGGATCAGGGCCGTTGACGTCGCCCTCGAGGAGCCGGCCTTCGTGGCGACCCACGCCGCCCAGGCGACGCCGGAGCGGGCGAGCGTCTACCGCGAGCAGGTGACGCGGATCGTCGCGGGGCGCAGCGTCGGATGCCAGGAGGATGCGGAAGCCGTGGCGGCCTGGGTCGCCCGCGCCGCCCACTCGATCCTCGGCGTTGCCCCGGCCGTCACGCTCATGGAGATGAGTGCGGCCGCGGTCGGCGGGCTCGACGAGTATTCGGCCTTCCTCACCAATGGCCAACTCGACGATCTCTACGCTCAGATCGAGGGCAACTTCGTGGGGCTCGGCGTGGAACTCAAGAGCGCCGCCGACGGCCTGCTCGTGGTCCATGTGATCCCGGGAAGCCCCGCGGAACGATCTGGCATCCGCGCCGGCGACCACCTCGTGGGCGTCGGTGGCCGATCGCTCGCCGGCATGGGCGTGGACGAGGCTGCTCACCTGCTGCAGGGCCCCGAGGGATCACTCGTCACGCTGGCCATCCTGCGGGCACCGGCGCCGGCTCGCGCCGTGTCGGTCCGCCGCGAGCATGTCGAGGTGCCGAGCATCGAGGACGTGCGGATGCTCGATGCCACTGCGGGCATTGCGGCACTCAAGCTCACCTCGTTCCAGAAGACAACCGCAGCCGACCTCGAGGCCGCCCTGCGGCGACTCGATGCCGCGGGCATGCGGGCGCTGGTGATCGACCTCCGTGGCAACCCCGGCGGGCTGCTCTCGGCGGCGGTGGACGTGGCCGATCTGTTTCTCGAGCGGGGCCTGGTGGTCGCCACGCGGGGCCGCAGCCCGGACGAAGACTTCAACTATTCGGCCGGCCGCCCCGGCACCTGGCGGATGCCACTGGTGGTGCTGATCGACGGTGACTCGGCGAGCTCCAGTGAGATCTTCGCCGGTGCGATCCGCGACCACGCGCGGGGCACGATCGTCGGGGCACGGAGCTACGGGAAGGGTTCGATCCAGGGCATCTTCCCGCTCGATGCCGCGGGCGTGGGGATGCGACTGACGACGGCGAAGTTCTTCTCCCCGCGGGGTCTCCCGTACAGCGGCGTCGGCGTGGAGCCCGACGTCGCGGTGCACGCGACCGCCCGGCCCGTGGACGGCCAGATGCCTGTCGCCTCCGGGGACGCGGCGTTGGCGGCGGCAACCGACGTCGCTCGGCGTGCGGTGCCCCGTCCGGCCACCCGCCCGTCGGGCCGGTCCACGGCCGCCCGCTGAAGCGGCCGGGCAGCAGGCTGCCGCGCCTTGAACACAGCTCGTCCCGCCGATATTCTTTCGCGCTGCTTGAAACGTGGTCCGTCGCCGAACTTCTTCTGGCTGCGACGGGCCGAACCTGATCCTGAGGTTTCGCGTGTGAGCGGACACGCGTGACCCTGATCGTCTATTGTGTTTCGGCGTCGCGAGACCCGGAACCGGTTCCATCCTGCCGTTCATCACCTCTTTCCTCCGAAGGATCTCCCATGACCACCGCCCGTTCGAGCGCCATCGCCGCCATCAACAGCTACAAGCCCAACGGCCCGGCCTGGAACTTCCGAGAGACGCCGACGAGCGAGATCTTCGGCGCCAACGTGTTCAGCGACGCGGTGATGAAGGACCGGCTGCCGAAGAGCGTGTACAAGGCGCTTCAGGCCACCATTAAGCAGGGCAAGCCGATCGATCCGAGCATCGCCGACGCGGTCGCGCTGGCGATGAAGGACTGGTCGATCGAGAAAGGCGCCACCCACTACGCCCACGTGTTCTATCCGCTCACGGGCCTCACCGCCGAGAAGCACGACAGCTTCCTCACGCCGACCGGCGATGGCGACGCAATCGCCGAGTTCTCCGGCAAGGAACTGATCCAGGGCGAGCCCGACGCCTCGAGCTTCCCGTCGGGCGGCCTCCGTGCCACGTTCGAAGCCCGCGGCTACACCGCCTGGGACCCGACGAGTCCGGCGTACATCCTCGACAACCCCAACGGCACCACGCTCTGCATCCCGACCGCCTTCTGCTCGTGGACGGGCGAGGCGCTCGACAAGAAGACCCCGCTCCTGCGGAGCATGCAGGCGGTGGACAAGCAGGCTCGCCGCGTGCTCGCCCTGTTTGGCCACAAGGACGTCGGCCAGGTGACCGCCTCGGCCGGTCCCGAGCAGGAGTACTTCCTGATCGACCGCAACTTCTTCTTCGCCCGGCCCGACCTCACGATGACGGGTCGCACGCTCTTCGGCGCCAAGCCCCCCAAGGGCCAGGAGTTCGAGGACCAGTACTTCGGGGCGATCCCCGAGCGGGTGCTGGCCTGCATGATGGATGGTGAGCGGGAGCTCTACAAGCTCGGCGTGCCGGTCAAGACGCGGCACAACGAGGTGGCCCCCAGCCAATACGAAATCGCCCCAATTTACGAAAACGCCAACATCGCCACCGACCACCAGCAGGCGATCATGCAGACGCTGACGCGGGTGGCCCAGAAGTACGGCATGGCCTGTCTCCTGCACGAGAAGCCCTTCGCCGGGATCAACGGCTCGGGGAAGCACGTCAACTGGTCGCTGGGCTGCAAGCTCGGCAATCTCCTCGAGCCGGGCGAGACGCCGCATGCCAACATGCAGTTTCTCGTGTTCTGTGCGGCGGTGATCCGTGCCGTCCACAAGCACGGCGACATGCTCCGCGCCGTGGTGGCCTCCAGCGGCAACGACCATCGGCTCGGCGCCAACGAGGCTCCGCCGGCGATCATCTCGATCTTCCTCGGCGAACAGCTCGCCGACGTGTTCGAGCAGATCGAAAAGGGTAAGGCGACGAGCTCGAAGAGCACCGGCACGTTGACCGTGGGCGTTGACACGCTGCCGCCGCTTCCCAAGCACGCCGGCGACCGCAATCGGACCAGCCCGTTCGCCTTCACCGGCAACAAGTTCGAGTTCCGAGCGGTCGGCTCGAGCCAGTCGATCGCCGGTCCACTGGTGGCCCTGAACACGATCATGGCTGAGAGCCTCGACTACATCGCTACCGAGTTGGAGAAGGCCACGGGCGGCGATCAGGCGAAGCTCGCCGGTGCGGTCGAAAAGCTCCTTCAGGTAATCATCTCCGAGCACAAGGCGGTGATCTTCAACGGCAACGGCTACTCGCAGGAGTGGCACGCCGAGGCCGCGAAGCGTGGGCTGCCCAACCATCGGGCGACGCCTGAGGCTCTCGACCAGCTTGTGGCCCCGAAGAACCTGGAGATGTTCGAGAAGTACGGTGTGCTCTCCAAGCGGGAGATGCAGAGCCGCTACGAGATCTACATGGAGCGGTACTGCAAGGACATCAACACCGAGGCACAGGCCGCGCTGCAGATCGCCAAGACGATGATCCTGCCGGCGGGCTACCGCTATCAGGGCGAGTTGGTGGACATCGCCACCAAGCTCAAGAGCCTGGGCAACGCCCCCCACATGGGCACGCTCGACAAGCTCACGAAGCTCGTCGGCGAGTTCGAGGGGCGGATCGAGGCGCTCGAGAAGGCGCTCGGCCACCACGGCGGCGGCGACCTGCGGGCCGAGGTGCAGCACTTCTACGGCGACGTGATCCCGGCGATGGCGGCGCTGCGGGAAACGGCCGACCAGATTGAGGTCATCCTGCCGGACGACCTCTGGCCGCTGCCGACCTACCGCGAGATGCTGTTCATCAAGTGATCAACGACGACCTCGTGCAGGCGATCGCGGCGGAATGCGGTCGCCTCGGGCTCGTCGTTCCGCCTGAAGCCATGCAGAGGCTGGCCGCGTATGCGGCCAGCCTCTGGGCATGGAATGAGCGGCTGAATCTCACGCGGCACATTGATGCCGAGGCGTTTGTGTCTCGCGACGTGGCCGACGCCGCGGCGATCGCCCCGCACCTGGCCCACGGCGAGCGGGTGCTCGACGTCGGCACGGGAGGCGGCGTGCCGGGGGTGATCCTGGCGATCCTCCGACCCGACCTGCGAGTCGAGCTCTGCGACAGCGTGGCGAAGAAGGCCCGGGCGGTCGCTGAGATTGTCCGCGAGTCAGGCCTCACGATCCCCGCGCATGCCGGCGCCGCGCAGGCCCTCGTAGCCAAGCGGCCGTCCGGGCCAGGCCGCTTCGACACGCTCGTCATCCGCGCCGTCGCGCCGCTCGGAAAACTCCTCGGCTGGTTCGAGCCAATCGCCGACGCCTACGGCCGCTTGCTCGTGGTGAAAGGGCCGCGGTGGGAGGAGGAGCGGGACGACGCCCGGTTCCGCGGGCTCACCAGGCGCGTCACGATCCGCCGGGTTGCCTCCTGGCCGATCCGCGGCCGCGACCACGAGAGCGTCTTGCTCGAGATTCTCCCCCGCGCTTCCTGACGTGTGTCACGGTTCGTCGAAGCCGAAGGCCGTGAGGCCTCGGGCATGGTCACGCGAGAAGCCGGCGCCGCCGCAGCCGGATTCACATGCGAGCGATGATGCGATCGGGGAAGACACACAGGTTGAAAACCTGTGCTACGAGAGGCTGCGAGGGGCTGCCCGTGCCAATCGAGCGGCGTAGGAAACCGAGCGGAGCCTGGAGGGCGAAGCGAGGTTTCCTTCGAGTGAGTGAAGGGCAGGATGCCCGGAGCGAACGTCCGGCGAGATGGCACGGGCAGCTCAGAGCCTCGCGAACGCCTCTGGAACACGTGTGAACCCGATCAGAGGTTCATGCCGAGGTAGCCGCCGGCGGCGTCGCTGGCGGCCTGCTCGCGGGCGAGCCGTTCGAGCGCCCGGGAGAGATCGCCCGCGGCGATGTAGCGGTCGAACTCGATCTCCACGGCATGCTTCGCCGCCAGCTTGAGCCATTCGACCGCCGGCTGCGTGAGCCAGTCGCAGGTTTCCTGATCGAGGGCGACGTCGAGATCGCTGCCGATCGTCCGGGCGTCAGCGTCATCGGTGAGCAGCGTTCCCTCGAACCGAAACCGCACCCAGCCCAGGGCGGGATCGTTGGTGAATCGGAAGGTACAACCGCCGTCGGTAAGGTAGTAGGCGTTGCGGGTACCGTGAGAGGCCACGGCCCGCTGCATCCGCTCGAGCCTGACCCGGTAGACCGGTGAGGCGTCGAGCGGAATGTCAAACCGAGGCACGCTCCGTAGCGGCGTGCACTCAAAGGCGATCGTGACGGCCGGACTCGAAGGAGCATCGCTCATGGTGACGGCAGTGTATCGCGAACTGGCTCTGGCGGCAGCGGTCCTGGCCTGCGCGGGCTGCGGTCGCGGTACTGCCATGCACGGCCAGCCCACCGCCGCGGACGCCACTACGGTGCGGGTCGCCGCCACCAGGCCGCTGATGGGGGTGGCCTGGACGATCACGGTCCACGCCCGCGACCAGGAGACCGGCGAGCAGGCGCTCGCCGCGGGCTTCGCGGAGGCTGAGCGGCTCGAACGCATCCTCTCCGACTACGACCCGGAGAGCGAACTCTCGCGGCTGTCGGTAGCTGCCCCGACGCCAGAGCCTATCCGCGTGGGCGCTGACCTCTGGGCCATGCTTGCGAGGGCCAACGAGATCCGCGGGCTCTCCGACGGAGCGTTCGACATCACCGTCGGGCCGCTCACCACGCTCTGGCGGCAGTCGCGCCGTTCCGGCCACCTGCCTCGGCCCGAGAAGCTCGCCGCTGCCCGAGCCGCCGTCGGCGGGGATGCGGTCGTGCTCGACCGCGAGGCCCGCACGGTGTCGCTGACGCGGCCCGGCATGCGGCTCGACCCGGGCGGTATCGGCATGGGTTACGCGGCCGACCGCGTGCTCGCAGTGCTCGCCGGCCGCGGCATCGCCTCGGCCATGGTCGACGCGTCGGGCGATGTGGCCGTCTCGGCGGCGCCCCCGGGAACCGACGGCTGGCGGATCGAGGTGGCTCCGATGCCGGGCGACCGAGCCGGTCAGGTGGTCGTGCTGGAGAATGCCGCGATCACCACCTCTGGCGACGCGCGGCAGTTCGTCGAGATCGACGGCCGGCGATTCAGCCACATCGTTGATCCACGAACAGGCCTTGGCGTCGCCGGGCCGGCGGCGGTCACGGTGATCGCCCCCGATTGCACGACGGCCGACGCGGTTGCCACGGCGGCGAGCGTGCTGGGGCACGAACGCGGCCCGGCCATGATCGCCCGGTTTCCAGTGGTCTCGGCCCGGTTCGTCTGGCGGGATGGAGAAGCCGTGAGCGACTCCGTGACCCCGGGATGGCCCGACCGCTGATCGTCAGTTGACCCGGCTTGCCCAACCTGCCGGCACACGAGTCGAGTTTGACGATTGCTCCAAGTTTGCGGGCTAGGTCGGCCGATACCAGACGTGCTGCCGCTGCGCCTCGGTGCATGCGGTGCGGACACGGAGTCGGGGGGCGACGTGTTGGGAAGCCGCCGCTTTCACCAGCGGCGAAGTCCCCTTGGGCGCAGCGGCGGCATTTTGAGACAGATTTCGACCCGGAGACCGCCGGCCCCCACCGGTGCCTGCCGTGCAACGACTCGCAAAACAACTCTGGGTAGCGGTCACGAGCCTCACGCTCGTCGCGAGCGGCTGTGCGCCGCGGCAGCCGTTCTACTTCTTTGAAGACGGCGACCTATCGCACTATGTGGGTTCGATCCAGAAGCTCGAGTATCCCGACAGCGATCAGCCGCCGCTCGATGAAGCAGCCGGCGCCGTCGAGCCGCTGACGCTCTCGAACCCGAGCTTCGACAACGTCTGGGAACTATCGCTCGAAGAGGCGATCCGCACCTCGCTCGAAAACGGCAAGGTCCTCCGCAATCTCGGCGGCCGGTTCGCGAGTTTCGGTGGCCCCCGCCCGCAGACCGGCGAGCCGGCCGTGTCGCTGCTCACGAGCCCCCAACAGACGCCGACCATCTACGACCCGGCGATCACCGAGACCGAGCCGTTCCGCGGCGTCGAGGCCGCCCTGGCGCTGTTCGACGCCCAGCTCACCAGTTCGCTCACCTGGGAGCGACAGAACCGGCCGCAAAACGTCAATCCGACAGGGGCACTCATCTTCCAGCAGAAGTTGCTGGGCGACCAAGGCAACTGGACATCGGGCATCCAGAAACGGAGCGCAACCGGTGCCACGTGGGGCTTCTCAAACTCCACCATCTACGACAACAACAACTCACCGATTCGTGAAGTCCCTGCAACCTGGACGACCAACTACGATTTCTCGTTCAGCCAGCCGCTCCTCCAGGGCGCCGGCGTCACCTACAACCGGATCGCCGGTCCGGACCCGTTCGATAACATCTTCGGCCGACCGTTATTCCGCGGCGTGCTCCTCGCCCGGATCAACGCTGATATCTCCCTGGCCGACTTCGAGGCCGGTGTCCGCAACCTCATCAGCGACACCGAGCAGTCGTACTGGGAACTCTACTTCGCCTACCGCAACCTCGAGGCCCGCAAGGCGGGCCGTGACAGCTCACTCGAGGCCTGGCGGAAGGTCCACGCCCTCTACGTCGAGCAGTCGCGCGGCGGCGAGGCCGACAAGGAGGCCCAGGCCCGCGAGCAGTACTTCTTCTTCCGCAGCGAGGTGGAGCAGGCCCTCACCGACGTCTACCGCTGCGAAAACCGGCTGCGATACATGATGGGGATCTCGGCGAGCGACGGCCGGCTGATCCGCCCCGCCGATGAGCCGACGACGGCCCGGATCTCCTTCGATTGGCAGCAGTCGCTCGTCGAAGCACTCTCTCGGTCGGCAGAACTCCGCAAGCAGAAGTGGGTGATCAAGCAGCGAGAACTCGAGCTGGTCGCCGCCAAGAACCTGATCCTGCCGCGGCTCGACATGGTGGGCCGCTGGCGGTTCCTCGGCATGGGTGAGCAGCTGATCAACCAGAACTACGACCCTTACAACGCCGACGGCGGAGCCAATCCAGACCCACTCGTCGGCACCGACGCCTACTCGACCCTGTTCAGCGGCCAGTTCCAGGAATGGCAGGCGGGGGCTCAGTTCCAGATGCCGCTCGGCTTCCGCCGCGAGTTGGCGACGGTTCGGCACTTCCAGCTGCAGCTCGCCCGCGAACGGGCCCGACTTCAAGACGAAGAGCTCGAGGCCTCGCACGCCCTCGTCGAGGCGGTTCGCAACGTCGACACCAACTTCGCCCTCGCCCAGACCAACTTCAATCGTCGCGTCGCCGCCGAGCGACAGGTGGAGGCCGTGCAGGCCGCCTACGACGCCAACACCGTCACCCTCGACCAGCTCCTCGACGCCCAGCGGCGGCGTGCCGAGGCGGAGAGCTCCTACTACCGGTCGCTCGTGGACTACAACCGCTCGATCTCGCAGCTTCACTTCCGCAAGGGATCGTTGCTGGAATACAACGGCGTGTTCCTCGCCGAAGGGCCGTGGCCAGGCAAGGCCTACTTCGACGCCCACCGTCGGGCCCGCCAGCGGGATGCAAGCCTCTATCTCGACTACGGCCACTCGCGGCCGGGAGTCTTCAGTCGCGGGGCCGTCTCGCAAAACTTTGCCGACCTTGGCGCCGATGCACCGGCCACGCAACTTCCGGCCCGCGACCCGGCCACCCGGGCCGAACCAGTGCCGGCAAGCCTCCCTGCCGCCCCGGGCACGAAGTCAGAACCAACGGCCCCCGAACTTCTGCCCACGCCGGCGGCCTGAAACTCATGGGCTCCGTTCGCCGGCGGATGCCTTGGCTGACGGCGACGGACGGAGCACCCACTGGGCATACGGCAGTTCCGCTGCCAACACCTCGTCGATCGCTTCGCCGAGGAGCACCTTCGCCGCGCCGGTAAGCGGGATGGTCGTCAGCCCGAAGCCCGGACTCTCGCCGACGACGGAATCCGCCCGCATCCCGGTGGCCGCGACCGCCTGCCGCCGACCGTCGCCGCCCACGACGACGAGCGGCAGCCCGCCGCGGTCGGCCAGCGCCGCGCGGAGGCGGGGCGGAGCCTCGTCCGTCTCCATGAGGCGAATGATCCGGGCGAGGTCGCGGCGCGGAAATGACTTGATGTCGCCGGCCACTTCGAAGCGAACGGTCTCGGCATCGATGCCGATAAGCCTGCCGCGGAGATAGTCGCCCCCCACCATCCGCACCACGTGGGTGGGGGGAGAGGCCTGCTGTGTGCGCGGCACCGTGAGGAGCCGGGTGAGTTTTTGCTTGAGGATCGGCCGCACGCCAGCCGAGGTGAGCTCGAGGGCCCGCACGCTGTCGCCAGGGATTCTGAGTTCGCCACGATCGCCAAGACCGACCCGGACCGTGCGTTCGTCCGCGCCAAGCAGCTCGCACGTGAACGATTCGCCGGTGATGAGGTGCACCGTCGCCGGTCGAGGGATCGAGTGGCCGCCGAGCGTCTGCTGCACTGCAAGGGCGCGATCGAGCACGTCCTTGGCGGCGGCGCCAGCGAGGTCATCGCGGCCCTGGAGATCGCGGACCAGTACGATCTCCTCGGTACCGGCCTCCCGCACCACGCCGAGCCGCACCATCGAGCCGACCGGACCGACGAGGAGCAGCCTGACTGACTCGGCCTTCGCCATCGCCAGGTCGACGGGCCTGCCAAAGGCTCCCTCCGCGATCGTCGCCACCCGATCATCAACGTAAAGCCGGCCGTCGCGGGCTGTGGGGCCATCCGTGATCACGTCGACGACGGTCCAGTCGCCAGAGCGGCCCTGACGGGTCAGCGTGACGCCCGGGCCACCAACGACATCGAGCCCGAGATAATCGATCGAGGCGGCGGTATTCTTCTCGGCGAACGCCACCGGCCGCGTCGCGCCGAGCGGCTGCCAGCCGACCTGGCCATCCGCGCATGCCGCCAGGCAGCCGAGCAGCCGTGTCTCACCCGACGTCAGGAGTCCGACGCGGCCGGGCAGGCCGGAAAGCTGTGGCGGTTCGTCGGCGGCCTCGCCGTCTTGCAGCACCGCCGCGGCCACGAACTCGACCGGTTCGGCGAACAGGTCCGCCGCGACGCGGACCACCGCCGGATCGTCCGTCTCGAGGATGCGACCCGTCAGTCGCCCGTCATGCACCAGGTCGATCGGCGGCGAGTCGCCGGCTGCGGGGCTGGTCAACCCGACGATAATCACCAGACACGTCCACACACCGCGGCATGCGCCGGGGATCATGGCCGCACCGGCCTCCGTCCACCCCCGTTCGGCGGTGCGGCGGACGCCTCGCCGGTCTCCAGAATGCCCTGCTGCTCGATCCACGATCGCATCGACTTGCCCTGGTTCATGAGCAAGGCCAGCGTCCGCCACTGCCGCTCGCTCGTTGCCTTCTTGAGACGCCCCTGGTCGACCCCGGAGAGAACCATGTAGACGAGGTTCAGTTGCAGGTGAGCATTCTCCTGCTCGGGCGAGAGTTCATCGAGCCGCAGGGCTGGCTCGTTCCGCAGCAGCGCCTCCGCAAGAAGGTCGTGCTGGGCCTGGGTCAGGCCGAGCATGTCGTCCATCTTGGAGAGCGTCGAGACGACCATGGTCCGCCAGCGAAACGAGCGGCGTGCCTTGATCTCCGCGTCGATGCCCGCCACTTGGGCGGGATCGAGGGTCGCGGGCAGTGCGGCGGCGAACAGCGATCCCGAGTCGAACAGCCGCCGCAGGAACTGCCGACACTCCTGCACGTCCTGCTGGAACTGGTGCCACTTCTTCTGGCCTTCCTGATCGTTGAGGTTCACCCTGACACCGGCGTACTTCGCCCGCGTGGCGTCGACAACGGCGGCAAACCGGCGGATGTCGGATTCCATCGCCAGGCGGAGCTTCCGCCGCTGGGGATCGGTCAGGTCACAGGACGCGGCGATCCGCTCGAGTCGCTTCTCGCCGAGGATTCGCGCCCGGGAGAACGTCGGCGATTCGGGCGACTGCTCCTCGGCGACGGCGATCCCACCCGGGAGGATCATGCGGCGACCATTGAGAATCAACTGCCCTTGCGGCATCACGATATTCGCATTGCCGCGGAGCACCCAGCCGTTGCCCTGCTGCTCGAAGAGGTTGGCGTCGAAGTTGGTGCCGAGATCGATGAGGTGCTGCTGCTCTCCCTGGGCCTGCGGCGTGGGCGGCTCCTCGATGACACGATCGTCCTCAGCCCACGCCGGCGCGCCGACGAGAACCAGCGCCGCGCATTCCCAGAGTCGCCGCACACGTCTCATGGCGAGTCTCCCTGCGTCCACCAGTCGTCCTCCTGGTGGAGTCCTTGGCCATCGAAGTTCCAGCCGACGTGCCTGCCGACCACCGCCATGCCAGCGGCCTTTCGCCACTGCATCCACTCATCCCGCTGAGCGTCGTCGAGGTGCGGCTCGATACAGCCGTTGGCGTAGTCGGGCGCAGGCCGGAAGTTGTTGATCACCATGCCCGTGTCATCAAGTTCGCGGAGCCAGGCTTCTTCCCAGCGGGCTGCGAGGTCGTCTTCGATCGCCCGCCGCTGCGCCGCCGAGAGGTCGAGCTGCCGATCGAGCTTGGCGATGATCGCCACGCGGGCAGCCTCGGCGCGGCGGGCCATCCGCGCCGCCTGCTCGCGATTGTAGGCGGCCACCTGTTCGGCGGAGGCGTGCGGCTCGAGAGTTTCGGCGATGGGGAGCTGAATGCTTCGCCGGGCGTCGAAGGCCCGCCGGGGCTGACCGCCGAGCATCTGCCGGGTCGCAAACTCGAGCGCCGTCTTCGTCACCGCCGCCCGACCGGCCGCGAGCACCTCCTGTCGCGCCTCCGGAGAAAGTTTTGGGCAGGCTTGGCGGACCATCTCGAGCTCGGTCCGGAGCACCGGCTGAAAGAGCTGCTCCATGTGCTTGGCCTGCTGGCGAATCTGCTTCCGCTGCTGCCACAACTGGGCCTGCGCCGGGTCCTTGGGCATCTCGCCGTCCTCGGCTTCATTGGCAGGAATCGCCTGCTGGTCCAGTTGGGGCTGAGGCGCGATCGCATTGAACATCGCCCGCAGGCCCAGTCCGAGGAATCCGCCGACGGGGGCCGCGGGCGTAGGCTGCGGACCATTCTCGATTCTCGCCTCCGCCTGCAGGTCGATCACGAGCTCTTCATTATTGTCTGGCACGAACTCCTCGATGGCCTCATCGTTCGGCTGGTTGAAGGTTTTTTCCTGATCGCCCATCGCGGCCGATGCGATCACCGCCGCGGCGATCACCGCCGAGAAACTCCTCCACCAGCGGGTCGTGACGGCACGTCTCATCGTTCGTACACCGGGAGGAACTTGTAGTTGACCGCGAGCGACAACAGCGCCAGCGACGTGTCGACGGTGCCGCCAAACCCGCCGCCACGGCCGGCGAACCCCGCAAAACTGCCGTCCTTGGCCTGCATCGCCTTCATTTCCTTCACGAGACCGGCGTTCCACTTCTCCCACACGGCGACGTCGGCCTGAAAGAGCGCCTGCGCCCGGTAGTAGCGGGTGTAGGTCGGATAGCCCTCCGCGCCCCCCTGCTCGTTGCCGAGCGATCGACCCTTGAGATACGTTGCCGACTTGACGTATTGGGGCAGTGCCTTCTGTCGGGCGATCGCCATCACCAGGACGCCGATGCTCGTGACGGCATCACTGCCGCCGCCCGGGCCGCCGGAGTAGCCGAACTGGCCGTTGGGGCCGGTCATGGAGGCGTAGTACTTGATCGCCTTGTCGATCGTCTCATCGGGCACCTCGAGGCCGGCATTGCGCGCCCCGAGCAGGCCCATCAAGACCGCGCCGCTCACCGACGTGTCGGCGTCCTTGGCATCTGGTGAATACCGCCAGGCACCGTGCGGGTTGTTTTTCGCGCTCGTCACCGCACACCGCACCGCCAGTTCGAGCGACTGGCCGATCGGCCGACCCTTCTGCCCGCCGGCCGAGGCCTCCGTCCACAGTGTACGGTCGTCGACAGTGCCATAGGCCTCGGAGAGGGCCAGCATGCCGAACCCGTGCTGGTACATGCTGTCTTGCCCCTGGCCCGACCCGAGGAAGCCCGTCTCGGCGTTCTGCGACACGATCATGCTCCGCAGCGCCTTGCGGATCGGCACCCGGTAGGGTCCGTGGTTGGGATCCTCGCCCGAGGCGAGCAGCGCCATCACCGCCATGCCGGTCACGCCGGGGCCGGCCTGGCCGTCCTTCCACGCGCCGCTGTCGTCCTGCGTCTTGATGAGATACCGCAACCCGGCGTCGTACATCTCGCGGACATCGCGGGGCACCGGATCGCCATAGCGGACGACCGGCCCCTGCCCGCGGGCCGTCATCGCCGCCGCGACCATCGCGATGCCGAGGATCGTGCGCCTCACCATCACCTTCGCTCCTTCTCGAACTTGTTGAAGTAGGCGTCGAGGCCAGCGCGAAACTCCTCGGGCAACACCCGGCCGCTCGTGCCGGTGGCCTGATCCTTCTCGCCCCCCTCGCCGCGGCCGCTGCGGTTGCCGCGGCCGGCGAGCGCGAGCGCGGCGCTGGTGGCCGTGCCGGTGCCACCGCCGCCCGGCGTGGCACCCGCGCCCCCGCCGCCGCCGCCGCCACCTCCACCGCCGTTCGAGGCCGCCGCCTGGGCGGCGAGCAACAGTTCGATCGCCTCCGTCTCGGCACCGATCGCCTTGGGGCCGGTGTCGGGCGTGGCGAGGGTGTCGGTCGCCTCCGCCATCACCTCCTCAACCTTCTCAAAGAGCTGGATCTCCTGGCCGAACGTCTGCTCACCATCGGGCTGCTCCAGGAGCCGATCGACGAGATCGACGACCCGGTCGGCCAGCGCGTCTTGGCGGTCGGCGAGGTTCTCCGCCTGGGCCGCATACTCGTCTGCAGCCACCGCGTTCTTTGCCTGCTGGGCCACGCGGGTCTCCTCGCGAAGGTTGACCTCTTCCTCGAGGATCTTCATCGCCTCGAGCACCACCTCCGGCGGCACGCTCTCCCGCGGCGGTCCGCCCGCCTCGCCGCTCCCCTCACCCTGCGATGGCGGCACGAGGTCGTCGGCGAGCCGATCGAAGGTGTCGGACCAAAACTCCGCCTGCGCGATCGACATGCCCGCCTCCTTGATGACGTCATCGGAGAGCTGGCGGAGGCTGCCGAGCGTGTCGAGTTCCTTCATCTCCTCAAGCACCGTGCGGAAGGCGGGCAGCTGCCGACGGTCGAAGTAGGCCTGCAGGTCGTCCATCAGGGCCGACATCCTATCGGTCTCCCGCAGTGACTGATCGCGGACGTCGCCGAGCGCCCGCTTCACCGGCGCGGGCTGCCCATCGGCCTTACCGAATGCCTCAGCTGCCATCGCCGCGATCCGGCTGCCGATCTCCCCCTGCTCCCGCGAGGCAAGCTTGAGTCGCTTCACGAACGTGCTCCCCTCGAGCCGCGCCATCACCGCCGTGAGTTCGTCGGCCACCTTCGCAAACTCCGCGAGCAGTTCTTCCTGCTTCGCGATCGCCTCGTCGAGCGCCTCGTCGGCCGCAAGCTCCTCCTGCGCTTCGGGTTCCTTGGGGGGCGCCACGCCGGCCTGCGTCGAGGGGAGGCCAAACCGGCCCGACCCGCCGGGTTTCCCTTCGCCCTGCTCATCGCCCTTCGGCTGCTGCGACGACTCGGTGTCCACGACCTGCGGAATCGGCGGTTTTTCCTGCGGGGCATCCTCACTCCCGTCGGCCGCTCCGCCGCCTGGCTGCTCCCGCTGCTCGCCAACCCGTGGCGACTCGCCGCCGGGCTGCTGCTGCGACGACGCCTGCTCGTCCGGCTTGCCTTCGCTCGGCTTCTGCTCGCCCGGCGACGGCTTCCCCTCGGCGGGCTGAGGATCGGCGGGCTGAGGATCGGCGGCCTGTGGCTTGTCGCCGCCACGCCGCGCACTTGCCGCCTGCGCGAGGAGGTCGGCCACGCCGGGCATCCGGCTCTCGGCGATATCGGCGAGCGTCTGAATATCTTCGGCGAGTTGCTCGAGCGTGTTCGCCTCGAACTCGGGATTCTTGAGCGCCTCGCGAACGAGTTCGGCCCCTTCGTCAACGAGCCGTTCGAGCCGGCGGGCATTGGCCTCCTCGGCCGCAGCCTGTGCCTCGAGCCGGCCCCGGCTCTCGGGCGAGAGCAGTTGCTCGGCGGGCAGCTTTCGCAGTTCTTTGTTGGTGGCGAGCAGGCCCATCTCGCGGTCGCGAACCTCGCTCGCCTGCTGGCGGAACTGCTGAAGCCTCGTGTTGAGCACGAGTGCATGCTCCGCGCGATCGACAACGTAGAGCACCAGCGGTGACGACACCGCGCGACCGCGGCCGGGCATGTAATCCTCGGCGAAGGCCCGGATCGCGATCGGCTGAGGTCGAATCCCGAGGGCGTCGGGGCAGAACGTCGCCGCGGCATCGAGCGACTCCACGTCGCCGCCACCCGCCTGCAGGATCCGCTCGCCTTTTTCCAACGCCGCGGCGTCGCCCGCGGATCCGGCCGACGCAAAGGCGTCGGCGAGCCCCTCCCATTCGAGGCCCACACGACGAATGCCGAAGTCGTCGCGGGCTGCGACCTTGAACTTCAGCGTGTCGGTCTCGAGAAGGATGCCTCGCGTCTGTGGCACATCGAGCATCACCACCATCGGCGGTTCGTCGGCCCGCGCGGCGATCAGGAGTTCGAGCGGCGCGGCCGCCTCGAGACCGTCGACATCCCGCCACGAGAGCGAGACCTTCGCCTCGCCATCGACGACCCGGGGTGGCGTGTGAATTTCCCTGCCGGTGGGCCGCACCTCCTCGCCATCGACCGTCGCCTCGGCGAGGTCGCGGGTGACGGTGGCGACGACCGACACACTGCTTCCCTTCACCGGCGAGATCATTCCGCCGCGGATGTCCTGCCGGCGGCTGCCCGGTCGCTGGAGATACTCGGGCAGCACCACCTCGGCCTCGATGCCGGCGAGTTCCGGCCGGTGCACGGCCGCGAGCGACACTCGCTGTCGGGCATCGCCGGCCGCTACGGTGAGCAGACCGTCGGAAACCTGTGGCGGCAGCGTGAACACATAGTGGTCTCCGTCGCGCCGCGCCGAGAGCCGGGGCTGTCGTCCGATCCACAAGGCCGCGTCGTCCGGCCGCCAGCGGGTATCGTCGCGGAGCGCCACGCGCACCTCGGCAGACTCGCCATGCGGCACCACGACCCGCTCCGGAAGCGAGGCGACGCGGGCGAAGGTGAACCTCTCGATCGCCGCAAACGGCGCGGCGAGTCGGGCCCAGGCGTTGGCGGCTGCGTCGGGCGCCACCGCGGCGATTCCGGCACATGCGGCGAACGGCAGGCCGGCAGCCACCGCCCAGGCAACGAGCCGCGCAGGGGGCGTCGCGTCGCGAAAGTCGACCCGCCGCGACTGCTCGGCCACCTGCGTTACGGCGGCCTCGCACAAGGCCCGCGACTTCGACTGCCCTGTGGCACCGGTGCGAACGATATCGATGATGCCGAGCAGTTCGTCGCCCACCGCTGGAAACCGCCGCTCGATCAGCCGCGCCACCTGCTCCAGCGACCCAAGCCCGTAGCCCCAGCGGACGATCGCCAGCGGCACCGCCACGCAGGCGGCCAGTGCGGCTGCGAAGATCGCGGTGCGAACGAGGACAGGCGTCTCACCGAGGCGGTCGCAGAGGAAGATCGCCAGGAACGCGAGGGCCACGCCGCCGCAGGCCGCGCAGGCCGCCTCGAAGAACTTGATCCGGCGGACACGGCCACGAAACGCCGTCAGTCGGCCCACGAGGTCGACCGGCAGCGTGATCCAGCCGTCGCGCGGGCGGGCGGGCTTCGGCACAGGCGATTGGGGCGCGGTCAAACCGACGACTCCAGCGGCGTTCGGCCCAGCGCCGATCGACCTTATCTTACCGCAGCGTTTCAGCCGCATCCACGCGGCGGAAACGCCGACCCGATTGGTCGGCCTGATTCCGGGGACTGCGGCAGGAGGCTCGCAGGAGTCTCGCCGGGCAGATACCGTACGATCCCGCACGCATCCCGTCCGGACTCTTGTGCCGTGGCCGTTTCATGAACCCCATCGCCATCGCACGCTGGCTCGCGCGAGAGACGGATGCCCTCGTGTTTCGGTCGCCCACGGCGTGCACCTACAACCCGCTCATCTACGCACGGCGGAGCCACGAGGCCTATCTCGAGCGGTATGCGCGGCAGGGGGTCGATGCGGTCCTCTTGGGAATGAACCCGGGGCCGTTGGGCATGGCCCAGACGGGCGTGCCCTTTGGCGAGGTCGGGTTCGTCCGCGAGTTCTTGGGGATCGAGGCAAAGGTGGACCAGCCGAAGAGCGTGCATCCGAAGCGGCCGATCGAGGGCTTTGCCTGCACGCGGAGCGAGGTGAGTGGCCGCCGGGTGTGGGGCTGGGTGCAGGATCGGTTTGGTTCGGCAGATACCTTCAGCAAACGCTTTCTGGTCGCGAACTACTGCCCGCTCGTGTTCATGGAAGCGTCGGGGCGGAACCGCACGCCCGACAAGCTCTTCGCCGCGGAGCGAGAGCCGCTCTTTGAACTCTGCGACGAGGCCCTGCGACGGCTCGTGACGTGGTGCCAGCCGAAGCGGGTGATCGGCGTGGGCAGCTTCGCCGCGGCTCGGGCCCGGGAAGCGCTCGGTGACGACGGCCCGCCGATCATGAGCATTCTGCATCCCAGCCCGGCAAGCCCTGCCGCCAATCGTGGCTGGGTCGAGCAGGTAGAGCGGCAGCTACTCGCCCACGGGATCGACCTGCCGCGGAGCGCTTCCGCCAGGCGACGAAGCCGCGGGGCTGTGCGCCCGAGGGGCAAGCGCTGACACTGGAGAGATCATGGCCCAACTTTATTTCTACTACTCGGCGATGAACGCGGGCAAGAGCACGACGCTGCTCCAGTCGGCCCACAACTACGAAGAGCGGGGCATGCGGACCCTGCTCTACACACCAGCCATCGACAGCCGCAGCGGCGCGCACCTCATCCACTCCCGCATCGGCCTCACCGCCCAGGCGATCGCGTTCGACGCGTCGTACGACTTCTATGACGCGGTCAAGCACTCGCAGGCCGATGGCCCGGTGCACTGCGTACTCATCGACGAGTCGCAGTTCCTCACGCCGCTGCAGGTGCTGCAGCTGACACGGGTCTGCGACCAGCTCTCGGTGCCGGTGCTCTGCTACGGGATCCGGACCGACTTCCAGGGCGAGCCGTTTGAGGGCAGCAAGTACCTGCTGGCCTGGGCCGACAACCTCATCGAGATCAAGACCATCTGCCGCAGCGGCAAGAAGGCCACGATGAATGCCCGCCTCGACGAGCACGGCAATCAGGTCACGGAGGGGGCGCAGATCGACATCGGCCATCACTACGAGGCGCTGAGCCGTAAGGAGTTTCGGCTCGAGGAAGTCTCACCGGTGGCCCGCCGCCCGGCAACGTGAGCCACGGACATTCAGCGTCGCGGCTTCGCCGCCACCAGTTCCACGCAGTCGCCATACCCGGCGAGCACGGCATCGTTGGTCAACAGAAGCAGGGGCTCCGTCTTTGCCTGGGCCACGAGCATCCGATCGAACGGGTCTGCATGCACCGCAGGCAGTTTGGCGACGGCCGCGGCGTGCTCGCCCGTGATCGGCAGCAGCGTGAATCCCGCGGGCTCAATCTCCGCCAGCAGTTCGGCGGGATCTGCCGCGAGCTTTCCCAACGCGGCCTTGATGCTCACCTCCCAGAGAGATGCCGCACTGACGAAGACGTCTGCCTCTTCGATCCGCCTGCGGGCCCCGGGCGGGAGCTTCCGGGGCTCGGCGACCGCCCAGAGCAGCAGATGGGTGTCGAGAAGAATCCTGCTCACGATCGGCCCTCGAAGGTGGCGATCACGGCGGCGTCGAGAGGTGCGTTGAAGTCGTCCGGCACTTTGATCCGCCCCTTGAGCCCGCCAAACCGCTTGGGTCGTGGCTTCGAGTCAATCGGCACCAGCCTCGCCACCTTGCGGCCTGCCTTGGCGATGATCACTTCCCGGCCGGCCGCCGCTTCATCGACGATCCTCGAGAGGTGGGTCTTCGCCTGATGGATGTTGATCACGGTGGCCATGGAGATACCTCGTGGGGCTGCGACCCACGTTCTCGCATCCAAACAAGCTCGACATAAACTAGACTTAGTTTAGTCCGACTGGGTGTGGCAGGCAAGAGAAGGACCACCGCTCGATGACGTGAGGGCTGTAACCGCCTACGTCGTTCTGAACAATCAGGCGATTTCGCGATCCTCGAGCCGCCAGAGCACGGCGGCGCGAATCGCGAGGCCGGCGGCAAGGAGAACGGCGGCCCCCGCGATGGCCCGCCACCACGGGAAGGGGAGCGGCTCGCCATACCAACCGTACGAAATCGACTCGAAGACCGTCGCGAGAAGCCCAAAGGCAGCCACGACGAGAACAACGATGGCGATCGTCGCCGTGACGAGCGGTCGGCGGCCAATGGCGATGAGCAGCACCATCGCATGGGCCACCGCAACCACGCCCACGAACCCCAGCCCCGACACGAGCCAGGGGAGCATCCGTCCCTGGCCCCACCACATCACCGCGCCCACCACACCGGCAGCCGCAACCACCAGCGGCGGGGCGAGGTCGCGGGCAACCGCTGCGCGAAGGCCCAGCCAGTAGTCGCGTCGCGACACCGGCCGGAGGAAGTCGAGCATGAGACTGTTTCGACGCTGCCACCACATTCCAGCCGTCTGCGAGACCGCAGCGGCGGCCGATATCCCGGCAAACCCGGTGAGCAATTGCGGAACCCGTTCCACGAGCACCATCAGCGACTGGCTGCTTTCAGAGCTGATCGCGGCCAACCCACCCAGCATGCCAGGGACGATCGCGACCGCGACGTTCAGCTGAGCCGTCAGCCGCGACTGCGGCCGCCGGAGCATGTCGGCGAACCCGGCCGCAGCGGAGGTCGCTGTCGGCAGCGGACGAGTCAGTTGCCTGTCGATCGGCACATCGTGCATCCACCACCTCCGGTCGGCATGGCCTGTCGGCGACACAGGCTGGCCGCCGCCCGTGCTCAACACGACCGCGGCCTCCCGACCCCCTTCCGCCAGGATCCGCGGTAGCCGTGCGACCCGAGCGATCTTCCAGCCGAGCGCGGCGGCCGCCGCGACGACGAGGGCAACGGCTGCCGCCGGTTCGTACCCCATCAACCAGCGGTCGGCCGTAGCCCGCGCTCCCATGAACGTGCCACCAATCAGCAGGCCGCCGGCGTAGTCGGCGCCGATCGCCAGCCACGTGAGCCGAGCGGGCCATCCGGGCATGTCGTCGAAGACCGGCCCATAACATCCCAACGCCGACGGCAAACAGGGCCAGCCCCAGCGCGGGCAGCCAGGCGACGCCGAAGCTCTGGCAGAGGATAAAAAACGCGGCGCTGCCAGCCGCTGCCACGGCCGTTGGCCAGACCGCGTGCGGCGGAAACCGGCGGGGCAGCATCCACGCCAGCGGCGTGGAGAGCAGCGTCGCCGCCTGAAACCACAACACCCAGCAGATGCCGGCGAGGGCGAAGGTGGCAGAGCCCACGGCCCGCACCCGCTTCGTGGAGTAGCTGCCCGGTCGGACGCGGACCTTCGGCACCGCCCGCCCAAGTTCGGCGACCTGGCGGGCCATCGCCGGCTCCTCTTCGGGCTGAACCGCCGCGGCGATGAAGACCGTGCGAAGTGCCGGCATCTGCCGGAGGGCAGCGAGCATGCCGGGCGTGAACTGAAACTCTGGAAAGGTCTCCAGCGCGAGCGAGTGCAGCCGGGGCGAGCCCGCGGCGAGCGTTGTCAGATTCTCCTCGAGGTGTCTCCAGCCGATGCCGCAGGCTTCGAGCGCGGGCAGCGGCGGCAGGAGCATGCCTGCGTCGAGGCCAGTGCCACGGAGTTCGAGGTGCTGGAGGCGGGTCAGCCGTGAGAGCGCCTCGCGGCCGTCACGGGCAAAGCCATCGTCGCCCACGGCGTAGCAGGTGCCGACGTTCTGCAGCGACAGGAGTTCGAGCCTTGCGCGGTCGCCGATCCGCCGCCAGCCCGTTTCCGAAAGCACGTCGGGGGCGGTCATCCAGAGCCGCTCGAGCGCCGGGAGTCGGTCGAGGATGTCCCAGTCGCCAAGTCGTTCGCTGCGATCCCTGTCCGCCTCGACGAGCGTATATCCTCCGCCCGGAGCCGCCACGAACACGCGAGCCCACAGCGCATGCCAGTCTGTGATCGTCGCCAGCCGGTCCTCGCGGACGTCGGCCCCGCCATTGGGCGGCACCGTGGGGCCGGACACGATGGCGACGGGCGTCAGCGTGGCCGACGGGGTCATCACGTTCAACAGCAGTGACAGTAGTGAGAGGACCGGCCACAGAACCCAGACCGCAAGCATGAGCCAGATCCATGGCCGCGCGAGCATGGCCAGGAGCACGAGCGCGAGGCGGCGACACGATGCCATCTCGATCACCTCCCAACGGCGGCTGCGGCCGACTCGGCGTCGTGAAGCTCAAGAAAAATCTCCTCGAGGTTCAAATCGTCCACCACCACGTCGGCCGAGAGCCGTTCCCGGATGCCGGCGATGAGCGGCTCGCTGACCTCGTCGAGCGTCACAATCGCCTGGCTGCCGCTCACGACCGACCGTAGCGTGCCCGGCAGGCGGAGGTCGCGGGGCAGATCCACCGGGGCCGTGATCCGCAGCCGCTTGATCCGGTCCTTGAGAGCGTCGATCTCGTCGTGAAACTCGAGCCGGCCGTCGCGGAGGAGCGCCACGTGCGAGGCGATGCGCTCCAAGTCGGAGGTGATGTGGGTGGAGAAGAGCACGGTGCCCACGCCGTCCGCAACGGTCTCGAGCACGGTCTCCAGAAACCATCGCCGGGCCACGGGATCAAGGCTGGCCACCGGCTCGTCGAGGATCAGCACCTCCGGACGGTGGCCGAGGGCCAGCACGAGGGCGAGCTTCTGCTTTTGGCCGACTGAGAGCGGCCCGACGCGGTGGCCGGGCGAAAGATCCCAGCGCCGTACGAGCTCGTCGCCCCATGCCCGATCCCACGAGGGATAGAAGCTCGACACGTAGGCCACCGTCTGCCGCACCGTCAGCCAGGGATAGAGCATCGACTCCTGCGGCACGTAGCCGATCAGGGACTTCTCCCGCGCGGCCAACTGCCACGAACCGGTGCCGAGCAGGGCAGCTCGGCCAGCGTCGGGCCGAAGGAGCCCGAGCAGGCACTTGATGAGCGTGCTTTTTCCGGAGCCGTTGAGGCCGAGAAGGCCGATCACCTGCCCGTGTGGCACCCGCAGGGTGACGCGATCAAGCACGGTCCGGAGGCCGAACCGCTTCGTAAGGCCGTCGGTTTCAATCACGAAGGGCGAATCATGCATGACCGATGCTCCTTGAGGGACTCCCGTACCATGGCCAGCAGTTGCGCGGGCGCGAGACCGAGGTGGAGGGCGTGGGTGACCGCGCGATCGACGAGCGGCTGCGCTTCGGCGCGGCGGTCGGCGAGCGACACGGCCTCGCGGCGCGCCGCCACCACCATGCCGCGGCCACGATCGCGGTCGAGCACGCCGTCGGCCTCGAGTCGGCTCCAGGCCTTCGACACGGTCATCGGGTTGACGCCCAAGGCTGCGGCCACCTGCCGCACGCTCGGCACGACGTCGCCCGGCCGGAACCGGCCGCCAGCCACAAGCGCCTCCACCTGATCGACGAGCTGCCGGTAGATCGGCACCCCGGACGAGGCGTGAACGATAAAGAGCGGCTCGGAACGGGACATGCGCGCGAAGCTAGGAGGCGCCAAAATCTTGTGTATTACTACACTAATACACTTGCGCTCGCAAGCCGTCAAGACGGGGGCCAGGCGGCGGGGTTAGGGCGCGGCGAAGCGAAACAACCGCCGCTCGCCGCGGACGAAGAGCGAATCGCCCGAGGGGGCCGGCGTGGCATCGACGCCCTCGCCGACGTCGTTCTCCGCCACGACCTCGAGGGCGTCAGCATCGCGAATCACGGTGATCCGACCGCTGCGGTCGGTGAGGTAGACGTGGCCGGCGGCGGCCACGGGCGAGGCATACGTGCGGCCCACGCCGGGAATCCGGACCGTCTCAAAGTGCGGCCGGCCCGTGCGGGCATCGACGCAGGTGAGCAAGCCGGTCTTCTCCTTGTAGTAGGAGAGACGGCCCTCGGAGAGCAGCGGCGTGGCGATGTCGGGCGTGTCGCGATCCTTGCTCCAGCGGACGCGGGCGGTGCCCGTGAGGTCGCCGCGGCCGGCCAGATCGAAGGCACCGAGGAACGCGCCGCGAAAGCCGCTCGCAAGGTACGTGACGCCGTCGGCGGCCACGGCCGACGCGACCGGCCGCTCGGCCTGGCCACCACACCGCCAGAGTTCCTTGCCGGTGGCGAGGTCGTAGCCACGGGCCGCATGCTGCCCGTTCATCACCACCTGACGGACGCCCTGCGGATCGTCGACGATCAGCGGCGTCGCCCAGCAGGTGGGCTCGTCTCGCGGCGTCTGCCAGACGATGGCGCCGGTCTTCCCGTCCACTGCGAACAGCATCGACCCCTGTTCGTGATCCCAGGGTACGAGCACGAACTCGCCGGCGATCGTCGGCGACGAGCCTTCGCCGAAGCCGTTGCGAATAGTCATGTCGCCGAAGTCGCGGCTCCAGAGGTGTGTGCCGTCGACCGTGTAAGCGTGGAGCCCGCGGGAGCCGAAGTGGGCATACACCCGCGTGCCGTCGGTGCAGGGTGAGGCGGAGGCGAAGCCATTGGTCTCGTGCGTCCGCTCGTGCGGCACCGCCTTCACGGCCGACCGCGACCAGCGGTCGCGGCCCGTCGTGCGATCGAGGCACAGGAGCCGGAAGTCGAGCATCCCGGCCGCGGCCTCGACCGGCACGGCCGTGGTGACGAACACCATGTCGCCCACGACGACTGGCGACGACGATCCCTTTCCGGGAATCTCGACGCTCCAGGCCATCTGCTTGTCGGGCCCGAACGCCACGGGCGGCCGCGCGGTGAGCGACACGCCGTTGCCGCCATCACCCCGCCAGTGCGGCCAATCCCCACGGGCCGCGGCGGCGCACGCCGTGACCAGCACCACGAGCACGCTCCACGTGAACGGACGATGCATGGCGGTCGTCTCCACGTCGCGAGCTCTCGGATCCCACAAGTGGCACAGCGACGAATGAACGCCGATCGTATCGCGTCCTCCACGGGTGTTCCACGCACGCTGGCCCGCCGGCCGCGATTCCACAGGTTGAAAACCTGTGCTACGGGGGGTGGCAGTGGGAATCAGACGAGGCCCTGACGCTTGCGGCCGATCCAGAAGAGGCCGAGGAGCGTGACGAGCCCCGCAGCGACGAGCGGATGGCTCCAGAGTTGCAGCCGCCGCACCGCCGGCGGCGGGTCGGGCAGGGCGGCGAGCGACTCGACGAGCCCTGCAATCTCGTCCGGCCGCACCAGCTTGCCCCGCGTCACCTGCGCGATCTCGGCGAGCACCTCCGGCCGCGCGGCCTTGCCGATCCCCTCCTCGGCCGAGCCCTGCACGAACATCGATGCCTCGAGAGTGTCGCCCGTCTCCTTGCAGGCGAGCACAAGGTCGTGCTTGCCCGGCTCCGTCGGCATGAACGTCGATGCAAACACACCCCACTCGCCGTCGCCGCCGGGGGGCGAGAACCGCACCGTCTCCACGCCACCAGAGGGCGCTGTGATCCGCGCCGTCACCTCGCCACGGGAAAGGGGCTCGCCGCTCGCCTCGGCCACACGGGCATCCAGCGCGATCGTCTGTCCGAGCTGTGGTTGCTCCGGTGCGAACGACAGGCTCATCCGCTCGCCTCTCGCCATGTTGCGGCGGTAGGCCATCCAGCGGACCACCTGCCCCCAGAACCGGTAGTGGTATTTGTCCTCCACGCCCTTGCGCCACCGCCAGGCGCCGTCGGTCGCCATGTAGAGCACCTTGCCGGCGCCATAGGTGCGTGTCACGAGCAGGGGGATCCGACCGTATTCGTTGGCGGCGTCTTCGTGGACCGCGAGCACTTCGCTGCCCGCCTTCGCCCGAAGCACGGGGCCATACCACTGCCCGCCCGGCAGGCTCTCCCAGACGGCCATGTTTTCGGCGCCACCGTCGGCGAGCTTCGTGAGCAGGCTCTTGCGGCCTGCCTCGGTGAGCACGAGCCGCCGCGGGCCGTCGCTCGCGGTGCCGTCGGGTCGGGCCGGATCGATCACCACCGGGCAGAGCTCGTCGAGCGCGGTGCCCGTAAGCGACGCCTGCTCGCCCCGCCAGCCGGGCATGAACACCAGTCCGCTCGCCTGATACTCGACGAGCCCCTTCAGGAGCCGGCAGTCCTCCTCGGTGAGTTGGCCCTCGCCCACGCCGACGTCGCCCAGAAACACGACGTCGTATTTCGAGAGTTCATCGAGGCCCGAGGGGAACTTCTGGATGTAGTCCTTGGTGCCGCCGCCCCGTTTGGTGAGCCCTGGCTGAAAGAGCAGACACGACACTTCGACGCCCGGATCGCGGGAGAGTGCGTTGCGGAGGTAGCGGTATTCCCACCGCGGCACCGTCTCGACGACAAGCACGCGAAGGTTTTCCTGCCGGATCGCGATCGGCGCCGTCCGCTCGTTGTTGTCGGCGAGAACCTCGCCCTGCTCGACCGGGATGGTGAGCGTGACCGTGTAGTCACCGACCGCCGGGGGCGTCCAGTAGATCCAGTCGGTGACGGTGGCCATCGGCGGGATGCGGACTTCCTTCACGAGCTTTTCACCGGTGCTCATCGCGAGCGTCGCCACCACCACCCGCTCGGTCGGCAGCGACGACACCACGGTGAAGGGCACGCGAACGGGCTTGCCCGCCACGCCCATCGTGGGGCAGTCGAGGCTCGCGAGGTCGAGGTCGGGAAGTTTCGTAGGGCTGCCGGTGGGCACCGCATAGACCGGCACCTGCGCGAGCCTCAGCGTCTGCGCTGCGTCGAGCGGCGGGCGGCCCTTGTTCCAGTCGCCGTCACTGGCAAGCACCACCGCACGGAGCGCGGCAAATCGCTCGCTCGCCTGCGCCAGCGGCTCGGCGAGGTCGGTGGCCGTGCCCGGGGGCGCCGGCGAGATGGGCTCCACGACCACCTGGAACCGCTCCTCGAGCGGCTTCCAGAAACTGCTCTCCGCGAGCGGCGCCACCGCCTCGCGTCGCGTCCGCGGACCGGCGGCATTGCTCCCGTCGGTCGCGACCACGTCTTTCGTATCCATGCTCCGCGAGGCGTCGTGAAGCACGACCACCGTCGGCTTCTCGTCGGGCCGATACTCCTCGACCCACTCCGGCTGATTGAGGAGCATGGCGACGAGGCCCGCGATCAGGATGCGCAGGAGTTCCACGAAGCCGGTCCCGACAGCGAAGCCGCTCCGCTTCCAGGTGAGGAAGGCCACGACCACCACCGCCAGCACCAGCGCGATCGAGATGCCGATCGTCCAGGGTGTCGTGAAGAACCGCAGCGCCTGCTCGCTCATGCCGCGGCCTCCAGCGGCCGCGAGGTCTTCGCGGCGCGATCGGCCGCGGCGGGCCGCGGCAGGCTGAGCAGGCCCTCGGCCACGAGCGCGAGCAGCATCGCGATCAGGAACGCCCGCCAGATCTCCTGCACGATGCTGTCGGTGTCGCCGGCGGTGCCGGTGATCCGCTGGAAGGAGAGCCCGCGAAAGAGTGCGTCGATGCGTTCGTCAGCCACCGGCAGGGCCGCGTCCTCGGCCACGGGCCGGTTCACGGCCACGAGCCGATCACCGCAGGCGAACACGCCCGCGTGGAATCCCGCCTCGGTGGATGCCGCCGCACCGCCCTGCCGCGTCCAGGTGCCACATGCCCGCGCGTTCTCCGCGGTGGCCGTGCCGGCGTCGGCCTGCCGGGCGCCGCCGAGCACCGTAAGGCCGCGGTCGATGGCCCGCTGCACGAGCGCATAGAGGACGACGCCTTCGGCGGCGAGCGACGAGTCGCGCGGGGCGGGCGTGGTGGCCACGAACGTGACGCCCTCAGCTCGGCTCGCCCGCGCCACGAGCGGCGCGCCGCCCGGCAGCGATGCCAGCGGCACGAGATCGCCGGAGAGCCCGCACGAGCGGCGGATCTCCACATCGCCCAGCGGCAGCGCCGAGCCCGCGAGCGTGTTGGCGAGCAGGTCTTGATCGGTCCGCCACGATTCCGCCGTCGCAGGCTTGGCGGGGGCCGTCCATTCGCCCCACGCGCAGCCAACAAACTCGGCCGTGGCGGGCCGGTCCGGCGCGAAGAACACGACCTGACCACCGCGGCCGAGAAACGCCTGCACGAGTTCCGCATCGCGGCCCTCCGGAAGCGGCCCCTGCCAGAAGAGTGCCGCGGCCTCATCCCAGGCCGCCGCCGCGAGCCCGCCAGGCGGCACGAGGTCCACGAGCGCCGCCGCCTTGTCGGGAGCGATGGCCGCAACGAGTTCGAGCACGCGGCCGGCGGCCGGATCCTCTGCGACCACGAGCGACCGCCGCGGTGGCGGCGCGTCGTAGGCGAAGAAAAACTCATTGTCGGCCGGGTTGGCATCGGCGGGAATCGAGACCCTGCCCCAGCCCCGCGCGGCCGCAGACCGTTCGAGCGGGATGACGTGGTTCTTGAGCACCGCCTCGCGGCCGGTGAGTTCCACGTCCACGGCGGTCGAGATGCCACCGATCTCGAACTTCACCGGCAGCGTCAGCCGGCCGCCGTCGTCCTGCCGCGACACCGCAACGGTGACCACGAGCCGGCGATCGCGGCCGACCGTCTCGAGCCGCACGTTCGACGCGCGGACCGCCACGTTGCCCGGGGCAGGAGCGGCGTAGGAGAGCAGCTGCACGCGGACCTGCTGCGGCAGCTTCGCGAAGGCGTCGCGGATCCCGCCCCAGGCGCCGTCATCGGGCTTCCAGTCGTTGGCCCGCTGGTCGGAGCAGATCCACAGCTCGGTCGTGCCGGCGGCGTTCTCGCGGATGAAGTCGTAGCCGCTCTGGAGCAGGGCCGGCAGGTCGGACGCCGCCGCAACGGGCCCAGCCGAGACGAGTTCCACGATCTCCGCGGGGCTCGCCACCTCCTCCGGCCCCTTCGCGGGATCGCTCAGTACCAGCACCCTTCCCGCGCGGAGCGTGGCCAGCGAGTCGGCAAGTTGCCGGCGGCCGGTGTCGAGCTTCGACTCGCCGCCGGCCGTGGCGACAGCCTGCATGCTCGGGCTGCGATCGAGGATCACGATCGCCGAGTCGGGCCTGCCGCCGCCGGCGAGGGCGAGCCAGCCGCGGGAGAGGGGCCGGCCGACGGCGAGGATCACCGCCGCCACGGCCGCCATCCGCAGTGCCATGATCAGCCAATGCCGAAGTCTGGAATAGCCCCGCGAGAGCGCCTTGGCCGCGAGCAGAAACTGCATCGCCGCCCACCGCACCGTCTGGAACCGCCGCTGGTTGATGAGGTGGATGATCAGCGGCAGCGCCACCAGTGGCAACGCCACGAGCACCCATGGCTGGAGGAACGTCATCGCAGACCCTTCCCGGCCGCCCGGCCCACGAGGAACCTCGCGAGCACCTGCTCATAGGGCTGGTCGGTGACCACGCGGTGGTAATCGACGGCCGACTCGAGCACGACCCGGCGGAGGTCGGCGAGATAGTCCTCCATCGCCCGGTGGTAGCGGTCAGTGATGTCGATGGGGTCGGCGAAGATCGCCCCGCCCCCCTCCATGTCGAGAAACCGCGTGGGCCGCTGGAACTGGAAGGCGAGCTCCTGCGGATCGAGGAGGTGGAAGGCGGCGACGTCGTGACGGCGGAACCGGAGATGGCTGAACGCGGTCGCGAGGGTCTCCGGCTCGCAGAACAAATCCGAGACGATCGCCACCACCGCCCGCTGCCGCGTCGTCTCGGCGATCTCGTGGAGCACCTCAGGAAGCCGCGTGGGGCCGGCCGGCTTCGCCTCCTCGAGCACGTCGAACACCAGCCGCAGGTGGGCCGGGCTTCGCCGCGGTGGGAGCGTCCGCACGATGCCGCCGGCCACGCAGGTGATGCCAACCGCGTCGCCCTGCTGGCTGGCCAGGTAGCCGAGCGCCCCGCAGATCCGCCGCGCATACTCGATCTTCGTGACGCCGCCGGAGGTGAACTCCATCGAGCCGGAGGTGTCGAGCACGAGGCAGAGCCGGAGGTTGGTGTCGGCCTCGTATTCCTTCACGTAGTGGCGGTCGGAGCGGCCGAAGGCCCGCCAGTCAAGCCGCCGGAGGTCGTCGCCGGGCACGTACTTGCGATACTCGGCGAACTCCACGCTCGAGCCGCGGTGCGGGCTGGCATGGCGGCCGGAGACGGTGCCCACCATCGGCCGCCGCGCGAGCAGCGGCACCGCCGCCAGCCGTGCGAGCACGGCGGGGTCGAGAAACGAGCGTGGCTGTCGGTCGGTGAACATGCGGCTGCCCCTGCGCGGCGCGGTCCGCCTACGTCGTCTGTTCGGCGACGGTTTCCTTCACCAGCCGGCCTACGATCTGCTTGGCGTCGATCCCTTCGGCCTGCGCGGCGAACGTGGTGATGATCCGGTGGGTGAGCACCGGGGCGGCCACCGCCTCGATGTCCTCCAGTCGCACCATGTAACTGCCGGAGAGTGCGGCCCGCGACTTGGCGCCCAGCACGAGGTTCTGCACGGCCCGGGGCCCGGCGCCCCACGAGACCAGGGGCTTGAGCCACGCCGGGGCCGAATCGCCCTTAGGCCGCGTCTTGCGGACGAGCTTGGCGGCGAAGCGGTAGATGTGATCGGGCACCGGCACGCGGCGGACGAGGTGCTGGTACTCGAGGATCTCGGCGGCCGTCATCACCTCGCCGAGCGTCGGCGGAGCGTCGCCCGTCGTCGTCCGCGCGATCGCAACCTCCTCCTCCTCGTTCGGGTAATCGAGCTCGACGAGGAACATGAAGCGGTCGAGTTGAGCCTCGGGCAGCGGATAGGTGCCCTCCTGCTCGACGGGGTTTTGCGTCGCCAGCACGAAGAACGGCGGATCGAGGTGGGAGGTCTTGCCGACCACCGTCACCTTGTGCTCCTGCATCGCCTCGAGCATTGCTGCCTGGGTCTTCGGTGGGGCGCGATTGATCTCGTCGGCGAGCACGATGTTGGCGAACACAGGGCCCGGCACGAAGTGAAACTCACGTCGGCCGTCGGCTGTCTCCTGGAGGATATCGGTGCCGGTGATGTCCATCGGCATGAGATCCGGCGTGAACTGGATCCGGCTGAACTTCAGCGACACGCATTCAGCGAGCTTGCTGACCAAGAGTGTCTTGGCGAGGCCGGGTACGCCCATGAGCAGCGCATGGCCGCGGGCGAAGAGGCAGATCGTGAGCCGCTCGATCGTCTCCTCCTGGCCGATGATCACCCGAGCGAGCTCCTGCCGCAGCCGTCCGTAGACTCCGCGGAGCCGGTCGAGGGCGGCGACGTCGTCGGCGCCGAGGTCAGGGGATCGATCGAGGGGCGCGGTCGCCATGCGGGACTCCGGGATGGGAAGGGGGGCCGGCCTCTTCCGGCCAGACCGCTCTAGCCGCATTAGTATGGCTCAAAACCGCCGCCGCCGGGACCGAAGGGTATGCTATCCCCGCCGGCGCGGCGGCTTCCGACACGTTTCCGCGAACTGAAGCAGGAGAAGACGACTCGCATGAAGATCCTGGTCACCGGCGGCGCCGGGTTCATCGGCAGCCATATCGTCGACGCGCTTCTCCGCGAGGGGCACGCGGTCGCCGTGCTCGACGACCTTTCCAGCGGCTCCCGCGACAATCTGCCCCCCGGCGTGCCGCTGCACGTGGCCGACATCGTCGATCCGGAGGCGGTGGGCCGCGTGTTCGCCGTTGAGAAGCCCGACGCGGTCTGCCATCAGGCGGCCCAGATGTCGGTGAGCCGCTCGGTCCGCGAGCCGCTCTTCGACGCCCGGGTCAACTGCATCGGGCTGATCAACGTCCTCGACGCCGCCGTCGCGGGGGGCTGCAAGCGGGTCGTGTTCGCATCGAGCGGCGGCGTGCTCTACGGCGACGTCAGTGCGCCGGCCCCCGAATCGACGCCGGCCAACCCGGTGAGTCCCTACGGGATCACGAAGTGGGTCGGCGAGCGCTACCTCTCTTTCTATGCCGCCGAGCATGGCCTCACGGCGGTGGCTCTGCGCTACTCAAACGTCTACGGCCCGCGGCAGAACCCGCACGGCGAGGCGGGCGTGGTGGCGATCTTCTGCAAGAAACTGCTCGCCGGCGAACCGGGCACGATCAACGGCGACGGCCGCTACATCCGCGACTACGTCTACGGCCCCGACGTGGCGCGGGCCAACGTGATGGCGCTCCTGGCGACCGACCGCTGCAAGCCCGGCACGCTCACGAGCCTCAACATCGGCACGGGAATCGGCACCGACGTGGTCGAACTCGAGGCTCTCATTCGCCCCGCCGTCGCGGCGGCCGCCAAGGCCCGCGGCCGCACGGTCGCCGCGCCGGCTCCGCTCCACGGCCCCGCCCGCCCCGGTGACCTGCGAAGCAACCTCGTCGATGCGGCGCTCGCCAAGACTGTCCTCGGCTGGCAGCCCACCGTGCCGCTGGCCGACGGCATCGCCCTCACCGCCGAGTGGTTCGCCGCTCGCTAAGACGGGTCGCACTTGATCCTCGCGCGTCGGAGGGCCACCGCAGCCGGCCGGGATCACATGCGAGCCCAATGCGACCCGGGAAGACACACAGGTTGACAACCTGTGCTACGAGAGGAAGACACACAGGTTGACAACCTGTGCTACGGGGGAGAGCAGCGAGGGGCTGCCCGTGCCCCGTGAGCCGGGCTATGGAAGCAAGCGTAGCCAGGATGGCGAAGCGCAGCGGACATGCAGTGAGCGTCGGGCAGGATGCCCGACGCGAACGTCCGGCGATGGGGCATTGGCAGCCCCGAGCCCTCAGGACAGGCAGGTTTTCCTCCGAAGAAGACGACTGTCCCGGCGGGAAAGCGGCGTTTCGTCGGGGGGGGGTGGGATGCTACCCTCCCCGCCCATGACACCCCCCAATCCCACCGACCGCACCGCGCTGATCTGCGGGATCGGCGGCCAGGATGGCGCCTACCTCGCGAAGCATCTCGTCGACCTCGGCTACACCGTGGTCGGTACCAGCCGCGATGCGCAAGCGGGCCGGTTCACGGGCCTCGAACGCCTCGGGATCCGCGACCGCGTCACGCTGATGTCGATGTCGCTCGTTGACTTCCGCTCGACCTTCCAGGTGCTCAAGCGGTCAAACCCCGATGAGATCTACAACCTCGCCGGCCAGTCGTCGGTGGGGCTGTCGTTCGACCAGCCGGTGGAGACCTTCGAGAGCATCGTGGTCGGCACGATCAACCTGCTCGAGGCGATCCGGATGCTCGGCACCCCGATCCGCCTCTACAATGCCGGCAGTTCAGAAATGTTCGGCAACGCCGGCGACGAACCGGCGGGCGAGCATACCGTGCTCAAGCCGCGGAGCCCCTACGGCATTGCCAAGGCGACGTCGTTCTGGCAGATCGCCCAGTACCGCGAGGCGTATGGCATCCGCGCGGCCACCGGCATCCTCTTCAACCATGAGAGCCCACTGCGGCCCGAGCGATTCGTCACCCAGAAGATCGTGGCCGCTGCCTGCCGTATCGCCCGCGGCGAGCAGCAGTCGCTCTCGCTCGGCGATCTCTCCGTGCATCGCGACTGGGGCTGGGCTCCCGAGTACGTGGTGGCGATGCACCGCATGCTCCAGCTCGACGTCCTCGAAGACTTCGTGATCGCCACGGGCCAGACACACTCGCTCGAGGAGTTCGTGGCGGCGGCGTTCGCGGCGGTCGGCCTCGACTGGCGACGGCACGTCGTCCGCGACCCCAAGCTTGTGCGGCCGACCGAGATCGAGCGGGGCCGCGCCGATACCCGTCGAGCCACCGAGCGGCTCAGCTGGACCGCCCGTCACGCGATGCCTGACGTGGTGCAGATGATGGTCGAGGCCCGGCTCGCCGAGCAGCCCGCCACCCGCCGCGCGGCCTAACGCCGCGGCCACGATCACTCAGCGGCGAGCCCAGCGACCGCACCGGCACCGATCCGCCGCGCGAGCGTCGCCGACTCGAGATAGAGCGGGAATGCATGCTTCCTCCCGATGATGTCCGCCGCATCGGTCGCCGCGAACTCCACCGTGCCCGGCAGCCAGCGGCGGGGCATGCCCACCGCGCCGAGCGCGTCGCCGCCGATCTGCGGATCGAGATGCGGAAACATCTTAAGCGCCAGGTCGCTGGAGTTGATCACGAGCGTCAGGCGGTCGATCCCGGACGCGGCCGCCGCGAACGGGCCACGGGGCGCCAGTGCGTCGTGGCGGATCGCCGGAGCAACGAGCACAAGATGCGTGCGGCCTGGTCGGCCGACCCACGGAGCGACGTCCATGGTGGCGTCGCCCTCCGCCTCGACCAGGTCTTCGATGGCACCGACGGCGATCGTACAGCCGAAGCTGTAGCCGATGATGGCCACGGGCTGCTCCGGGCTCACATCGCCGAGTAACCGCGCGAGGTAGTGGCCGTCAGCATACGACCGCTGGTAGTTGTTGCGGCTGGAGGCAATCAACCGCCCCTGCTGCTGGCTCGGCCACGAGAAGACCACGGTTCGCGGTGGGGCCGCAAACGAGCCATGAGCCTCGAGTCGGCGAGCCACCGCGACGCCCTGGGCCTTGGCATCGTGGGGTTCATAGCGGTTACCGTGGATGAAGAACACCAGCGGCCGCGACGGATCGTCGATGAGTTCGGCGATGTCGGACTGCTCCCAGCGGCCGGCGATCCGCCGCTCCACATCGAAGTCCGCTTGCGTGGGCAGGCCGCAGATGCTCGGCAGCCTCCGCGTGCTCACCACCCACACGTCCCCCTCGGGGCACTCGGCCGCCGCCGGAGCGGCCATGCCAAGGGCGAGGACGGCCATCGTCAGGATGGTGCGGGCGGAATACAGGATCGTTGTCGGGTTCATGGCGGTGAGTCGAGCGTCGGCGTGTTGGATGTGCATCGTCATAATGTGTGTTGCCGCCGGCCTTGGCGATGCAACTCTAGCACCGTTTACCGCACCATCTTTCGCAGTCGTCAAACTCAACTCAGCGTGTTACGACCGGCATCACCTGCAGCCATGAAATAACCGCGCCGCCACCGCGGGAAAAATCGGCGCGTCGGCATGCCGCGCCACAATCATGAGGTACGGTTCTGGTGGCGTCGTCGGCGACGCCGCATGCGAGCCCCACGCCCGCCTGCCCCATCGGTCCGAGCTGGAGAATCCCGTCATGACTCGTGCAATGTGTCTGACGCTCGTAGTGGCAAGCCTCGCGGCCGCTCCGGGCTGCAGCAGCTGCTTCGGTGGCAGCAGCTGCCGTCGACCGTCGTTCATGGAGTTCCGTTCGTGCGGCTCGCCCGCACCCGTAGCGGCCCCTTGTGCGGCCCCCGCGCCGGTCTGTGCTCCGGCATGCGAGCCCGCCTGTGGCCCCGCCTGCGAGTCGGCCGCGCCGTGCTGCGAGGGCGGCATGGGGACGCCCATGGGCGGCGCACCCATCATGGGCCAGCCCGGCACGTTCAGCTGACGGGCGAACCCTGCGGTGGCGGTCCGGAGGGGCTGCGTCGCGGATGATACCGATCTCCCTCCGGTGACGCGCCGTTCACGCCGGCCACGCGTCGGGTAAGCGGCACGCTGTGTGTCTGCTCCCGATTCGAGCGGCCCGTCACCGGGGGGAGAACGCGGTTTCCCGGGCGGTATACTCGCTGGCCCCGCCGTTCCGGAGCCGCCATGTTCGAGTCGCTGACCGCGTCCCTTTCGTCCGCCATTAACTCCCTCCGCGGCCGCGGCAAGCTGACCGATGCCAACATGCGGGAGGGCCTCGCCGCGGTGCAGACCGCGCTGCTCGAGGCCGACGTCGCCTACGACGTGGCCGAAGGGTTCCTGACGCGGGTGGCCGACGGCGCGGTCGGCGCCAAGGTGCTCGAGTCGCTCGATCCGGCCCAGCAGCTCGTTGGCATCGTCCACCGCGAACTCGTCGACCTGATGGGGCCGGTCGACCACTCGCTCCACCTGCAGAACGGCACGACCACGATCCTGATGCTCTGCGGCCTGCAGGGCTCCGGCAAGACGACGTCATGCGCCAAGCTCGCTCGCAAGATCAAGGAGCAGGGCAGGGGAGTGATGCTCGTCGCGGCCGACCTCCAGCGACCGGCAGCCATTGAGCAACTCTCAGTGCTCGGCCGCCAGCTCGACATCCCGGTTCACACCCCGGCCGACATGCCGGGGGGTAGCGCCGATCCCGTCGCCGTCTGCACCGCGGGCGTGGCCCGGGCCAAGAAGGAAAACGTCTCGGTCGTGATCCTCGACACCGCCGGCCGGCTGGCGATCGACGAGGCGCTCATGCAGGAGCTGGCCAAGATCGACCGCACGGTCGGCCCCGATCAGGTCTATCTCGTGGTCGACGCGATGACCGGCCAGGACGCCGTGAAGAGCGCCAAGGCCTTCAATGAGGCCCTTGAACTCGACGGCGTGATCATGACGAAGCTCGACGGCGACGCCCGCGGCGGCGCGGCGCTCTCGGTCAAGAACGTCACGGGCGTGCCAATCAAGTTCATCGGGACCGGTGAGCAGATCGAGGCTTTGGAGGACTTCCATCCCGAGCGGATGGCCGGCCGGATCCTCGGCATGGGCGACGTGGTCTCACTCGTCGAGGAGGCCCAGCGAAAGTTCGACCAGGATGAGATGAAGCGGCAGGAGGAGCGGCTGAAGGCAGGCGAGTTCACGCTCGATGACTTCAAGAAGATGCTCCTCCAGACGCGGCGGCTCGGCCCTCTCGGCAAGGTGCTCGGGATGATCCCGGGCATGGGGGGCATGCAGGAGATGCTCGGCGGGGCCGACCTCGAGAAGGACATGAACCGGCTGTTCGGGATCATCGACTCGATGACGCAGGACGAGCGGCGAAACCCGTCGCGGAACGTCGACCAGTCCCGTCGGCGACGGATCGCAAAGGGTGCGGGGGTCGAGCTCCAGGAGGTGAGCGACCTCGTGAAACAGTTCGACGGTATGGCGGCGATGATGAAGGGCATGGCGGGCCTGGGCATGCGGGAGCGGATGCAGCAGGTGCAGCAGCTCCAGTCGCAGCTCACAAACCCCAACGCCCGGATCGGCAAGCCGAAGGGCGACACGGGCCGCCGGCTCACGGCCGACGAGCGGCGGAAGCTCAAGAAGCAGCGCGACAAAGACACCCGCCGCAAGAAGCGCGACGGCCGCGACTGAGACGGGCTTCCATGAGCCTTGCACGGCCGGCTGTCTAAGCCCAACGCCGTGAGGCGTGGGGTGAACCGCGACCAGACGCCGGGTCCAGCGTGGCTGTCATGGCGGAATACGTAGCGCAGGTTTTCAACCTGCGGCCACCCGGCACAGGTTGAAAACCTGTGCTACTCGCCACGCACTCGAGCCAATCTCGCGTCAGCCAAACATCGATCTCTCTGACGCCACGAATGAGCGAGGGAAGCTTCTCGTCGAGGACCCGGCCGGTGCGGCTCGCACGTCGCCGCTCAATTGCACTAGCAGTCAGCGGAACATGCAGTCCTGCTGGGGGCTGGCCGCGGAAAAGCTTCCAGTTCCCGCATGCTCGTCTTCCCCACCGCCACGTCGAGCATCCGTCCGAACCGCCGAAACACGCTCTCCTGCCGGTAGGGAATGCCGTGCCGCTCGCAGATCGCCTTCACCACGGGCTGGATGCGGGTGTATTGCCGCATTGGCAGGTCGGGAAACAGGTGGTGCTCGATCTGGTAGTTGAGCCAGATGCTCATGTAGTCGGTCAACTCGCTGCCGCAGCGGTAGTTCGCCGAGCCCATCACCTGCGTGACGTAGAACTCCTCCTTGCGGTCGTAGTGGAAGGCGAACCGATAGAGGTCATTGGCGGTGTGGTTGGGGCCGATCACGAGGAACGCATGGGCGTTGGTGATCGCCTCGGCGAGCAGTTTGTTGACGAAGACACACCACACCGCCGTCGTGCCCAGCGGCAGAAAGAGCAGCGGCACAATGCCAAAGTGCCAGGTGGCGTAGGGCAGGTAGCAGACGAGCCAGAGCCGGCGGACCGCCGGGCGGCGGAAGTCGATCACGCTGCCCACCGTCAGGGAAACGATCTTTTCGTGCCGCAGCCGCTTGCGGCTCGTGGGATCGAGCACGCTCATCGAGTTGGGGGCGTAGTAGATGATCTTCCATGTGCAGGCCACCACCGCGATCAGGGCGTACTTCAGCCACCGCGGCACCCGCATGCGGCGGAGAAACTCGAGGTGCCGCTCGGCCACGTCCGGGTCGGCGTCCTCGCCGGTGTGGTAGTGGTGGAGGACGTTGTGCTCATAGTCCCAGGCCTCGGGATGGAGCCAATCGAACCAGTCGATGAACCGCCGCCAGCCGCGCGCAAACACGCGACTGGTGTAGCGGGCCGGAATCCCTGGCACGCGGTCGTAGCCGCGATGGGTGATGTGGTGGGCGAGCAGCCAGCGGGTGAACTGCCCGAGGCTGAGAAGAAACGCCGTCGCCGGATTGGGGATGATCCAGGCGGTGGCGTAGCCCACGAGTGTGGCGAACCTTCCGTAGCGTTCGATGCGGCGAAGGTGGACAAAGTCGGCCGGTCCGATCTGCCGGTAGATGTCAGCCTTCAGCCGCTCGATGGAGGCGCAGAAGCCAGGCACGTCCATGGCTTCCAGTTCGTCGGCCGAAACCGCAGCGGGGCGAGCGTCGGTCACTTTTGTCACGGATTCCTCTGAGATTACGCCGAAAACAGGGGGCAACGGGGCAGGTCTTGGGTTCCGGCAAAGCCCGGCTACCATAGGGAACTCGACGATCCCCGAGCATTCCTAGGCTTATTGGAGATTCCCGACCGTGGCAGTGGCGATTCGAATGAAGCGGATGGGCCGGAAGAACCGCGAATATTACCGGATCTGCGCAACCGACCGGCGCAGCCCCCGCGACGGTCGCGTGATCGAGGAGCTCGGCACCTACGATCCCCACGTCCCGGAGACCGATGCCCGCTGCACGCTCAACGGCCCGCGGGTCGACTACTGGATCTCCGTCGGCGCACAGCCGAGCGACGCCGTCCGCGTACTCATCAAGAAGTATGGGACGAACGGCACGCACGTGACGCAGATGGAGGCGGCCCGCGCGAAGCTCTCGATGCCGCGGATCGTTCCCGATCCGGGCGAGCCGGCCTTCGTGCCCACGCCCAAGACCGAACCTGCAGCCGAGGCACCCGCCACGGCCGCCGTGGCCGAAGCGGTGGCGGAAGCCGTCGCCGAGCCAGCAGCCGAAGCCCCCGCCGAAGAGCCGAAGGCCGAGTGAGCCCGCGTCGCTCCGATCCCGCCTAAGCCCGGCGGCCGGACGACCGCGCCGATCGCGTCACCGTCATGCGCATCGACATCGTCACGCTGTTCCCCGAGATGTTCACGAGCTTCCTCGACGGAAGCCTGCTCGGGGCCGCGCGCCGCGCGGGTTTGATCGACGTCCGGCTGACCAACATCCGTGACTTCGCCGAGGGCGTGCACCGGCAGGTGGACGACCGCCCCTTTGGCGGCGGTCCCGGGATGCTGCTGATGCCGGGGCCGGTCGTGTCGTGCGTCGAGGCGGTGCAGGCTGAGGCCGTACCCGCAGGCCGCACGTTTCTCCTCACACCAGGTGGCCGCCAGCTCGATCAGGCCGCGGTCGAGGAACTCGCGACCCTCGATCGCATCGTGCTGGTCTGCGGCCGCTACGAGGGCTTCGACGCCCGGATCGGCGCGACGCTCGCCGCCGAAGAACTCTCGATCGGCGACTACGTCCTCTCGGGCGGCGAGGTCGCCGCGATGGTCGTGGTCGATGCCGTCGCCCGGCTGCTGCCCGGCGTGCTCGGCCACGAGGAGAGCGCGGGACAGGATTCGTTCTCGGGAGCCGACCGGCTCATCGAGGGCCCCCAGTACACGCGGCCGCGGGAGTTCCGCGGTCTCGCCGTGCCCGAGATCCTCCTCTCGGGCGACCATGGCCGGATCGCCACGTGGCGGCGTGAGCAGGCCGTCGTGGCAACTGCAAAGCGAAGCCGGCCGCACCCCGTTCATTCCCCGAGTCATTCGTAACAAGCCACCCCTAACAAGCCACCCCCAAAGGAGCGCATCGTGAGTCGCAAAATGCTTGCCGCCGTCGAGGCCTCGAGCCTCAAGCCCGAGACCGCCAGTTTTGAGATCGGCGACACCGTCGATGTCCACACCCGAATTCTCGAAGGCGAGAAGGAGCGGGTTCAGATCTTCAACGGCGTCGTCATCGCCAAGAGCGGCGCCGGTAGCCGTGAGATGTTCACCGTCCGCCGGATCGTGGCAGGCGAGGGCGTGGAGCGGAAGTTCCCCGTCCACTCGCCGAAGATCGCCAAGATCGAGGTCAAGCGGTCGGGCATATCGAAGCGGGCGAAGCTCTACTACCTCCGCGACCGCTCGGGCAAGTCGACCCGTCTTCGCGAGAAGCGAGACGACGTGGCTGCCGAAAAGTCGGCCGCCGGGAAGTCAGCCGTGGGGAAGGGCAAGAAGGCAGCTTCGGCCACCACCTGACGCGGGGGCATGCCCGTGGCGTTGTCCCGAGACGAACTCGGTCGCCGCGGCGAGGACGAGGCGGCGAAGTATCTCCGCGGGCTCGGCTACCGGATCGTCGGCCGCCGCGAGCGGGTGCTCCGCGGAGACATTGACATCGTCGCGCTCGACGGCCGCACGGTGGTCTTCGTCGAGGTCCGCACTCGCTCCGATACCGCCCACGGCCATCCGGCCGAGACCGTGGGCTTCGCCAAGCAGCGGCGGCTGGCGACCCTCGTCAATGCCTACATCCGCCGCCATCGACTCGAGGATCAGAGCGTGCGGATCGACGTGGTGGCCGTCACCTTCGACGCCGCCGGCAAGTCCGTCGTCGAGCACTACCAGAATGCTTTCGACGATCCGGGGTGAGTGCAACGTGCGTTGACGAGGGTGTCATGTGCAGGTTGACAACCTGCACCTCCGAAAGGCAAGCATTACGGCCAACCCGTAGCCGCAGGTTGGCAACCTGCGCTCAAACGCCGCCGACCACGTTTCCCAGCGCAGGTTGACAACCTGCACCTACGTATTGACGCATGCCGGCAGACCGCTCAACGGCCGCGCATCTGGAGGTCGGATAGCTCGTCTGGGGATTGAAACACGGTCAGGCAATCGGGCGGCAGCCGGCGGGCGAGTTTGGCGAGTCGCTCGCGAACCTTCGCCCGCGAAGACTTCGAGGGAACTTCGCGGATCAGGATGCCGGAAATCTGTTCGGGCCGTCGCTGGGCGATCGAGGCATAGATCTCGGGGTCGCGTTCACCGGAGTCGCCCACGAGCACGAACCGCCGTCCCGGGAAGTCATCGATGATGCGATCGATCGTCCTCCGCTTGCCGCGCTTCCGAGATCGCAGCCGCCCGAGCGGCGTCGAATCCTTGAGGCGGAAGAGCTTGAGGTGCATCGAGCCCGCGGGCAGGCCGGCCTGACCGAGAAAGCGGCAGAGGGGATCGGAGAGCTGCCAGGGGCTGCTCGACACGTAGTGAAAATCCGCCCCGGCCTCCCGCCACCGCCGATACGTCTCGGGCATGCCCTCCACGGGGATGAACTCGCGGAGCAGCGTGTTGCGGAGAAGCTCTCGCTTGTCCGCGACGTTGCTGAACTTCACCGTGTCGTCGATGTCGGAGATCACCGACGTGCCCGAGTCCTCGATGAGGTGGACGCACCCCGTGCCGGTCGGCACACCGTCTCCCTCCTCGCCGTCCGGATCGGCCACGCCGGCATACTCGAGCCGCCGTCCTGCGGCCCCATCGGCAACCGTCCACGCCGCCGCGAACTCGTCATCAAAATTCACCCGCGTCTCGAAATGGCCCGCCTTGTCGGTATAACCGACATCGACAATACGATCTCCGAGCATGATCCGGATGCGGTGCCCCGCGACCCTGCGGAACAGAAACATCTCCGCCCGGCGGCGGAAGATTTCCGAGGCCATTTCTGCCTCACCGAGATCGAGCAGACGCCGCAAGACGGCCACCGCCAGCACCCGCCGCCGGCTCCGCTCGGGCAGCGGCCGGGCGACCATGCCCGCCAGCCGAGCCGTCCACCCATGCGGTGTGCGGCTCGCGTAGGTGGGGAAGAACACGATCATGCCGCGGATGGTTACCGGGGATGCTTGCAACGGGGAAGAGGCCATCTTACAACGTCCGCGAGCACGACGGCCGAAGCTATGGGCGCCGTCGGCCACGTGGAGGACAGAATGGGCGTTAAGAAAACGGGCAAGGGTCGGCGGAAACTGGGTCAGAAGAAGCGGCGGATGCGAGCCCGCATCCGGCACCGGAAGGGCTGATTCGCCTCGCGCGACGTGGTGGCCGACGGCCCGTCCGACACGACCCGCAGGGTCTGCCACCAGTTCTGCGTCCGCGCGCCGGGCTCCCGACCTTTTCAGTTGCCGCGCGACTACCGTGGGGTAGGGTTGCGTGGCTGTTGGTGACGACCGCGCGATGCGGCATGAGTTCATCCCCGCTTGTCCGCGGGCACCACGGCCGTCCGAGGAGACGGATCGATGCGTGCACAGGATTGGGCCCGTCGGCTGCTGGCGTTGACGGCCGTGGTCGCCATTGGATCTGCCGGTGGCTGCAAGTCGCTCAACGAGCGGTACATCGCGATGGAGGTGTGGAAGTACGAGAAGTGCTTCGGGCACCTGCCGCCCGGATTCACGCCACCAGGTGCGGCGATCGCGGCGCCGGCTGCGGCGCCGCGGGTCTGCGGTCAGCAGTCGCAGTGCTGCGAGTCAGCGCCTGTCTCAACAGGCTGCAACTCCTGCGAGGGCGGTGGAACCGTGGTTGAGGGCGGAGTGCCTGCTGGCATCCCCGCTGGCGCGGTGATGCCCGCTGGTCCGGGAGGTTCGCCGGGCCCCGGCGCCTCGCTACCGACACCGGCTGGCATCACGGCGGGGAAGCCAGTGGTGATCTCCGACGAAGTCGTCATTCCTTAATCGCCACAGACCCCACGGCAGGGCCGCGTAGGCGCGGTCGCGGTGGCGGAAGAGCGTCACGCCTCGGGTGACGCCCGTGCAACCTGCGACACTCTATCCCAGGGTCTCACCCGGGCCAGGAAACTCCCGCCGCTCGACATCGGTCCGCCAGCGAGCCAGCGCCTCGGCGATCGTCGCCTTGGCGTCGGCGTAGCCGCGGACGAACTTCGGCACACGGTCAGGGGAGAGCCCGACGAGATCGTGCATCACGAGCACCTGGCCATCGCAATCGGGGCCAGCTCCGATCCCGATCGTAGGAACATGCAGGGCCTTTGTGATCGCGGCAGCCACCGCCCGCGGAATGCACTCGAGCACGACAGCGAACGCGCCGGCGTCGGCCGCAGCCCGGGCGTCGACCATGAGCCGATCCTCGTCGCGCTGCATCCGGTAGCCACCGAGCTGGTGCACCGCCTGCGGCCGCAGGCCGACGTGCCCCATCACCGGGATGCCGGCAGCCACGATCCCGGCAATCACGTCGGCCTGGCCCGCGGTGCCCTCGAGCTTCACCGCCTGGCAGCCGGTCTCCTTGAG
>CAMBSN010000001.1 GCA_945870505.1 Candidatus Kuenenia stuttgartensis | reverse complement strand
AGCTCCCCGAGTAGGATTCGAACCTACAACCTAGCGGTTAACAGCCGCTCGCTCTACCGTTGAGCTATCGGGGATCGAAGTTCCGAGAGTAGCGAATTTTTTGGGTAGAATCGATATCCGGCGGCCACGGCCGCAGGACGTCAGGATTCGGCCGGCGACCGGACCTTCTCCAGCACCACGGCGTTGCCGGCTGCGTTGTATTCGATGCTCGTCATGAACGACCGCATCAGCATCACGCCGCGGCCGCTCGGGGCCTCAAGCCGCTCCTCGGCCGTGCAGTCGGGAACGCCCGCAGGATCAAACCCAGGCCCTTCGTCGGCGATGGCGACTCGCACGCGGTCGGCCGACACCTCGCACTCCACGTGGACCTTCTTCTTCGCGTCGAGCTTGTTGCCGTGCACGATCGCATTGACGATCGCCTCCTCGACTGCCAGGTGGACGGCAAAGACGTCGGCCGGCGGCCAGCCGTGGGCCCCGAGCTGCGTGAGCAGCTCGTCGGTGACCTGACGATTCGACCCGCGCTCGCTTGGCAGGTCGATCGACAGTTGCCACGCGCCAGGGGAGGTTTGGTCTGACATGGTGTTCACCTTCACACTCGTCCGACGGACTGATCGACGGCCGAGCCGCGATCTCAGCCCGACGTCAGAAAGCCGAGATCGCCTCGGCCTCCTCGCCGCGGATATCGAACACCTTGTTGAGCTTCGTGATCTGGAAGACTTCGAGGATCTCGGGGCGGATGTTGCACATCTTCAGCCGGCCCTGCACAGACTTGACCTTGCGGTCGAGCGTGATGAGCTTGCCGAGGGCGGCACTCGAGAGGAAGTCCACGTTGTCGAAGTTGACGAGGATGCTGCGGCGGTTGTCGTGCTCGACGACGGAGAACAACTCGGCGCCGAGTTCCTGGATGCCAGCCTCGTCGAGGATCTTCCTGTCGACGAACTTCACGATTGTGACGTCACCCACCTTGGAGACATCGATCCGCTTATGGCTTGGCATGGGAGACCTGGTGGGAAGCCGATGGGACTGCTGCTGCGAGAAGGTCACCGAAGCCTAGCCGGTGGGAGGGGGCTTTTCCATGCGATGGCCCGGCGGCCGGGAGTCTCGGGGGCATGGCTCGGCGTACGGGTGTCACCGGCCTGACGGCCGAAAGCTCCCGAGACCTCGCAGGCTCCGTCTGCTGCCATTCTGGCAGCAGCGGCGATGGGGCGGTCGAATGCTCGGAAATCCCTTGAACAGGCGAAAAACCGCGGGGAAACTGGGGGTCGTTTTGTCGGGAGTGCATCCGGCGCGCCAGTTGCTTGCCAAGGATCAACGGTCCGCTTGAGGTCGAATTGGGCAGGTGTTTCTCCGCCCGACTCGACCGGCGGCCAACGACACCGCGCCGCCGCGCGGGCCGCGTCGTCCCGTCCGAACTTTTGAGAGAGGTGCCCCAACCATGTCCGCAACCGCCACGAAGCCCGCAAAGAAGAAGTCAACGCTCATCCCCCTTGGCGACCGCGTGGTCGTGGAGCGGGAGCAGAGCGAGCAGAAGACATCCGGCGGCATCCTGCTGCCCGACTCCGCTAAGGACAAGCCGGCCCGCGGCGTTGTGGTCAGCGTCGGCGAAGGCCGCCTCGATTTGAAGGGCGCTCGGCATCCGCTGCAGGTCAAGCCCGGCGACCGGGTCGTGTTCACCAGCTATGCCGGCGAGCCCTTCAAGGTCGGCGACGACGAACTGCTTCTGATGCGCGAGGACGACATCCTCGCCATTCTCGGCTGATCGCTACCAGCAGCGTCCGCTCACTCGTTCCACGAACTTTCACCCGCTTTCACCAGACCCGCTTTCAACAGAGGAGAACAGAACCATGGCCAAGATGATGGCATTCGACCAGGAGGCCCGTGAGGCGATGCGGCGCGGCGTCGCCAAACTCGCTCGTGCGGTCAAGGTGACGCTCGGCCCCAAGGGCCGCAACGTCATCCTCCAGAAGAGCTTCGGCTCGCCGACGGTCACCAAGGACGGCGTCACTGTCGCCAAGGAGATCGACCTCGAAGACGTCTATGAGAACATGGGCGCCCGGATGGTTCGCGAGGTTGCCAGCAAGACGAGCGACGTGGCCGGGGACGGCACGACCACTGCCACGGTCCTTGCCGAGGCGGTGTTCAACGAGGGTCTCAAGGCCGTCGTCGCCGGAGTGAATCCGATCCAGATGAAGGCCGGCATCGAAAAGGCCGTGGCCGACATCGCCGCCAAACTCAAGGAGATGGCGATCCCCGTAAAGGGGAAGAAGGAGATGGCCCAGGTCGCGGCCATCGCAGCCAATAACGACGCTGAGATCGGCGACCTGCTGGCCGAGGCCATGGATAAGGTGGGCAAAGATGGTGTGATCACGGTCGATGAAGGGAAGAGCCTCAAGACTGAGATCGAGTTCGTGGAGGGCATGCAGTTCGACCGCGGCTACCTCTCCCCCTACTTCGTGACGAACCCCACGCAGATGCAGTGCATTCTTGAGGACTGCTACATCCTCGTGTTCGAGAAGAAGATCTCGAGCGTCAAGGACATCGTCCCGCTACTCGAGGCGGTGGTGAACGCGGGCAAGCCGCTGCTGATCGTCTCCGAGGAGGTCGACGGCGAGGCTCTGGCCACGCTGGTCATCAACCGGCTTCGCGGCACCTTCCAGGTGTGCGCCGTCAAGGCTCCGGGCTACGGCGACCGCCGCAAGGCGATGCTCGAGGACATCGCGATCCTCACCGGAGCCACCCCTGTGTTCGAGAACCTCGGTATGAAGCTCGAGAGCCTCGGCCTCGCCGAACTCGGCCGCGCCAAAAAGGTGATCGTCGACAAGGACAACACGACGATCATCGAGGGCGCCGGGAAGTCATCCGACATCAAGTCGCGGATCGAGCAGATCCGCCGCGAGATCGAGGCTGCGACGAGCGACTACGACCGCGAGAAGCTCGAAGAGCGGCTGGCGAAGCTTTCCGGCGGTGTGGCGAAGATCAACGTCGGCGCCGCAACAGAGAGCGAGATGAAGGAGAAGAAGGCCCGCGTCGAGGACGCGCTCCATGCGACTCGGGCAGCTGTTGAGGAAGGTATCCTGCCCGGCGGTGGCGTGGCCCTCCTGAGGGCCAGTTCGCAGGTGAAGCCCAAGGGCCTTTCCGACGACGAGACGGTGGGGTACCAGATCGTGGTGCGGGCGGCCCGCGCGCCGGTCACGATGATCTCGTCCAACGCGGGCCAGGACGGCTCGATCGTCTGCGAGAAGGTGCTCGGCGGCAGCGGTAACTTCGGCTACAACGCCGCGACCAACGAGTATGAAGACCTCGTCAAGGCGGGGGTCATCGATCCGGCGAAGGTGACGCGGACGGCGCTGCAAAACGCCACGAGCGTGTCCACCCTGCTGCTCACGAGCGATGCCCTGATCGCCGAGAAGCCGAAGGATCATAAGGCCAAGGCCGGCGGCGCCGGTCACGGCGGTGACTACGACATGTACTGATGACACGGCTGCCGGGCCATCGTGGCCCCGGCAGCCTGGGGTCGCCCGCCGCCGTCCTCCGGACGGCGTGGCATCGGGCGACGACCGGGCTCGAGCCGGATGGAAGAGACAAGTTCACGAGCCGGGGCGTTCTGCAGAACGCCCCGGTTTTTTTGTTGTCGCAGCCAGATCGCCGAGCGACACGAAGCCGTCGGCGCCGGTCGGGTTTGCCACCTTGCCGCACGATGGCGCGACCATCTGCCGCCAGAGGGTGCGGACGAGCCAGAGGCCCGCGGCGATGGCGATGGCGATGGCGATGGTGTCTTGCATCTCACCAGCCTAAGGCCAGGCCGATCCGGTAAATCGCAAACGCTCCCAGCCAGGCCAGCGCCGTCATGTAGCTGAACGTGACCACGGGCCAGACCCACGACCCGGTCTCGCGGCCGATCACGACCAGCGTGCTCGCGCACTGTGCGCACAGGGCGAAGAACACCATGATCGAGAGGGCGACGGGCAGCGTGAACACGGGCCGGTTCGTGCCGTCCCAGCGGGCTGCCTTGAGCCGCCGCTCGAGCGCGGTGGCCCCCTCGGCATCCCCGGGATCGACGTCGCCGAGGTCATAGATCACGCCGAGTGTGCCGAGCACCACCTCGCGCGCCGGAAAGCTTGCCAGGGCCGCACAGCCGATCCGCCAGTCCCAGCCCAGCGGCTTCACAAGTGGCTCGATGAACTGGCCAGCCCGACCGAGGAAGCTGTGCCGTTGGGCGGCTCCCTGACGAGCTGCCGCAAGGCCCTCGGGTGTATCGAGCGCCTCCAGTTGGGCGACCAGGTCAGCACGGTCTGGGGCGTCGTCGTCTGCGGCGGCAATCCGCTCGCCGACCGCCGTTCGCAAGGCCGCCACGTCGGCGTCGATGGTCTGCTCGTTCCGCGGGTAGGTCATCAGCGCCCAGAGCACGATGCTCAGCGCCACGATCAGCGTGCCGGCATTTTGCAGAAACGACCAGGCCGCCTCGCGGGCCCGCTCGAGCACGACCGCCGGCCGCGGCCAGCGCCAACCGGGGAGTTCCATCACGAAGGGCTGTGGCGGGCCGTGGAACGCCGTCCGCGAGAGCACCCAGGCCACGGCCGCAGCAACCACGACCCCCAGGGCGTACAGGCCAGCGAGGACCGCGGCCTTCAATGGCAACCAGGGCAGCCCTGCTGCGCGGTCAGGAACAAAGGCCCCGCAGAGCAGCAGGTAGACCGGCAGCCGCGCGGAGCAACTCATCAGCGGCGCGACGAGGATCGTCAGCAGGCGGTCGCGGCGGTTCTCGATCGTGCGGGCCGCCATGATGCCGGGGATCGCGCACGCGAAGCTCGAAAGCAGCGGAATGAAAGACTTGCCGCTCAGTCCCATGCCCACGAGCAGCCGGTCCATGAGGTAGGCCGCGCGGGCCAGGTAGCCGCATCCTTCGAGAATCGCGACGAACAGAAAGAGCAGAGCGATCTGCGGCACGAAGACGACGCTTCCCGACACGCCGGCGAGGATGCCATGGACGACGAGCGAACGGATCGCCCCTTCGGGCAACAAGGATGCCACGAAGGCCGAAACGTGATCCATCGCCGCCGAGATCAGGTCCATGAGCGGCGGGGCGAGCCAGAAGATCGAGGAAAACATCCCGAGCATGACGCCAACGAAGATCAGCGTGCCCCAAACGCGGTGCGTGAGCAGAGCGTCGATGCGATCCTCCACGAGCGCCGCCGCGCCGCCCCCGCCGACCACGCCGTCGAGCAGTCGCTCGATCGCCGCGTAGCGGGCGATCGCCTCGGTCTCGGCCGCCGGCCGCACGGCCGTGCCGGCTTTTGGCAGCGCGAGTTGCAGGGGCCGTGGCGCAGGCCCGTTGGTCGCCTCCACCACTCGGTCGCGGATGGTCGCGACGCCCTCGCCGGTTGGCGGTGCGACCCGGATGACCGGGCAACCGAGCCGCCTCGAGAGTTCGGCGACGTCGATCCGGATTCCCTTCCGGTCGGCGACGTCGGCCAGGGCGAGTGCGATGACGACGGGCACGCCGACTTCCAGCGCTTGCGTGGCCAGAAACATGTTCCGCGGCAGGTTGGTGGCATCAGCCACCACAAGAATGCAGTCAGGACGCGCGACACCCGGCATGCGACCGTGGAGGACGTCAACCGCCACCCGCTCGTCCGGGCTCTGCGGCGCGAGGCTGTAGGTGCCGGGCAGGTCAACGAGATCGACCGCTTGCCCGCGGTGCGTGAAGCGGCCGATCTTCTCCTCGACCGTGACGCCGGGATAGTTGCCGACCCTGGTCGGAATGCCCGCCAGCGCCGTAAACAACGTGCTCTTGCCGACATTCGGGTTGCCGAGCAGGGCAACGGTGAGAGGGCCCGGCGTCATTGGCTTCTCAACGTCAGCGGTCGCCGATCGCCACCCGCGCCGCTTCCTGGCGGCGGATCGACAGCCGGTAGCCCCGGAGTTCGAGTTCGAGTGGATCGCCAAATGGCGCCTTCCCAACCAGGCGGATTTCGACGCCCGGCGTGACACCCATCTCCAGGAGGCGGATCGCCACGGCATCGCCGCCAGCCACGTCGCGCACCCGGACCGTCGAGCCGACCGGAACGTCGTCGAGCGAAACCGCGATCATGGACGAGGCCTCTCAAAACCGTATTTTTTTCGAAGGAAGGCAGAAGTTGAGATTGCGTCTCAACTTCTGTCAGTAGTTTAGAACCTCCTGCTGTCGAAATCAACAGTCGTTTCGAACAAGATCGGAAGACCATGGCCACCAAGGGTCTCTTTCTCGCTGGCACCGATACGGATGTTGGAAAGACGCACGTTGCCGCCGCGATCCTGAGAAGCCTGCGATTGGCCGGCAGCCGAGTCGCCGCCTATAAGCCGGTGTTGAGTGGTTTTGCCTCGGTGACCGACGAGTCGAGTGACGCCTGGATTCTCTGGGACGCCGCAGGGCGACGAGGAGATCCGCGGGACGTGTGCCCGCAGTCGTTTGCGGCAGCCATCGCCCCGCCATCCAGCGCCCGGGCCGAGGGGCGCCGCGTGGACGAGCAGTTGTTGCGTTCGGGCTTTGACGCCCGCCGATCCACAGGCGACGTCGTGGTGGTCGAAGCCGCCGGCGGCCTGTTCTCGCCACTGGCCGACGAGACGCTCGGCATCGACCTCGCACGGGAGTTTTCGCTGCCGCTGGTCGTGGTCGATGCCGCGCGGCTGGGAGCGATCGGCAGGACGCTGGGCATCGTCCGCGCGGCCCGCGCCGAAGGCCTTCGTCCCGCCGCCGTGGTTCTCTCCCACACGACACCACCGGGTGCCGATGACGGCCCGGTCGCGCCGCGGATGATCGCCCACGAGGCCGCTGCCGAGATCGCCCGCCGTGCGGGTCTGCCGGTGTCGATTCTCGACCACGGTGCCCAGCAGATGCCGCCGGAAATCGACTGGTTGGCTCTCGCGACCGGCTAGCCGCCCGCATCGCGGAGCATCTCCGCGGACTCCTCGGCCGAGCGGGTCGTGATGTGGCAGCCGGTGCCGATCTCAAAACCCGCAAACTCCGAGAGCCGCGGCACAATCTCGAGGTGCCAGTGCCACGAGGCGGCGATCCGGTCGTCGGTCAGTGACCGCGGAAACGGCGCCTGGTGTAGCCACCAGTTGTAGTGACAGCCGGGGGCGATCCGCTCCAGCCGCGCGACGAGGTCGCGGGTGAGGTCTGCGATCGCGACGACGCGTTCGGAAGACGTGGCGTGGAAGTGGGCCTCGGGACACGTCGCCACGATCCACGTCTCGTATGGCTGCCGCGGTGCAGGGGGCACGAGCGCCACGAGGTCGCCCCGCTCGGCAACGATCCGTCCACCCCGGCGTGCGGCCTCAAGCAGCCGCGGAAAGGTGGCTGCGTCACGGCGGACGGCGGCCATCTCGGCGTCGATCGCGGGCGGCACGACGTCGAGGCCGACGATCTGGCTGTGGATGTGTTCGAGCGAGGCGCCCGCCTTGGGTCCGGAGTTCTTGAAGACGGTCGCCCAGGCGAGCGAATCGAGGCTGGCCACAACGGCGAGTCGCTGCCGGCAGAGCGACCAGACGTCATGCCACGCATCGGCGTCGACGTCGAGAATCGAGCGGTCATGCCGCGGCGATTCGATCACGACGTCGTGGATGCCACCCGCCTCCCGGGGCTCGTCGGGGCCTGCCTGCCGCGGAAGGGGCACCGTGATCGGGAAGGTGTTGGGCACGATCCGCGCCCGCCAGGGCAGCGCCGGATCGGCCGGGGCCCGAGCCAGGTCGGGGGGTGTCCGTGACTCGTTGCCCGCGCAGAATGGGCACCAACCGAGGGGATCTCGCGAGTCGCCGAGACTGGCGGCGAGCGCGCGGTCGTCGGGCTTGCCGCCGCGCTGGGGCGCCACGAACACCGGTCGCCCCGACACTGGATCGTGGCAGATGCGAGGAATCGCGCGGCGGCTGTGGTCCTGCTGGTCGGCGGTCATCGGGGCCCTAGTATGGAGGCTCGATTGGTTTGGTGGCGCAATACGTGTTGAAGGGGCTTCGGCCCCTCCGTACACTCCGCCCGTGGCCGCGATCCGCCCTACACCGTTTCCGTGGAGATTCCAGTCATGCTGACCGTTGGCGACACGTTTCCGCAGTTCTCCTGCCAGGCCTGCGTGGGTACGGGCAAGGACGACATGAAGGTGCTCACCAATGCCGACTACTCGGGCAAGTGGGTGATCTACTTCTTCTACCCGAAGGACTTCACGTTCGTCTGCCCGACCGAACTGGCCGAGTTCAACAAGCAACTCAAGGCGTTTGCCGATCGCGACACGATGGTCGTCGGGGGAAGCACCGACAACGAGTGGTCGCACCTCGCCTGGCGGCGGGCTCATGCCGATCTCACGAATCTCGGCTATCCGCTGATCGCCGCGCAGAAGCTCGCCCCGGAGCTCGGCATTCTCGAAAAGACGGAGGGCTACTGCCTTCGTGCAACGTTCATCGTCGATCCCCACGGCGTGATCCAGTGGGTGGACGTCAACCAGGGTCGCGTCGGCCGCAACGTCGCCGAGGTGATTCGCGTGCTCGACGCGCTGCAGAGCGACGAACTCTGCCCGTGCAACTGGAAGAAGGGCGATCCCTACGTGAAGGTAGGTTGACGGTGTCGATGCCCGGTTGGACGCCGCCAAAGCGATCGTGGCTGCAGAAGTTCGGCGACGCCTTCCGCGGGCTGTTTCATGCCGTGTCCACCGAGTGGAGCTTCGCGGCGCACCTGCCGGTCGCGGCGGCGGCAGTCGCCTTGGCTGCCTGGCTCGGGATCAGCCCCGTGGAGTGGAGCCTCGTGGCCCTGTCGATCGGCGGCGTGATCGCGGCCGAAGTGTTCAACACGTCGGTCGAGTCGTTGGCCCGGGCCCTCGACTCGGGCCCCGATTCGCGGATCAAGGATGCCCTCGATACCGCGAGCGCAGCCGTCCTCGTCGCGGTCGGTTCGGCGATCCTGGTGGGGTTTGCGATCTTCGGCCCGCGACTGCTGGCCCTGATTCGCTGATGGGCGGTATGCCTCTCGGGTGGCGATTGCCGTTGACCGTCACGGTTGCTCCCCCCTAGCGTGTTGCCCAGCCGGGAAGTCGGCCGCCAGAGGCGGGTGGGGCTCTTCCGTGCATCCTTTTGGAGATCTTTGGTAATGACTGGCAAACTTCTCGCCGAGGCGATCGGCACCTTCTGGCTCGTGCTCGGTGGCTGTGGCAGCGCGGTGCTGGCCGCGGCGTATCCTGACCTTGGCATCGGCTTCGCTGGCGTCGCGCTCGCCTTCGGACTCACCGTGCTCACCATGGCCACGGCGATCGGCCACATCTCGGGTTGCCACCTCAATCCGGCGGTGACGGCCGGCCTCGTGGCCAGCGGCCGGTTTCCGGCGAAGGACATGATCCCGTACTGGATCGCCCAGGTCGTCGGCGGCATCGCCGGCGCCGGCATCCTCTACCTGGTCGCCAGTGGCCTACCCGGATTTGACGCCGTCGCCAGCGGCTTTGCCAGCAACGGCTACGGCGACCACTCACCGTCGGCCGTGCCCGGCGTGACCGGCTACGGCTGGCAGAGCGCCTTCATCATCGAGGCGGTGCTGACGGCGGTGTTTCTGTTTGTGATCCACGGGGCGACCGACAAACGGGCCGGCAGCATGATCGCCCCGATCGCGATCGGCCTCTGCCTGACGCTGATCCACCTGGTGAGCATCCCGGTCACCAACACGAGCGTGAACCCGGCCCGCAGCACCGCCACCGCCGTGTTCGTCGGCGGCTGGGCTGTTCAGCAGCTCTGGCTGTTCTGGGTGGCACCGATCGTGGGCGGCATCGTGGGCGGGCTCATCTACCGCAGCGTCGCTGACTGCAACGACTGACACGACCTAGCGATGTTCTCTTTGGCCGCCGGTCGTCCGCGTGAGTCGCGGGCGGCCGGCGGCGTTTTTTCAGGACACCGCTACTTCGCCCGCACGTCGTAGCAGAGGATCGCGTCGCCCTCGCGGAGGTAGAGCAGGCCGTCGAGGATCACCATGTGAGCCCAACTCGGCCTTTCACCGCTGCCCGGCACCGCGAAGCTGCTCACCTCCCGATACTCGGCCGGGTCGGCCTTCACCAGCGACACTGTGCCGTCGGAGTAGCGGATGTAGATGTGCCCGTCGGCCGCCATCACGGTGGCGGAGTTCTTGCCGCTGCCCCGCTGCTTCCAGGCGATCTTGCCGGTCATCAGTTCAGCGCAAAATGGGATCCCCTTGTCATCGGAGTCGCCGTAGAGGTGGTTGCCGACGAGCACGATGCCACCGTGCTTGTTCGCGAGGTCGGTGTTGAGGCCGTAGATCTCCTCGATCGTCACGCCGCCGTCGGCCTGCGGCATCTGACGGAGCAGGGCCCCGCCCCGCCGGTAGCCGGCCGCGAAGAAGACGAGGTCGTCTCGGACGATGGGCGTCGGGATCACCGCCACCGTCTGCTCGATCGGATAACGCCAGAGGAGCGCGCCGGTGGCGGCATCCACGCCGATCGGGCCGCTCGCAGTCGTCTGCACGTAGATCTTTCGTCCCTTCACCTCCGAGACCATGATCGACGAGTGGCCGGCACCGCGGAGGTCATCCATCGGGCATGCCCAGATGTCGCCGCCGGTCTTCTTGTCGAGTGCCACCACCGCCGCCTTCTCGCCACCGGGCGTGCAGATGATCCGGTCGCCATCCACGAGCACCGACTCGCTGTAGCCCCAACCGTCACCCTTCTTGCCGCCGAACCGATCCTTGAGATCAACACGAAACAACTCGGCGCCGTCGGCCGCCTTGCAGGCCACGAGCGTTCCGTAGGGCGTGATCACGTAGACCATGTCGCCATCGACGGTGGGCGTGCTGCGGGAGCTCTGCCAGGATTCCTGGCCGTCGTTCCAGGGCTCGCCCGTCTTTGTCTTCCAGAGCTGGCGGCCGGTGGCCCGGTCGAAGCACGAGAGATACTCGTCCTTGTCGGCGGCGGTCGAGAGCCCGTCGCCGAGCGTGTAGATGCGATCGCCGGCGATCGCGACGCTGGCGTAGCCGCGGCCGGCGCCCTTCGTCTCCCAGCGGAGCGGGGGGCCGTCGGCGGGCCACGATTCGAGCAGGTCGGTGTCGGGCGCCACTGCCGTGCGGCCGGGGCCGCGGAACGTCGGCCAGTCGGTAGCGAATGCCGACGAGGCCGCCAGCAGGGTGGTCGCGGCGACGAGGGCGAGGGGGCGAAGGACCAGCGTCATGGCGAGGCTCCGGGGCGAATGGACCGCGTCCGACTGCCTCCGCCTGCTGGCGAAAACTGCCGGAAAGCAGGGTGTATAGTAGCAGCCGAGTCGAACCTTTCGCGAGGAGCCGTGTCGTGTCAAGCGCGTCGGAGAGCGAGAACCTGTTCGGAAAGCGGGTGACTGTGGAGCAGGTCGAGGAGGGGGACGATCTGGCCCCCAAGTTCGATGCCGCCGGCCTGATCCCCTGCGTCACCACCGACTATGCGTCGGGCGAGGTGCTGATGGTGGCCGTGATGAACCGAGAGGCGCTCACGAAGACCATCGAGACTGGCGAGGCCCACTACTGGAGCCGGAGCCGGCAGCAGCTCTGGCACAAGGGGGCCACCAGCGGCCTCGTCCAGAAGGTGGTGGAGATGCGGATCGACGACGACCAGGACTGCGTCTGGCTCCGCGTCGCGATTACAGGAGGGGCCAGCTGCCACGTCGGCTACCGCTCATGCTTTTACCGCAAGGTGCCAGTCGGCGCGGAGCGCACGCAGGGCACGAGCCTCGAGTTCCTCGAGCACGAAAAGGCCTTCGACCCGAAGGCCGTCTACGGCGACGCGCCGAATCCGACGCAGCTCTGAACTCGCTGGCCACGCCGCCTGTGCGTCACGCCTGGGCCCACGTCACGCCTGGATTCGGGGCACGGCCTCGGCGAACGACACCCCCTGCTGGTCCTTTCCCGACACCACCGGCTCGGACTCGAGTGGCCACTCGATCGCCAGCTCGGGATCGTTCCAGACGATGCACCGCTCGCCAGGGGGCGAGTAGTAGTCGGTCGTCTTGTAGAGCACCTCGGCCGATTCCGAGAGCACCAGAAATCCATGGGCGAGGCCGGCCGGCACCCAGAGTTGCCGGCGGTTCTCGGCGGAGATCTCGCAGGCCACCCACGTTCCGAAGGCCGGCGACTCCGGGCGGATGTCGACGGCGACGTCCCAGATCGAGCCGCGGACGGCGCGGACGAGTTTTCCCTGGGGCCGATCAACCTGATAGTGCAGGCCGCGGAGCACGCGTGCCCGGCTCAGGCTCTGGTTGTCCTGCACGAACGACACGGGGCCGCCGATGGCCTTCTCGAACGCTGCGTGGTTGAAACTCTCGAAGAAGTGGCCTCGGGAGTCTTCGAAGATCCGCGGCTCGAGGACGAGCACGCCCGGGATCGCGGTCGTGGTGACGTTCATCGGCCTGCCTCGTGCTTGAGTTCGAGGAGATAGTGGCCGTAGCCGCTCTTCACGAGCGGTGCGGCGAGCCGCTCGAGTTGGGTATCATCGATCCAGCCATTCCGCCACGCGATCTCCTCGGGGCAGCAGATCTTCAGTCCCTGCCGCTTCTCGAGCGATTGGATGAACTGCCCCGCCTCCAGCAGGCTGTCGTGGGTGCCGGTGTCGAGCCAGGCATCGCCGCGGCCCATCACCTGGACATCGAGATCGTTTCGCTGAAGGTAGACGCGGTTGACGTCGGTGATCTCGAGTTCACCGCGGGGGCTCGGCTTCATCGTCCTGGCGATCTCGATCACCTGGGGGTCGTAGAAGTACAGCCCGGTGACGGCGTAGCGGCTCTTGGGTGCCTTCGGCTTCTCCTCGATCGACCGGGCCCGTCCGCTGGGGTCGAAGTCGACGACGCCGTATCGCTCTGGATCGGCGACGGGATAGGCGAAGACCGTGGCGCCGGTCGTCTGCCGGCTCGCCGTCTGGAGCCGTTCGCTGAGGCCGTGGCCGTAAAAGATATTGTCGCCGAGCACGAGCACCGAGGGGCCGCCTCCGAGAAAGTCGGCGCCGATGATGAAGGCCTGGGCGAGGCCGTCGGGGCTCGGCTGCACCGCGTAGCGGATGTCGATGCCCCAGCTGGCGCCGTCGCCGAGCAGCTCCCGGAACCGGGGCGTGTCCTGCGGCGTCGAGATCACGAGGATCTCACGGATACCCGCGAGCAGGAGCACGCTCAGCGGGTAGTAGATCATCGGCTTGTCGTAGACCGGCATCAGCTGCTTCGAGACGGCGAGCGTGACCGGGTGGAGCCGGGAGCCGGCGCCGCCGGCGAGGATGATGCCTTTGCGTGTCTGCATGCGGGGCAATCCGGTGATCAGGAGGGAGGTTCGGCGACGAGCGCGGCGACAACGGCCGGCACATCATCCTGCCACTCCGGCAGCCGAATGTTGAGGGCAGTTTCGAGCTTCGTCGTGTCGAGTCGCGAGTTGGCCGGCCGCCGGGCCGGGAGCGGGTAGTCGGCCGTACCGATCCCGACCACGTTTTCGGGGGGGCAGCGGAGCGGCACGCCTTGTTCGCGGGCCGCCGCGAGGATCGCCCGGGCGAACCGGCACCAGGTGGTCTCGCCGTGCGGAGCAAGATGGTAGACGCCCGAGGCGAGGGGCGAGCCGGTCGCGAGCCGGCCGATGCAGGCCGCCGTCACCTCGGCGATCAGTCGCGCCGACGTCGGCACACCGAACTGATCGTCGACCACGCGGAGCGAGTCCCGCTCTCGGCCAAGCCGAAGCATGGTGCGGATGAAGTTGTGGCCATGGGAGGCGTAGACCCACGTGGTGCGGAAGACCCAGTGGCGACAGCCCGCCGCAGCGACGGCCCGCTCGCCGCCGAGTTTCGTGGCCCCATAGACGGAGAGCGGGTGTGGCTCGTCGGTCTCGACGTAGCGGCTCGGATTGGTGCCGTCGAACACGTAGTCGGTCGAGTAGTGCACGAGCGTGGCGCCGAGATCGGCGGCCGCGTGGGCCAGCGCCCCGACGGCGAGCTCATTGACGATTCTGGCCCGGTCGGGTTCGCTCTCGGCCTTGTCGACCGCGGTGTACGCGGCGGCGTTGACGACCACTTCGGGACGCTCGCGGCGGAGGAGGGCCGAAAGATCGTCGGGCCGCTCGAGGTCGGCACCGGCGCGGTCGAACGCCGCCACATCGCCGATCGCTGCCAGGGAGCCGACGAGTTCGCGGCCCACCTGCCCCCCCTTCCCGATGAGCACGATTTTCATGGGCGGCATTGCCTGGGTCAGCCGTAGTGCTTCGCGATCCAGTCGCGGTAGCCTCCGCTGGTCACGTCGGCCACCCAGTCCTGGTGGTCGAGATACCAGCGGACCGTTTTTTGCAGCCCGGTCTCGAAGGTTTCCGCCGGCTTCCAGCCGAGCTCGGCCGAGATCTTCCGGGCGTCGATCGCGTAGCGGCGGTCGTGGCCGGGCCGGTCCTTCACGTAGGTGATCAGCGAGGTGTACGACGTTCCGTCGGACCGCGGCCGCTCCTTGTCGAGGATCCCGCAGAGCGTTTTCACCACCTCGATATTCGGCTTCTCGCTCGACCCGCCGATGCAATAGACCTCGCCGAGCCTGCCGGCCTCGAGCACGCGGCGGATTGCGGCGCAATGGTCGCCAACGTAGAGCCAGTCGCGGACCTGCATGCCGTCGCCGTAGATCGGCAGCGGTCTGCCGGCGAGGGCGTTGGCGATGATCAGTGGGATGAGCTTCTCGGGAAACTGCCAAGGCCCGTAGTTGTTGGAGCAGTTGGTGGTCAGGACCGGCAGCCCGTAGGTGTGATGGTGGCCGCGAACGAGGTGGTCGCTCGCCGCCTTGCTCGCCGCGTAGGGACTGTTGGGGCGGTACTGGTTCGTCTCCGCGAAGGGCGGATCGGACGCGGAGAGCGTGCCGAAGACCTCGTCGGTGGAAACGTGGAGGAACCGGAACGCCTCCTTCTCGGCCGGTGGCAGCGCCGACCAGTACGCCCGGGTCGCCTCCAGGAGGTGGAATGTGCCCACGATGTTCGTATCGACGAAGTCGCCCGGGCCGTGGATCGACCGGTCGACGTGGCTCTCGGCGGCGAAGTGGACGACTGCCCGCACCTTGTGCTCGGACAGGAGCCCCTCGACGAGGCTGCGGTCGGCGATGTCGCCGCGGACAAAGGTGTGCCGTGGGTTGCCCGTCAGGCAGTCGAGGTTCCGGACGTTGCCGGCGTAGGTGAGCTTGTCGAGGTTGACGACGCGCTCGCCGGAGGTGGCGAGCCAGTCGATCACGAAGTTGGAGCCGATGAAGCCGGCGCCGCCGGTGACGAGAATCATGGTGCGTTGGGTGGGGTGAGCGACAAAGCGGCTGTCCCGAACGCCGGCTCACGGCGACCGAAAACGACCATGGCCGACCCACGACGGCCCGGCTGCGAGGCTATTATGTAGCGGAGATCCTCCGGGAGTCCCACCCCGGCCGCCCCCCGCCCTCCCGGTGTCCCCATGCTGTCGCCAGATCAGGTCGTCGAGGCCTACTTCCTGGAAGCCCGCCACCAGCTCCTGGAGGTCGCCGCCCTCCTCGACCGCCACGATGCGGCGGTCGCCCGCGAGGGCCGCGGTGCCGGCCCCGCGGCCGCCGCGAAACTCGCCGTGCTCAGGCAGGCCATCGCCGCGCTGGGCGACGACCGGCCGGTGCAGGAGCGGACCGTGGCGCTGCTCGAAATCTTCGCCAGGATCTGACACCACGCCGCCCGCCGGAGCCCCGCCATGCAGATCATCCAGCCCCATTACCACGCCATCGCCCGCACCGCCCAAGACTATGAGCGGATGGCGATGAGCGGCGTCGTGGCGGTGGCCGAACCGGCCTTCTGGGCTGGCTTCGACCGGCTCTACCCCGAGACCTTCATCGACTACTTCCGACAGATCTCGGAGTTCGAGCCGACCCGTGCGGCCCAGTACGGCATCCGCCACTTCTGCTGGGTGGCCGTGAACCCCAAAGAAGCTGAGAACCCCACGCTCACCCGTGAGGTGCTCAAGCATTTCCCCGAGTTCTTCGCCAAGCCGACGGTGCTGGGTGTGGGTGAGACGGGGCTTCACAAGGCGACGAAGAACGAATGCGAGTCGCTCGAGGCCCACGTCGAGCTGGCGATGAAGCATGGCCAACTCGTGCTCATCCACACGCCGCACCTGGCCGACAAGGCCCACGGCACGAAGAAGGTGCTGGAGGTGCTCGCTGGGATGAAGGTCGATCCCGAGCGGATCTGGATCGACCACGTCGAGGAGCAGACGATCCGTCCCTGTCTCGACGCCGGCTACTGGGTGGGGTTCACGCTCTATCCCATCACCAAGTGCTCGCCGAAGCGGGCCGTCGACATGCTGGAGAAGTACGGCACCGAGAAGATCCTCGTGAACTCGTCGGCCGACTGGGGGCCGAGCGACCCCTTCACGCTCCAGGAGTGCATCCTCGAGTTTCGCCGCCGCGGACACTCGCTCCAGGAAGCGATCGAGGTGTTTCACAACAACCCCTGCCGGTTCCTCGGCCAGAATCCGAAGTTCGACATCAAGCCGATCCGCGTGGAGACCCTCGTCGAGGCTGCGACGTGACACACCTTTCGCTCATCCGCCAACTCTCGTTCTGCGCGGGGCACCGCCTCTACGGCCACGAGGGCCGCTGTGCGTTTCTCCACGGCCACAACTACCGCGTGGACATCGAGGTGGAGGCGGAAGGGGGCGGCACGGCGGTGGACGACGTCGGCCGGGTCGTGGACTTCTCGCTCATCAAGAAACGGATGCTCGGCTGGCTCGACGAGCACTGGGACCACGCGTTCATCCTCTTTGTGAAGGATGAGACGACGCTGGCGGCCGTCCGCGTCGCGGAGCCCACCAAGTATTTCGTGCTCCCCTGGAACCCGACGGCTGAGAACATGGCCCGCTACCTGCTCGAGGTGGTGGCGCCCCACGTGCTCGCCGGCCTCGGCGTGATTGCCCGCCGTGTGTGTGTCTGGGAGACCGACGAGGCCTGTGCCACCGCGACGCTCGTGGGGAAGCCCGCCCCGCCGCCAGTGCCGATTGGATCGGTCGTGATCGTCGACAGGAGATCGTGATGACGCCGCAGCTCTTTCCCGGCCGTTTTCCCGACACCCGTCTCCGCCGCGTGCGGCGGCACCTCTGGCTCCGCCGGGCGGTCGCCGAGACGACGCTCGCGCCCGCCGACCTCATCTGGCCGCTGTTTGTGCACGATCACGAGATGGCCGTGCCGGTGGCGAGCATGCCGGGCGTTGAGCGGTTGCCGATCGAGGGCATCGTCCGCGCCGCCGGCGAAGCGATGCGGCTGGGTATTTCGGCGATCGCGATCTTTCCCGTCGTGGATCCGGCCCGGAAGACCGACGACGCGGCCCACGCCTACGATCCTGAGAACCTCGCCTGCCGCACGGTGCGGGCGCTCCGCAAGGAGTGTGGCGACGCGCTGGGCATCGTTTGCGACGTGGCCCTCGATCCCTACACGAGCCACGGCCACGACGGGCTCTTGAAGGACGGCCAGATCGTCAACGACGAGACGGTCGACGTGCTCTGCCGGCAGGCGGTGGTGCTGGCCGATGCCGGCTGCCACGTGGTGGCGCCCTCCGACATGATGGACGGCCGGGTGGGGTCGCTGCGGCTCGCGCTCGACGAGCACGACCACGACGACGTGGCCATCCTGTCGTATGCCGCGAAGTATGCGTCGGCCTTCTATGGACCCTTCCGCGACGCGGTGGGCAGCGCCTCGGCGCTCGGCACGGCAGCGGGCCTGGGCGTGGCCGACAAGAAGACCTACCAGATGGATGTCGCCAACACCGACGAGGCGCTCCGCGAGGTGGCCCTCGACATCGCCGAGGGGGCCGACATGGTGATGGTGAAGCCGGCCGGCACGTCACTCGACGTGATCCACCGCGTGAAGACGAGTTTCGGCGTGCCCACCTTCGCCTACCAGGTGAGCGGCGAGTACGCGATGATCAAGGCGGCCGCCGAGAGCGGCTGGCTCGACGGGGCGAAGGCGGCGCTCGAGAGCGTGTTGGTGATCAAGCGAGCGGGAGCCGACGGAATCTTCACCTACTTTGCCCCCGACATCGCCCGGGCCCTCGCCCGCTGACGCCTCTCGTAGCGTAGGTTTTCAACCTGCGTGTCTGTCAGGTTCGCACTGAGTTCGGGGCTGCCCGTGCCCCGTCGCCGGACGTTCGCGTCGGGCATCCTGCCCGCCGCTCTCTGCATGTCCGCTGCGCTTCGGCATCCTGCCTACGCTTGCTCCCATAGCCCGGCTCCTGGGGCACGGGCAGCCCCTCGCTGCCTCCCGTAGCGTAGGTTTTCAACCTGCGCGTCTTGCCGAGTCTCATCAGTTCATGCCCCGTGCAAGCCGACGGCCGTGAGGCCGCGGGCAGTGAAGAGCGACGCCTCATGAGCGCCACGCGCGAGCCCTACCCCTTGGGCCGGAAGGCGACGAGGCGGGCGGGATTCGTGTCGAGCCGCGGGGCCGCCTCGTGGCCGGTATGGATCAGGTCGATGCAGTAGGGGATCGCCGGGAAGACGGCGTCGAGACACTGGCGGATGCTCTTCGGCCGGCCGGGAAGATTCACGACGAGCGCCCTGCCGCAGATGCCAGCCGTCTGTCGCGAGAGGATCGCCGTGGGTACGTACTTCAGCGACTCCTGCCGCATCAGCTCGCCGAAGCCGGGGAGCATCCGAGTGCAGACCTGCTCCGTGGCTTCGGGCGTGACGTCGCGGGGGGCCGGGCCGGTGCCGCCGGTGGTCACGATCAGGCAGCAGCCTTCGGCGGCGAATTCGCGGATCGCGGCCGCGATCGTGTCGAGGTCATCCGGCACGATCCGCTCGCGCGGCTCCCACGGGCTTGCGAGCACCTCGCGGAGATAGTCGAGGATCGCCGGCCCACCCTCGTCGGCATACTCCCCGCGGCTCGCCCGGTCGGAGACCGTGAGAATGCCGATGAGGGCGGGGGTTGGAGGCACGGCCGTCATGAATGGTGCCCCGGGGCCCAGGAGAAGAGCCGGATCTTATTGCCGTCGGGATCGATCGCGACGAGTTCGCGGAAGCCCTCGGGATTTACCCGCGGGGGCGAGGCGGCGGCGCCGAGCCGATGCCAGGCGGCATCGAGGTCGTCGGTCTCGAAGCCAAGGCTCCAGCGGCCACTCGCCTCGCCAGCGGTGGCCCGGCCCATGATCGCCAGCCGCGTGCAGCCGGCATCGAGCAGCGCGTAGTGGTCGTCGACCACGCGCAGAAGCACCTTCAGCCCGAGCATGTCTCGATACCAGTCGACGAGCAGGTCCCACCGCGCCGTGCGAAGTTCGACACTGAACAGCGACGGTGGATGAGGCGAATGGCTCATGGATGTGGGCCCCGGAAGGCATCTCGAAGTGTAGCCCGCCTGATGGGAAAAACAGGCTTCTCCAAACCGCGTCCATGGCGGACAATCGCGGCCGACTCTCTTCCCGTCCGTTCTCATCCCACCACGATCGCCGACCATGCACGACGCCCCTGAATCGAAACAGCCCACGCCCTCGCCCTCTGCCGAGTCCACCGCGGGCACCGCTGCCCAGTTGGAAAAGGCGCGGCGAGACAAGTTTGACCGCCTCGTGGCCCTGGGCATCGACCCCTGGGGAAAGCGGTTCGGCGACGTCATGCCGATCGCTGACGTGCGAGCCCGGGGCGAGGGCATCGACAAGGCGGCAGACGACGGGCCGACCGTCCGCGTCGCGGGGCGGATCATGCTGCTGCGGAGCGCTGGCAGCCTCGTGTTCATCGACCTCCACGACCGCACCGGACGCCTCCAGTTGATGCTCGGGAAGAAGCAGGTTGGCCCCGAGGTCTGGAAGGTCATCGACTGCCTCGACCTCGGCGACATCGTCGGCGTGGACGGCCGGCTCGGCTGGTCGAAGACGGGCGAGATGACGGTGTTCGTCTCGCACCTCGAGTTCCTCACGAAGTCGCTGGCGACGCCGCCAGACAAGTACCACGGCCTCGTCGATCCCGAACTACGGCAGCGGATGCGGTATCTCGACCTGATTCACGGCGAGGGCGTCCGCGACCGGTTTGTGGCCCGCAGCCGGATCGTCGAGGCAGTCCGTCGCGTGCTGGCCGCGCGGGGCTTCCTGGAGGTCGAAGGGCCGACGCTCCAGGAGACTGCCGGCGGCGCCGCCGCGAGGCCGTTCGCCACCCATCACAACGCGCTCGACATGCCGCTGGTGCTCCGGATCGCGCTGGAGCTCCATCTCAAGCGGCTGCTCGTCGGCGGCATGGAGCGGGTGTTTGAGCTCGGCCGCGTCTACCGCAACGAGGGCGTGAGCACCCGGCACAATCCCGAGTTCACCATGCTCGAAGCCTACGAGGCCTACGGTGATTACGGCACGATGATGGACCTCACCGAGGCGATCATTGTCGAGGCCGCACAGGTTGCCGGGGCGCCCGCTCGCTTTGAGTGGATGGGCCGGCCCGTCGATCTCACGCCCCCGTTTCGCCGTGCGAAATACGACGACCTGATCCGCGAGGTGACCGGCTGCGATCCAACCGATCCTGCCAGCGTGGCCGCCGCGGCCGCCACGGCCGGCGTGGAGACCGCCGGTCGCCACCCCGACGTGATCAAGAGCGACCTCTTCGAGGCCACGGTCGAGAAAACGCTCGACGGACCGGTGTTCGTGATCGACTATCCCGCCTCGATCTGCCCGCTCACCAAGCGGAAGGCGGGGCAGCCGAACGTGGCCGAGCGGTTCGAGCTCTACGTGGCCGGCATGGAACTTGCCAACGCCTACACCGAGCTCAACGACCCCGACCTCCAGGAGGAGCTGTTTCGCACGCAGCTCGCCGGTATGGCCGCCGAGGAGTCGATGGCCCGGATGGACACCGACTTCATCGCGGCCCTGCGGCACGGCATGCCTCCGGCCGGCGGCCTTGGGATCGGCATCGACCGGCTGGTGATGTTCCTCACCGCGGCGGCGAGCATCCGCGACGTGATCCTGTTCCCGATCCACCGCCCGCGGGCGTGATCCGGCTCAGGGCAGCGCCGCGCTGAGTTCGTGCCATGAAAGCCGACCGGCCGTAAGGCCGCGGGCGCGTTGCGCTGGACACGGCGTCTGGTGGTGGTTCGCCCCACGCCTCACGGCGTTGGGCTTGTACGGCAGCCACAGAAGCCGACCGGCCGTAAGGCCGCGGGCGCGCTCCGCGAGGGCGCTGATCTTTCCGACCGGCCGTAAGGCCGCGGGAAGAAGTCGGGGCGATTTCGGGGTTTCGGCGGACTGGGGGGGCTGCTATCGTTCCGCCCCCCGAGAGGTCCGCGACGGCTATGTACAAACTCCTCCTCTGCTGGCGGTATCTCCGCACCCGCTGGATCGCGCTGGCGAGCATCGTCAGCGTGACGCTCGGCGTGGCGACGATGATCGTCGTCAACGCCGTCATGGCCGGCTTCTCGTATGAGATGCAGACGCGGATCCACGGGATCCTCTCCGACCTCGTGTTTGAGAGCCATTCGCTCTCCGGGTTCCAGGACCCGCAGTGGCACATGGACGAAATCAAGCGTGCCGCCGGTGACGACATCGTCGGCATGACGCCCACTGTGGCCGTGCCAGCGATGCTTAACTTCCAGGTTCGCGGCCAATGGATCACGCGGCAGATCATGCTGATCGGGATCGACGCAGCCACCCACGCGCAGGTGAGTGACTTCGGCCGCTATCTCCAGCACCCGGCCAACCGCGGCCAGCTCTCGTTCGGCCTCCGCGATGGCGGCTACGACACCGTCGACAGCCAGTCGGATACGACCGTGCCCACGCGGCCGGCGCTCGAGGGAGCCGGCTGGCCGCATCGCCGCATGCGGGTGGAGCGGGAGCGGGTCTGGCGAGAGAAACTTGACGCCGACCGTCGCGCGGGCGAGGGCCCTGAGGCGGCCGCCGCCGAACCCTCCCGATCGGTCGATCAGCAGGTTGACGCGGTGCTCGCGGCCACGACCGCCGACGCTCCGCCTGCGGCCGCTGAGGCCGGTGGTGATCTCGCCACGCCGCCCGCAACCGCCGACCCGTTTCGGCAGGCGCGGCCCATCGAGGGCACGCGGATGGACCCAGCCAACGAGCAGTTCACCGGGATCGTGCCCGGCATCGGCCTGGCGAGTTTTCGCGACAACGCCGGCACCGACAGGTTCCTCGTGCTGCCCGGCGACGATGTGAAGATCACCTTCCCCACTTCGGGCACGCCGCCGAAGGCGGTCAGCGACACCTTCACGGTCGTTGACTTCTACGAGAGCAAGATGAGCGAATACGACTCGAACTTCGTGTTCGTGCCGATCGCGTCGCTCCAGCGGATGCGGGGGATGATCGACCCGCAGTCGGGGCTGGCGAGCGTCAACTCGATCCAGATCAAGCTCCGCGAGGGGGCCGATCTCGACCGGGTTCGCGACACGCTCCGCAAGGTGTTTCCCGCTGATCTCTACGCCGTCTCCACCTGGCGAGACAAGCAGGGGCCGCTTCTCGCAGCGGTCGACATGGAGATGTCGGTGCTCAACATCCTGTTGTTTCTGATCATCGCCGTGGCGGGATTCGGAATCCTCGCGATCTTCTTCATGATCGTCGTCGAGAAGACGCGAGACATCGGCATCCTGAAGTCGCTTGGCGCGTCGGCCAGCGGCATCGGCGGTATCTTCCTGGGCTACGGCCTATTCCTCGGAATCGTCGGGGCGGGGGCCGGCCTGGCGCTTGGCCTCTCGATCGCCTGGAATATCAACTCGATCCGCGCCGGCGTGGAGTGGTGCACGGGAGAGAGGGTCTTCGATCCGTCGATCTACTACTTCTACCGGATTCCCTCAATCGTTCATCCGTTCACCGTGCTCTGGATCATTGTGGGCGCCGTCGGGATCGCCGTCGGATCGAGCGTGCTTCCGGCCCTCCGGGCGGCGCGGCTGCACCCCGTGGAGGCGCTGCGGCATGACTGAAACATCCCCGGCGATCCTCCGCGTTCGTGACCTCCGCAAGAACTACCGCTCCGGCGAGACCACGCTCGAGGTGCTTCGCAGCGTCGACTTCGACCTCGCCGCCGGCGAGTTCGTGTCGATCGTGGGCCAGAGTGGCTCTGGCAAGAGCACGCTGTTGCACCTCATGGGCCTACTTGACGCGGCCGACTCGGGCTCCATCGAACTCGACGGCACGCAGATCGACGGGCTCTCGTCGGCCCGCCGTGACCGGCTGCGCAACACCGCCGTCGGCATGGTCTTCCAGTCGTACCACCTGCTGCCCGAGCTCGACGCCCTGGAAAACGTGCTCGCGCCCCTGATGGTGCGGCACGGTGTGCTGGAGTGGCTGCGAGTTCGCCGCGACGCTCGCGACGCCGCGCGGGGGCTTCTCGATCGCTTTGGTCTCGGCGGCCGCCTACGGCACAAGCCGCGGCAGCTTTCCGGTGGCGAGATGCAGCGGGTGGCGATCGCCCGGGCGCTTGTCACGCGGCCACGGGTGCTCCTGGCCGATGAGCCGACCGGCAACCTCGACGAGGCCACGGGCGGTGGAATCCTCGACACGCTCTGCGAGTTGAACCACGCCGACGGGCTTTCTATAGTGCTTGTCACGCACGACGCGGCTGTCGCTCGGCGGGCCGACCGGATCGTACGGTTGGCGGCGGGCCGCGTCGACGACGCCCCGCACGCCTCCGATCAGGCCGGTCAGGCCGGTCATGCTTGTCATGCCGACCTGCGGAAGGCGGGCTGAGTCGTTCTCCCGCGGCATGTCCCGTTCGCCATCACGCTCCTCGCACGTCAGGAATCTTTGCCATGTCGCGGATCATTTTCATGAACGATCACCTCGTCCCCGAGGAGCAGGCGGTCGTGAGCGTGTTCGACCACGGCCTGCTCTATGGCGACGGTGTGTTCGAGGGGCTGCGGAGTTACGCCGGCAAGGTGTTCCGACTCGATGACCACCTCGACCGGCTCTACGCCAGCGCTCGGGCAATCTGCCTCGAGATCCCGCTTGCGAAGGCGGCGGTGGCGAAGGCGGTGGTCGATACGCTCGCCGCCAACAACCTCGCCGACGGCTACGTCCGACTGGTGGTCACCCGCGGCGCCGGCAGCCTCGGGCTCGATCCCAACAAGACGAAGCACCCGCAGGTGATCGTGATCGCCGACACGATCAGCCTCTATCCGCGAGAGTTCTACGAGAAGGGGCTCAGGATCGTGACCGCTGCCACGCAGCGGACGCAGTCGGCCGCCCTCTCGCCGCGAATCAAGTCGCTCAACTATTTGAACAACATCATGGCCAAGCTCGAGGGCCTGCAGGCCGGCTGCGTCGAGGCGTTGATGCTCAACCACAAGGGCGAGGTGGCCGAGTGCACGGGCGATAATGTGTTCGTCATCCGTGGCGGGAAGCTGCTCACGCCGCCGCCCGACGCTGGGATCCTCGAAGGGATCACTCGCGGCGCCGTCATGGAACTCGCCGGAGCGGCCGGCATCGAATGCCGCGAGGTTGCGCTCGTGCGGCACGATCTCTACACCGCCGAGGAATGCTTCCTCACTGGCACCGCGGCCGAGGTGATCCCGGTTGTGGAGATCGACGGCCGCAAGGTGGGGGCAGCGGTGCCCGGGCCGATCACGAAGCGGCTCACCGCCGATTTCCACGCGCTGGTGCGCCGCTAGTCGCCGGCCGTCAGGCCGGCCACGAGCAGCGGACGGCGAACATGGCGGCACATGCCGGGTCGCCGGCATCACGGCGGGCCGCGAGCCGGGCTGCGATTGCCTCGGCCTCGGCGAGCGTGCGGGCGAGGGTGAAGCAGGCGCTGCCGCTGCCCGTCAGTCGGGGCGCGAAGCCACCCGCGTCGGCAAGCGCTTCAAGCAGCCGGTCGATCTCGGGAGAGAGGATTCGTGCCGGCGGTTCCAGGGCGTTGCTCATCAACGGCACCGCCGTGGCGAGTCCGCCCGTGGTCAGGGCCTCCGCCAGTCGCGCAGCGTCGCCGGTTCGAGTGGGGTCGGGCACGCAGCGGCCGTAGACCGCGGCGGTGGAAAGTCCCGTGGCCGGGCAGGCGATCACGGCGGCGATGTCGGCGAGGCCCGCGACCGGCTTGATTCGCTCGCCGCGTCCCAAAGCGATCGCGGCGCCACCGGCGAAGAACCAGGGCACGTCGCTGCCGATATCCGCGCCAACCGTCGCGAGCCTCTCGGTCGGCCAGTCGAGCCGCCAGAGCATCGCAGCGGCGCGAATCATCGCCGCGGCGTCGCTCGATCCGCCGCCGAGTCCGGCTCCCGATGGAATCCGCTTCACGAGATCGACATCGAGGCCCGACGTGATGCCGGCCTCCGCGGCGAGCCGTTCGGCGGCCCGGACAACGAGGTTCGTGCCGTCGGTCGGCACGTCGCGGGCGAGCGCGGCACCTGGTCCGCGGGCGAGTTCTCCGGCGTAGGCGACCCGCAGCGCCACGCCGGGCGTGGCCCGCGGTCTGACGTAGAGCGTGTCGGCCAGCGACACCGGCACCATCAGGCTTTCGATCTCATGAAAGCCGTCGGCCCGCCGTGCGAGCACCGCAAGCGAGAGGTTGAGTTTGGCCGGCGCCAGGATCGTCAGGCCGTTCGCCGCAGATCCATCAGCTTCGGGTAGATCGCTCACCGCCAGTTGGACACGAACCAGAGCGTTCCGAGCGCCAGGGAGAGCCCGATCGCCACAAGGACCGCGAGGAGCACCGAGATGCTCCTGCCTGCCCAGAGGTCTTCCTCGATCATCTCCATGCGGGATGACTTGTCGAACGAGCCGTTCCAGACGGGGAACGCCCGGTCTTCGTAGACCCACTGCGTCCGTTCTTCGTAGTTCTTCTGGTTCATGGCGGGGGCCTGCACTCGGTCGGCCGGATGCCGGGCTATGATGCTCTGACACTCGAAATGTACCCCGCGTTCGCGGCACCCGCCAGTGCCGTTTCTCCCCGTCCGATGGCCGCCGATCCCGCACCTCTCACCGTCGTCGCCCTCCCAGCCGCCCAGCAGCGGCACGCGCTTGATCCCGCCTCGGGGCTCGCGGCATGGCTGGGGCAGCGGGGCCAGCCCGCCTGGCGGGCCGCGGCGATCCGCCGGTGGCTGCACGGCCGCCGGGCGGCTTCGTTCGCCGACATGACCGATCTGCCGCGCGATCTGCGGACCGACCTCGATGCCGACTTTCGAATCTGGACAACCACCATCGCTGTGCATCAGCGGGCTGACGATGGCACGGAGAAACTCCTCCTCCAACTCGCCGACGGCCAGCGAATCGAGTGCGTGCTGCTCCGCGACGGCGACCGCCGCACCGTCTGCATCAGCTCGCAGGTGGGCTGCGCGATGGGTTGCGTGTTCTGTGCCAGCGGGATCGACGGTGTGATCCGAAACCTCACCACCGGCGAGATCGTTGAGCAACTGCTACGGCTCGCGGCGCTGCTGCCGGCCGACGAGCGGCTCAGCCACATCGTGGTGATGGGGATGGGCGAGCCGCTGGCCAACCTCGACCGGCTCTTGCCGGCACTCGCTGAGGCTCAGGATCCGCAGGGGCTCGGCATCTCGCAGCGGAGGATCACCGTCTCGACGGTCGGCCTACCGCCGGGCATCGACCGGCTGGCGGCAGCCAATCCCGGCTACCACCTCGCCGTCAGCCTGCATGCGGCCGACGACGATCTACGAACGCGGCTCGTGCCGGTCAACAAGGCGATCGGCCTGGCCGACGTGATGGCGGCGGCCGACCGTTATTGGGAAACGTCTGGTCGGCGGCTGACGTTTGAGTATGTGCTGCTCGGCGGCGTGAACGATTCGCCGGATCATGCGGCCGACCTCGCGCGGCTGATGGGCCATCGGGCGGCGCTGGTCAACGTGATTCCCTACAACACCGTGGCCGGGATGCCCTGGAAGGAGCCGACGCAGCACGCCCGCGAGCGGTTTCTCGACGTGCTTCGCGACGCCGGCGTCAACGTGCAGGTCCGTCGCCGCAAAGGCGCCCGCATCGATGCCGCCTGCGGTCAGCTCCGCCGCGCTGCGGCGCAGGCGACCTGACGCACACGGCACGAGCGAAATCCGGCTTCGTGAGGGTGCGATTCGGCTCGCCAACGGCAGGATAGCCGACGCTCGCCGACCTCGCCCCGATCCCTGCGCCTACTCTCTCCTTCACGCTTCGGATTGTTTGCGTCCAGAAAACGTGAGCCGGGGGTCGGGGGAAGTCGAGGCGACTCGGGATATTCTTCCCGTCGGAAGCCGAGGCTTTCTCCGACCCCCGGCGGCTTCTGCTCGCGAAGCCAACCGCTGGCCTTACGCCAGCCAGTTCACGAGCCAGACGGCAACCAGCACGCCGCCGAGGATGCCGCCCAGCCAGCCGACCCACTCGAGCGTCGCCCGCCTGATCGCGGCGGAGTCCTCGTGGTGCGTGGCCGCGAACACGACCGCCGCCGCCAGCACGAGCGGCAGTCCGTAGACGACGCCGGGAATGCTATCGAAGACAGTGGCGATGAGCGGCGCGAGGGCCATCATGGCTGCTTGTCCTTCTCGTCGCGCGGTGTCGGGTGCATCGGGCCTGACCAGGCGTCGTAGACGACCAGCACGTTGAGCATCCCGGCAAGCATCGTGTAGAGCGTGCCGATCTCGAAGAACCGGCCCAGCCGCTTGTGCCAGATCGAGACCTGGTCGGCCGGCCTGCGGTCGAGCATGCCTGGAGGCGGAGGCGGCCGGAACTGCTGCCACGGGGGCAGAGGACGGAAGTCGTCGGCGTCGATGTCGGGATCGGCCTTCACGAGCACCGCGGCGTAGGCCTGCGACACCGGCTGGCCGCGAGACAGCGGCGGAGCCATGAACGTGCTCAAGAACGCCGGCTGCTTCGCCGGGCCCTCGAGCCGCCACGACTGGATCATGGCCGGGATGGCGGCGGCCCCGATGCCAGCCTGGCAGATGAAGGCCCACCGCGTGTCGCCCGGCTTCCACGAGGCATAGACCACCCGGCCGTCGCCGAGCCACATGCCGGCGAGGAACGTCGGCACGAGCGCCGCCATGAAGAGGAGGCCCTTGAAGCGCCGTCCTTGGACGATCTGGCCGAGGCCGGGCACGAGCCACGAGAGGAACGCGGCGAGGGCCGGGCTCTTCAAGTCGATCGTCGAGCCATCGTCGGGCGAGATCGCGACCACGCGTCCGGACGCGATTGGTTCCTGCTTTCCCAACACTCGGCTCCTACTTCTGCGGCGGACGACACGCGACCAGCGAGTGTAGGCAAAACCGTGCAGGGAGCGTCAGCCCCAGAGTTGCCGCACGGCCCTGACCGTGGAAGGCGCGGCTGCGGACGGCGCGGCCATGTGATCTGTAGCCACGTGATCTGTAGCCACGTGATCTGTAGCCACGTGATCTGTAGCCACGTGCGGCGGCTCGTCGCCAGGAACCAGTTCCCGCCAGGCGCGTTCGATGGTCGTCGCATCGACACGTTCCAGGCCCTCGCCGGCGGCCGCCAGCGCCGCCAAGCGGGCGAGTCGGCAGGCCGTGCGTGGCACGCCCGCTGCGAACCGTGCGAGCGTCTCGACGGCCGCCCGGGAAAAGCAGTCGTTGTCCGCTCCGACTCGGTCGAGAGCGAAGGCCATGTGTGCCGCCACGTCCTCGATGGTCCAGGGCGACAGGTCGATCCGCACGGCGGAGCGGTGCCGAATCGCGTCGGGAACGGAGGCCAGCCCCGTTGGCGTGGTCGTGGCGATCACGCACGTTGAGGCAAACCGTGGCTCGCCAGCCGCGACCAGCCGGGCGATGCCGTCGACCGCATCGGCCGGGGCGTGATCGAGGTCGTCGAAGACGAGGACGGTCGGCCGCTCCATCAGCGTGTTCTCGCGAAGCCGGTTTTCGAGCTTGAGCCACGGCCGCACGGCTTCGCCGCGGCTGGCCGGGTCGAGTGGCAGCCGGGCGAGCAAGAGGTCGAGCCACTCTCCTTCGGGAAGGCCGCGGAGCGAAAGCACGGCCGTCTCCGCGCCGAGCCCGCCGAGCCGCCTGGCGGCGGTAGCGGCGAGATGGCTCTTCCCCATGCCGGGATCGGCCACGACCAGCCCGCACCGCTGTCGCTTCTCCAGCAGCCACTCGATTCGGGCGAGCGCTTCCTCGTGGGATGGTGCGGCGTGGAACGCGGCGGGGTCGAGTCCGCCGTCGAAAGCCGCAGCCGCCAGAATAAGTCGATCGCGTACCATGGCCGAAGTGTAGCGGTGGCTTCGCAACGGGTCAGGAGAGACTTCGCCGCGTTTTTTGACGTTGCAGACCGTCGTGAAGTGAGACGGAGGATTCCATGAGCGAGCGATTCTTTCTATCGATGCCGCCTCGCGACGGCCGGGCGGTGCTCGCGGGCGACGAGGCCCGGCACCTTGCCCGGGTGATGCGGTGCACGGTCGGCGATGAGGTTGTGGTCTTCGACGGGAGCGGCACGTCGTGGCGGGCGCGGGTGGCGTCGATCGGCCGCGACGAGGTCGGCCTCGATCTCGGCGAGGCCATGACCGCCCCGCGGCCGACACGCGTGCCACTCACGCTCGCCGTGGCCCTGCCCAAGGGCGAACGGCAGAAGTGGCTCGTCGAGAAACTCACGGAACTCGGCGTCGAGCGCCTGGTGCCGCTGGCCACGACCCGCGGCGTCGCCGAGGCGACTCCCGCCGCCGTCGAGCGACTCTCGCGCGGCGTGATCGAGGCCTGCAAGCAGTGCGGCCGCGATGCACTCATGCAGATTGGCGGGCCGAAGAGTGTCGCCGAGGTCGTTGGCGACGCTGGGAGCGGCATGGTGCTGCTCGTGGCCGACCGAGACGGCGTACCGCTCGAGGAAATCGCCACGGCGGGCAATCTGGTCGTGGCCCTCGTCGGACCCGAAGGCGGCTTCACTGCGGAGGAACTCGCGACGGTCGAGGCCGCGGGGGGGCGGCGGGTGTCGCTTGGGCCGCACGTGCTCCGCGTCGAGACGGCGGCGATCGCGCTGGCGGCTAGGTTTGCGTGAAGGTGGAGGGTGGAGTCGATCAGGACCAACGCCTGAGGCTGCAGGCAATGATCGCCCCGGCGGCGACGACGAGGCCCGTGGACGGCTCCGGGACGGCGGCGACGCCTCCGGCCGATGAAGAGGCCGCTGTCGGCGGGTTGTAGGAACCGGCGTCGAATAGATTCGTGGCGAAGAAATCGGCCGCGTCGAGGATGTCCACGACGCCGTCATAGCTGAAATCGCCCTCGAGCCACGTCGCGGGTAGGCCCGTGTCGAACTTGCCGAACGACAGGAAGTTGGCCGCGTCGAGGATGTCCACGCTCCAGTCGAGGTTCGTGTCGCCCGGCGCTGCGAAGGCAAACGTCATCGAACCGTCGCCGTTGTCGAGCCAGCCGACCGCCCGCACCACGCTCGCTGCCACATCGGCCGCCACGACGCTCGAGGTGATCCCACGCGCGCCATTCCACGAGCCGTCGCCGAAGCCGGCGCGGATCGCGGCCACTGTGTCGGTAGCCGAGAGGCCTCCTGTGACGGTGATCATGCCGCTGCCGACGTCGATCAGCCCACCGGCATTCGCCGCCAAGCCGCCGACGGTCGTCTGCAGGAAGGGCGTGACCGCGAGGGTGCCGCCGGCGAGCGGCACGATCGTGCTTGCGGCAAGTGCCGACGGATGCGCCAGCCGCAGCGTGCCTTGCTGGATCGTGGTCGAGCCCGTCAGCGTGTTGGCCTGATCGACGAGGAGCGTGCCGGCTCCGGCTTTCACGACCGGCGTCGCGCCTGAGAGGAGAGGATAGCCAGCCTGGCTTTGCGTCTGCGTGCCGCTGCCGACCGTGATCGTGATCACGGGGTCGGGGAGGGCGGCGAGCCGCGTGACGCCGTCCTGATACTGCTGCTCGTCTTCGATGCCCCAGTTGAGCACGATCAGAAATGGGGCGCTCGGGGCGGTGGCGCTCCCGGGATAGCGTGGCCCGGTCGCCGTGGCCTCGGCCCAGAGGCCGTAGAGGCCGGGGGCATCAGGGTTCGTGAGTTCGTAGGCGGTGAAGTGGCGGTGCTCGCCCGGATAGCCGACGAACGTATCGACGAACAGTGGGTTCGTGCCGCCGATCCCGGATGCCGCGATCGTCGCCGTCGCCGCTGCGCGGTTGACCACGCTGATCGTGCCCGACGCGACGGGGAGCGGGTCGAGCGGGCTCGTCGCGGGGTTCCAGTAGGTGAGCGGCGACGTGAAATGCAGGCTTACGGCCGTGTTTGCCGGCAGCCCGTCGGCCCGGCTGAAGCCAGGATAGATCGTCGAGATCGGGAACCCGAAGCCAGGCGTGGCGAGGTTTTCATCGGTGTTGAAGACGTCGTAGATGAGGGGGCTGACGGTCAACTGATTGGTGGCCGCCGTGTAGTCGATGACGAACGGATCGCCGTGGCCGCTCGCACGGTGGGCGAGGAGAGGTATGAGGCCGACGGCAAGGCTCGTGGCAAGGATCGCGCGGTGAAGGACGTGCAAAGCCGATGAGCTCGCAGGCATTGTCATGGGAGATTCTCGATGAAGATGACGGTTTCGTGTCGTGCGGGAGGCAACTCAGCGGCGGTCGCGGGGCATGGCGTCGGGCATGGCGAACGTGGGCTGATCGGGTGCGGCGACGGCTGCGGCGACCCAGTCGGCGATGGAGGTTGCAGAAATCGTCTCCACGTGGCCATCGGCGAAGACATAGTTCGCCTGGCCGACGTGCAGTCGGTCGGTGCGGGCCGTGCCGCCACTCGCGGCGGGCACCGCACAGTCGCCAAAGTTGGCCTCGCCTTGCGACGCATACCAGATCCAGCCCGGATAGCGTTTTTCCTGGGCGATGTTGCCGGCGGAGAACCAGTCGTTGGGATGGGCGTGGTCGTTGGCGGCCTTCGGTGCCATCCGCGGCGAGATCTCGAACGTGACGAGCGTCCGCGACGACGCGGTGAGCTTCGACATTCGGTCGACGGCGTTGGGGATCGCCATCGAGACGAAGGAGTTGAGCAGGTAGCTCGTCGCGAGCGCTACTCGCCGTTCCTCGGCGCGGCTGTCGGAGGGGCAGATGCGGATCGCGTCGCAGCTCTCGATCCACGGCGCCATCGTGAAGATCCACGACTGCGAGCGACCCCGGGCGTCTTTCTCGTGGTCGGTGCGGGGAAACCTGCCGCGGTGGGCCTCGGCGTGGCCGAACCAGCCAAGGCCCACCTGTCGGAGGTTGCTCGCGCACTGCGTCCGCCGGCCAGCCTCACGGGATGACTGCACCGCCGGCAGCAGGAGCCCCACGAGCGTCGCGATGATCGCGATCACGACGAGGAGCTCGACGAGAGTAAATCCGCGGGTCTTCATGACTGCGAGATAATCCTGTGGCGCATCCAGCGCCGCAGGCCCGCGGCCGCGGCGACGATCGTGCCGCTGCCAACCAGGGCCAGCGTCGTCGGTTCCGGCACCGATTGGATCTGGTTCAGCGGAATGCTCTGCGACGTCGCGAACGCCGCTGCCACGGCGTAGGCATCGGCGAACGACGTGTCCTTGTAGAACACCATGTAGGCCGGGTCCGACGCCCCCACGGCCAAGCCGCCCGCCGTCGTGGCGGTCGTCGTCACCTGCATGCCCTGCAGGTAGATGCCGTCGGTACCGACGCCCGCGGCGGACGGGGCGAAACTTGTGCCGTCACCCAGGAGCCGGAAGCCCGCGTTTGAGTGAGGGTTTGTGCTCTGCGTCACCGCACTGACCGCCGAATAGGCGAGCGATGACCCGCTGGCGGTCGTCACCAGCACGGTTGGCACCGTGGTGGCATCGCCGCGAAAGGCCTGGAGTTGCGTCGCTCCCGCCGCCGCCGCCGTGAACTGTGAGCCATCCCACTTGAGCACGCGGTCGGTGAACCGGTAGGTGAACACCGTGCCCGCAAGATTGGGCAGCGACGAGGAATCCTTCCACGACCAGTTCGTGCCCGCGAGCTGGCCGCCGGTGGGCGACGTCGCGTCCCACTGATAGCAGAGGCCGTTGCCCGACGGGTATTCGGTGATGTCGGGCTTGCTGTACCAGGCCGCTTGAGCCGCCGGGTGGAGCGGCGGCGTCGTGCCGTCGGCGACCTCAAAGGGCATCACGTAGATCCGCGTGAGGGCGGTGAGCGTCACTGGACGCGTATCTGTGGAGACGATCTGCCGCGTCTGGATCTTGCCCCCCACGGGATCGAAGGTGAGCTGGTACTCCACGCCGTGGCCAAACGAGACGGCTGCGGCGGCGGGAACGAACAGGCATGCCGCCACGGCGGCGGGCAGGGAACGGAAACGAAACACCAAGCGCATGGAAAACTCCTTGGGTATTGACCCCGGCCAAGGGCACGCGAAGGCCCAGCCGGGAGGGATGAGCTACCGTCGGGTGGCAAACGCGCGTTTGCACCAGCCCGGGGAAGCGACCTGAACGACGAAAGGAAAGGGGGCGTTCAGGCCCGAGGAGGCGGCGAGTCGCGGAGCGGATCGACCGAGTGGCCGAACTCGTCGGTGATGGAAAGCACGCCCACGAGCCGCATGCACGGCTCGCAGCGCAGGACGGTGGGTGGCGGAAGAGATGTCACCGCTGCGGTCCAGCCGGTAAGGACGCCACCGCAGGCGAGCATCGCCTTCAGCGAGATCATCCGTGACGGCAAGGGAGCGGAGTCGCCTTCATCGGCGGGCGCCGGCTGGTGAGCCGGGGCGGATTCCGTGGTCGCGCAGCACGAGGGCGCTTCTGCGGCCGACGAGCTGCAGCACGCCGCTGCCGGTGCCTCCGGGGCGGTGGCGGCGACTCGTCGCTGGAGCGCGAAGAGCGTGGCTGGGTCGAGGCCGTTGATCTCAGCCCAGGCCAAGAGTTCGGCCGGCGAGTTGCAGCAGCAACTGGAAAAGCACTGCTCGGCGGTCGCACAGCCACACGGCTTGTCCATGCAGGGGAATGGCCGCGAGCGATCCTTGTCGGCGAGCCGCTTGGCGGCAGGAGAGCCGGCCACAGGTGGCGAGCCGGCGATGGGAAGCGGCAGTCCCGAGACGATGGCCACATAAGCGGCGAGCATGAGCCAAGTGACCGCCCGCGAAGTGAAACTGCCGCGTGCCATAAAAATAGAGACTAGGTTCTCTCTGCCGTTGGGTCAAACATTGGGCACGGACGGCTACAGTGCCGCGAGGTGAGTAATCGTATCAGCCAGTTCGTCGCGGGCATTTCGTTCATCGACGGGCTCGATGCCGATCCAGCCCCGGTAGCCGCGCTCCTCGAGCGCCGCGAACACGGCCGGGAAATCGACCTGGCCGGTGCCGAGCACCACGGCCCGTCCACGCCCCGCGAACGCCCCAGCCACCGCATCGGTGGCATGCACGCTCGCGACGCGGTGGCCGAGGGCCTCAACCGCGGCGGCAGGATCGTGGCCGTGAACCACCAGCGCCCCGGTGACGAGGTCGCAGACGAGCCCCCCTTCGGGCAGCGCGGCGATCAGGCGGGCGAGATCGGCCGGTGCGGCACGGCCCGCTTCCGCGCAGAGCGTGGCACCGACATGCTCGCCGAAGTTCGCCAGATCGGTGAGCACATCGACGAGCAGTTGCCACCGGGGCCCGGCCTGCTCGGTGGGAATGTCGCCGATGTGATTGAGCACGAGCCCGGCCCCGAGGTCATGGGCGAGTTTGAGCGCGGCCTTCGTGGCGGCGATCCGCCCCTCGAGCCGATCGGGATCGGCGTAGCCGCCGCGGGTGCGAAAGGAAATCGCCGAGATCACGACGCCTTCGTCGCCGAGCCACTTGCGAATCTGTCGCAGGCCGGTCTGCGTGACCTGCGCGGGATCGAGCCCGTGCCGCGCGTCGAGTTCCACGCCGTGCACGCCGAGGTCATGGGCCAGGCGGAGCGCCTGGCGGAGGTCCTTGGCGAGCATCGCCGCAGGCACTGAAATACGAGATGTGTCCATGGGTGCATAGTAGTATCCTTCCCCCATGCCGACGCTCGACATCGTCACTGCCGCCCTGGAACACCTTGCCCCACTGCGGCTGGCGGCCTCGTGGGACTCAGTCGGCTTGCTCGTGGCACCGCGGCGTGACACGATCGCGCGCGTGATGACCTGCCTGACGCTCACCCCGCAGGTCGCGGCCGAGGCCGTCCGCGAGCGGGCCGATCTGGTTGTCTCACACCACCCGTTGCCGTTCCGGCCCGTCCCGCGAATCACGCCGGCCACCGGGCCGGGTCGCGTGCTCTTGGATCTGATCGGCGCGGGGGCGGGAATCTGGAGCAGTCACACGGCGTGGGACTCAGCGGCCGGCGGCATCAACGATCAACTCGCCCGCCTGCTCGGGCTTGCCAGCGTGGCACCGATCGAGCCCGACGCCGAGTTGCCGCTCGTGGGGTTCGGCCGCGCCGGCATGGCCGATGAGGGGTGCAGCGTGGCCGACCTTGCCGCGCGGGCGAGTGCAGCCCTAGGCGTGAAGCATGTGCAGATCGCCGGCGACCTCCTCCGGCCGGCCGGCCGCGTGGGGATTGTCTGCGGATCAGGGGGCGACTGCGTCGAGCAGGTGGCCCGGGGTGGATGCGACACGCTCTTCACCGGCGAGATAAAGCTCCACGAGGCGACCGAGGCCGAGGCGGCAGGTATGGCGGTGGTGGCCGTGGGTCATCATGCGAGCGAACGGTTTTCGATGGATGTGCTCGCGGAGCGGCTCGCCGCGGCCGTGGCTGGCCTTGCCTGCTGGGCCAGCCGCGACGAACGGGATCCGCTGGGTTGGTTGTGACGGCGGGCGGCCGAAAGGGCCGTGGAACCGGTCCATACCGGCGCGTTGCCCGGCGGCTGTCGCGCGCCAATACTTATGGACGCGTCTGCTGGCATTCCGGCGACCTTCTCTAACCCTTGTGGGTGGCATGGCACGTTTTCTGACCGCACTGCCGGTGTTCAACGAGGCAGCCCATGTCGAGGGCGTGCTCGACGAGGTCCTCAAGCACACCGCCGATGTGCTCGTCGTGGACGATGGCTCGACCGACGGCACGTCCGACATCCTCGCCGCCCGCGTGGCCCGTCGCGGCGACGTTCTCGTGGTGCGGCATGCCGTCAACGCTGGCTACGGCGCGGCGCTGGCCACCGCCTTCCGCGAGACGCTCGCCGGCCGGTGGGACGGTCTCGTCACGATCGACTGCGACGGCCAGCACCAGCCGCAACTGATTCCCGAGTTCGTGGCTGCGGCGACCGACCCTGCCACGCCGGCCGACATCGTCAGCGGTAGCCGCTACCTCAGGCGGTTTGCCGGCGACAGCCTGCCCCCCGCGGCCCGGCGGCGGATCAACGAGGAGGTCACCGCGGAGATCAACGAGCGGCTCGGCCTCGCGATCACCGATGCCTTCTGCGGGTTCAAGGCCTACTCCCGGCGGGCTCTCGAATGCCTCAGCGTGACGGAAACCGGCTACGCGATGCCGCTGGAGGTCTGGGTGCAGGCGGCAGCGGCGAGTCTGGACATCGTGGAACTGCCGGTGCCGCTGGTCTACCTCGACCTGGCGAGGAGTTTTGGAGGCGCTCTGGACGATGCGGCGACCCGTCTGGCCTACTACCGCCGCGTTCTCGATCGGGCTGAGGCGGCCGTCGCCGCTGCGGCTGGAGGCCACGACGCCTCGGCGTGACGCGATCCGCCCATGGCCATGCCTCCGCGCCGCTATTCCGCTCCCGAGCCTTCGGGTGCCCGACTTGTCGACCCGCCGGTCGTTCCCGGCCCGGGGGTCGGCTCCATTGAGGCCCTCGTCGACAACAACCGGCTCATCCGCGCGGCCCTCGATGTGCGGATCGGCGACATGCGGCTCTGGGAGTTGGTGGCCGCCACCCGCCGCGAGGTGCTGATGGTGGCCGCGGAATACACCGGCCACTATCGTCACGTTGACCGGCCCGCGGACGTGGCCGACTGGATCGCCCGGCCGATCATCATGGGCGGCCATCAGCCCGAACTCTTCCATCCTGGCGTCTGGCTCAAGAATGCCGCGATCGACGCCTACACCCGGCAGGTCGGCGGCACGGCGCTGAACCTGGTGGTCGATACTGATCGCTGTGGTCGGGCGACTGCAGCGGTGCCGGTGGGCACGCCCGAGTCAGCCCACACGGAAGAAGTGCCCTTCGACTCCTTCACCGTCGAGGCGGCGTGGGAGGAGCGGCCCGTGATCGACGCGGAGTGCTTCACATCGTTCGGCGACCGCGCCTGCCGGCTGCTCGCACCGCTGGTGCCGCGACCGATCCTTCGCCCATGGTGGCCGCTGGTGGTGGAGCGGGCGAAGGCCAGCCACCGGCTCGGCCTCGGCATCGCGCAGGCTCGGCACATGCTGGAGGAACGGTTCGGCATGGAGACGCTCGAACTGCCGGTGAGCGAGATGATGCGACTGCCGACGGTGATGGTCTTTGTGGGCTGGCTCCTGGCCCACGCGCGGCAGCTGCACGCGGCCTACAACGAGTCGCTCGCCGACTACCGCCGGGCGCGGCGGGTCCGCGGTCAGGGCCGGCCGATGCCCGACCTCGCCGTGCGACACGACTCGGCAGGCGAGTGGATCGAAGTGCCCTGGTGGATGTGGTCGCGGGAGGATCCCCGCCGCCGCCGCGTGTTCGCCAACACGTCAACGCCCGGAATCCTGGCGCTGTCGGACATGGAGACGCTCCGCATCGAACTGCCGATCGGCCTCGACACCTCGCCGTCGAAGTGGGTCGATGCCCTATCGCGAATGGAGGAGCATGCGATCCGCCTCCGTCCGCGGGCGATCGTGACCACGCTCGTCTCGCGGCTGCTGGTGGCCGACGTCTTCGTGCACGGCATCGGGGGCGCTGCCTATGACACGATCACCGACGACGTGGTTCGGCGGTTGGTCGGCTCCGACCCACCACGGCATGCCGTGGTGTCGGGCACGCTCCGTCTGCCGCTCGCCGCGGCCTTTCCCACGCTCGAGACCGACGACCCAGCCGCAGCCCTGCTGGCGGCCCGGGCCACGCTCCGCGACCTTCGCTACCACCCCGAGCGGCACCTTGAGCCGCATGCGTCGCAGCCCGAGAGCGTCCGCGAACAACTCGCCGCCAAGCACCGCTGGATCGAGACGCATCCCACCGTCACGCTGGCGCGGCGGAGGTGCCAAGAGATCCGCGCGATCAACGAGCGGCTCGCTGCGCGGCTCGAGGGAGAACGGCTGGCGGCGGAGGCGGGCATGACAGGGTGCGCCGCTGCCGCGAAGGCGCGCACTGTCCTGAGATCGCGAGAAGTTCCTTGGTGTTTTTTCCCGGAAAACGAAGTGAAAAGCTTCCTGCTACTGGAAAACGGTGCAGGGCCCGCATAGATTGTTCGCCAACGGACTGGTTTGAATGCGGCTCCAGGGAAAGGAGGCATCATGCATCGGGTGGATCGTTTCCCGAGAAGGCGGCCCGCGTCGGGGACACGCAGTGGCGTGTCGTCGGTGGGCCTATCGGTGGGCACTGTTGTCGTGCGTCCTCGGCGGTCATCGCGGCCTGCAGCCCGCGAGCGTGCTGTGGCTGCCACGGCGCGACAGGCGAAGAAGAGTCGCCTGAAGATTCGTGCCGCCACCCAGACTGAGGCCCGGCCAGCCACCCGCAAAGCCGCCGCCGAACCGGCCGCCGCCAAGCCGGCCGCTGCCGTCAAAATCGCCGAGGGAACGGATCGGGAGCCGCAGGCCGCAGTGGCCGACCAGCGACCGAAACGGCCGGCAGCGGTTGTCGAAACCGTCGAAATTCGACCGTCCGGCACGGTTGTCTCACGGCGTCCGATCGCAAAGCGGCCCGCGATTCACCACATGCCCCATCACCCGGTGCTGCCGCTCAAGCCCCCGGCCTGGATGCTCGAGGAGTGCCAGGTGGCTCCCGCTCGGGCCGGTGACCAGAGCGAAATCCTGCAACTCCTCGCGGGCCTGCCCGCGCCCCCGTCGCGGGCTGAGTTCCACGCGGCCGTCGATCATCCCGAGCACGATTCGGCCAACAGGCTCGTGGCCAGGCTCTCCGGCCGCATCGTCGGACACGTCGAGATCGTGCCCCGTGAGTTGATGGTCGGTTCGGCCGTCGTCCGCGGCGCGGTGCTCGATCGCGTCGCCGTGCTACCCGAGTGCCGCGGTGCCGGTCACGGCCAGCGGCTCGTCCGTGCAGCCGAAGACCGCATCCGGCAGTCGGGGGCGGCCGTGGCCTTCTCGCGGACCCGCATCGCACCCTCGTTTCACGAACTCGGCTGGAGCGTTCTCGGTCGTGATTCCGCGACGCCCGGTCGGCCGACCGACATCCTGGCGCGACTCCTCGAGTCGCCACAGCGCGACGGCGAGGCGGTGACGATGCGGCAGTGGCGGCACGTCGAGCTGCCGGCGATCTTGCGGATCTACAAGCAGAATGTCTCGCGGTTCATCGGCCCGATCGACCGCAGCGAGAACTACTGCCGGTGGCTGGTGAGCCGTGGCGCTTTTGACTCGATCATCGTCGCGCTCGTCGGCCAAGACCGCTATGAGCTGCACGAATCGAACGCCCGGATCGTCGGCTACTGCATCCAGGCGGGCAACCGCGTGCTCGAGGTCATGGCCGACCCCGAGTTCGCCGGCCTGGAGCGAGAGATCCTCGCCAGAGTTTGCGCCGAGGCGATCGAGAACGACCGCCAGGAGATCGTCTACGAGTCGAGCGCTGCCGATCCGCTCCACGAGGCCGTGGCCGGTGGGATGAGCCTCGTGCAGGGGGGCGATCGGATGATCGTCGCCAAGGTCTTCCGGCCGCTCGACCTGCTCTCGGCCCAGACGCCGGCAGTGGCGGCCCGCGTGGTCGCCGCCGAGATCAAGGAGACGGTGGAACTCGGGCTCGATGCCCCCTCGTTCCGCGGCTCGATCATCGTCGATGCCAAGGAGCCGCGCGAGGCAACGGTGCATCCGGGGCGGGTGGGCCGCAGCTACCTGCGGCTTTCCGACGATGAGTTGGGGCGGTTGCTGCTTGGCCAGTGCGATCCGGTCGAGGCGGTGGCCGCCGGCCGCATGGAGCCCTCTACGCAGATGGCGCAGAAGCTCGCCGGGCAGCTCTTCCCCCGGACGCCGCTCTGGTGCCCGATGTGGGACGACCTCCCGGCCTGAGTCATAGGCCTTCCACCGTAGCACAGGTTTTCAACCTGTGCCGCCTTCGATCGGTGTCGCTCGCCAGGCACTCACGGAGGCACCGGCGTCTCAGTCGGCGACCTCGATCACCCGGAGCATGTTCGGCGGTGGCAGGGGCTCGGGCCGTGGCCTGTCGCGGTTGGGGCCGAGGGTCTCCCAGCGAAGCATGAATCGTCGGCCAGGCGGCGGGACGCCCGAGTCGCTCTGCCAGCGGACCTGCATTCCGGGCCACGGCGATTCGACGCGGCCGAGCGGTGCGGGCGTGCGGCGTCGCGGAGCGGCGATCCCCACGGCCGCAAGCGTGTCGGGGTCGAGCCGCCAGGTGCCGCTCTCGGTCGGGGTACGGTGATCCAGGAGCAGCGTGCCGTCGTCGGCCAGCGTCACCGACCCCACGGAAGCCTCGAGGCCGATCGAGCCGCGGCCTGAAAACGCGATGCGTTCCAACCAATCGCTCGTCTGCCGAATCCGCCAGCGGCCATCCTCGAGCCGCGCGGTGAAGATCTGCGAACGGCCCGTATCGTCGTACTTGTGATAGGAGAGCACGGGACGGTGGGCCGCGTCGAAGCCGATTCGCACAAGGCCATTGAGCAGCCCCCCGCCCGCCGGAACCGGATCGATGACCTCGCAGGTGGCCGCCGTGATCGGTAGCCCGAGCGGCGTGCCGTCGCTCCGCTCCCAGGAGACGAGATCGCGACTCCGGGCGTAGCAGACGTCGTGGCAGGTGCCGCAGTCGGGGGTGTCGCGCCACACCCAGGCGAGATGGAAGAAGCCGTCGGGGCCGTGGACCGGTCCGTGGAAGTAGGCGTTCATCGTCGCGTCGCCGGCCCTTCCGCACGTGAGCGGCTGGTCGAGGAGCCGACGCCACTGCCGGGTTGTGGCGTCGTACCGGTTGAGGATCTGATCGCCATTGCCGCTCGAGCCGTGCCGATACATGAACACGAGATCGCCGGCGGCATCGTGGAGAAACCTGGGATACGTGACGCGGCTCTCCTGGTCGCCGATCATGCGGTGCATCGGCTCGAACGAGTCGGCGGTGAACGGCTCACTCAGCGGGTGACGCGAGCGGAAGGAGACGAGCGGCGAGGCATGCATGTCGGCTGCGAGGTGCACGAAACCGTCGCGGTCGACTGCCATCACGATGGAGTTGTGGCTGTCCCAGCCGGTGTGCCTGGGAAGCGGCACGAACGTCCAGCCCTTCTCGCCGAGCGACCGCACCGCCACGGTGAGTCGGCGGTCGGCGTTGTAGAATCCGACCAACTGCCGGTCGCTTACGGTGAGCAACGAGAATCCGACGGGATGGCCTGCCCAGACCGGGGCGACGTCGAGAACTTCGGCGGGTGGCGTTTCGGCGCCTGCCGTCGCCGCCAGCGCGGCTGCGACCACGAGGGCCACGATCGAGCTTCGATGCCGCATGGCGCGAGACCGGGCTTTCGGGGGAGGGGCGACGGTCAGCCGTGGCCGCGGGCGCCGGCAAGCCACTGGTCAGCCCAGGTGCGGACACCATCGACGCCCTTGCGGTGGCAGAAGTCGCCAAGCGTCTCGCCGGCCTTCCGTTCGGCCTTGTAGCAGGTGAGCACGGCCGTGATCTCCTTGGACAGATCCTCGAAGGGGACGACGTCCTTGTACTGCTCGTTGAGCCGGTCGCCGAGCAGGCGGCCGCCGAGAAAGATCGTGTACTTGCCGAGGGTCCGGCCGACGATGCCGATGTCGGAGTTGTAGGGGCGGGCGCAGGCGTTGGGGCAGCCGGTCATCCGCACCGTGAAGGCGTCGTGGGCGAGGCCGAGCTTCGCGACCTCGGGCTCGAGCGAGTCGATGAGCCCGGGCAGCACCCGCTCGCTCTCGGCCACGGCCAGGCCGCAGGTGGGCAGGGCCACGCAGGCCATGCTCCAGCGGCGCAAGGTGGAGATCTCCTCGGAGATCTTCACGCCGTGGTCGTGGAGGATCTTCACGATCCGTTCGCGGTCGGTGATGGCGAGGTCGGTGAACAGCAGGCTCTGGTGCGCCGTGATCCGCACGCCCAGCTTGATGTCGTGCAGGATCCGCCGCAGCGCCGTCTTGAGCCGGAAGTCGCCGGTGTCGTGCACCCGGCCGTTTTCGACGTTGAGCCCATAGAAATACTTTCCGTCCCCCTGCTCGAACCAGCCGATGTGGTCGTCGAAGCCGTGGACATCGGCCGGATGGCAGGGGGCCAGCGGCTTGCCGAAATACTCCTCGACCTTCGTGCGGAAGGCCTCGAGGCCCATCGTGTGGATCGTGTACTTGAGGCGGGCCGTCTTGCGGTCGGAGCGGTTGCCGAAGTCCCGCTGCACCTTGATGATCGCCTCGGCAATCGCGCACACGTCTTCCGGGGGCACGAAGCCGAGCCGCTTGCCGAGGGCAGGAAAGGTCTTGGCGGCACTCGGCGTCACGCCCATCCCGCCGCCCGCCAGCACGTTGTAGCCGAGGATTTTCCCGTTCTCGTGGACGACGAGAAAGCCGAGGTCGTTGGCGTAGACGTCAGTGCAGTTGTCCTCAGGAAGTGCGAAGGCCGTCTTGAACTTCCTCGGCAGGTAGGTGGGGCCGTAGATAGGCTCTACGTCTTTGTCGGCCGAGGTGCCCCCGGCAAGCGTCTTCTCGCCCGTGTCGGGGTCGGTCAGCCAGATCTCGTAGTAGGCCCGCGTCCGCGGGGCGAGGTGTTTGGCCAGTTCGTCCACCTTGGCCTGCATCTCGTCGCGAACCGGGTTGCCGTGGATCGGGGCCGGGCAGCACATGATGTTCCGCTCGACGTCGCCGCAGGCGGCCAGCGAGGACATCTGGACGTCGTGGATCCGCCGCATGAAGGGCTTGAGATCCCCCTTCACCACCCCGTGGTGCTGGATCGCCTGCCGGGTGGTGAGCCGGATCGTGCCGTTGCCCACCTCGTCGCCCAGGTCGATCGCCGAGAGCAGCTGCGCCGCCGTCAGCTTGCCGCCGGGCACGCAGGTGCGGATCATGAACGAGACCTGCCGCTCGCTCTTCTTGCCGTCGGCCGACTTCTTCCGGGTCTCGCGGTCGTCCTGTTGGTAGGTGCCGTGGTTCTTGAGCAGCTGGATCGAGCCCTTGCCGAAACCGGCGGCACCGTCGGTGAGTTCCTTGGCGATGTCGCCCGCGAGATAGTTGCTCGCAGACTTGGTCAGCTCCACGGCGGAGGGCTTGGGGGCGGTGGCGGCGAGGATATCGGTGGGTTCGGCGTCTGCCATGGTGGCTCCAGTGCGCAAGGCGGGCATCACGGCCCGGAGATGCTTCCAGAATAGGGCGGGTGTGGCAGGCTGGAAACCGAAGGTTTTGAGCGATTGCTTAATGCATGCTAAAATGCAGGCATTCTGGATTCATTTATGCCTCAAATCACTGTCCGCAACCTCCCTGAATCGGTCGAAGCCAGGCTGCGGCAGCTCGCGAGTCGTACGGGAAGCAGCCTGAATCAGACCGTGGTCCGCCTGTTGGAAGAGGTCACCGGGATCACTCGGCCCACCGGACCAAAGCGAGACCTGACGGCGTTCGGTGGGCGTTGGACTTCCGACGAGGCAGCCGCGTTTGACGAGGCAGTTGGGCAGCTTGAACGGCTCGACGAGGAGGTCTGGCAGTGATCCGCCTGTGCCTCGACACAAGCGGCTACAGCCGGCTTATGCGGGGCCACACGCCGCTTCAGACCCTGCTCGAGCACGCTGACGAAGTATGCATCCCGGCCACCGTCCTCGGTGAGCTCCATGCCGGTTTTCATGCGGGTTCGCGGGCCGCGGAGAACGTGGCCCTCTTGGGCCAGTTTCGGCGGCAGCCCGGCGTCAGTCTGATCGATATCACCGACAACGTGGCGGAGCGATACGGGGCGTTGGTGGCAACGCTGCGTCGGCATGGGACGCCTATTCCCACCAACGACATCTGGATCGCGGCCGCCGCGTTGGAGAACGGCGGCCGGATCGTTGCTTACCATGAACATTTCTCGCACGTCCCCGGGCTGATCGTGGAGGCTCCCTGATGGGACATGGTTTGTTTTTTCTGTTCGCCGGGGCAGCGGGGCTGCTCTGGACGGCGGCCTGCACGGCGGCGGCGGCCAGGGTGGAGCGGGGCTGGCTCAAGGCCCTCCTCGCGGCGGTGGGGGCCGCCCTGCCCGTGATCACGCTGCTCCCCGTCGTGGCGGCAGCGTGGTGGCTCGCGTTCGGGATGCGGATCCATCCAAACTGGTTTCCGCAGGTGATCACGGTGCTCTTGTCGCTCGTGATCGGCGGCGCGTGGATCGTGCGGGCCGGCCTTACGCCGCGCGACGGGGGCGAGCCGCCGGCCGCCCGCTGGCCGCTCATCGGCCTCATCGCGCTGGCTACGATCGCCGCGGCCGTGACCGCGGGTGTGCTCCTGATCCTCGACAACGCGGTCGTCGCCCAGGCTCCGTACTTGCGGCTCGAGGCCGCGAGCCTGATACAGGGGAACCTGCCGCCGATCGTGGCCGACGACGAGAACGCTGCGCCCCTGCACCTGCAGGCCGGTGCGGCGATCGTGGCCGACAAAGAGTTTGGCGCCGAGGATTCGCCGATCGATCCAACCGGCGACGTAATGCGAGAGGCGGTCACGATGTTTCTCGCCCGTCATGCGGCGACGCTGGAACTGATCCGCCGCGCTGCCGACCGCGACGCCTGTCGCTTCACCCGCGACTGGAGCCGGCCGTCGATGGCCATGATCCTCTCGGAAGTCCAGATGATCCGGAGTGAGAGCCGGCTTCTGGCCCTTGCCGCGCGGCGGGCTGCGGCCGAGGGGCGGCACGCCGACGCATTGGCCGACATCGTCCGGATTCAGCGACTCGGCCGTCATGCGGCAGCGGAGCCGATCCTGGTGTCGTATCTCGTGGGCAACGCCCTCGATCACGTCGCCCTGGCGGAACTCGCCGACCTGCTGCCACGGTTGGCCGCCGCCGACGCGCCGCTCCTCGATTCGCCGGAGGTCCGCGATCTCGTAGGCCGCCCGCTCGACCTCCTGCCAGCGCTCTATGGCGAGGAGGCGTTTGGACTCGCGAGCTTCGCGGGATTCGCTGATGGACGGATGGCGTCGAGCGAGGTTTTCGGTCCTGATCAGGCGGACAAGGTGTCCAAGGTCTGCGACGTCGGCCCGATCTTCCGGGTGTTTTTCCTGCCGGGCGACCTCGACGGATACCGGCGGCTGATGCGAAGCTTTGAGCAACTGGCGGCCCGCCGTGAGGAACGCACGGACTACCCGCAGATGAAGCGAGAGGCTGAGACCCTGGAAAAGAATCTGCTCGAGCATCCGCCCGGGATGCTCTCCCGGATGATGGTTCCCGCACTCAGCAGTGTGTTTCAGGCCCGCGCTCGCAGTGAAACGGCGCACCGCGCGGCCACGGTACTCGTGGCGGCCACGAAGCAGCGGCTGGCGACCGGCGTGCTCCCGCTCGAGCCGGCAGCGTTCGGGGACACGCCGCCATTCATGCTGCCTGCGGACCCGTTTGCCGAGGGCGGCAAGCCGCTCGTGATGAAGCGGGGTGACGATGGGCTCTCGGTCTATTCGATCGGGCCCGACGGCGGCGACGACGGCGGGCCTCCGCCGTGGCGAGATTCAGCCCCGGACGGCAACGACGACGTGGGCTTCGTGATGACAAACCCGTAGCACAGGTTTTCAACCTGTGCCTCACCGGCGTCGGCCGCCGCTCGGGGCTGCCCATGCCCGTCGCCGGACGTTCGCTCCGGGCATCCTGCCCTTCGCTCACTCGATGCTGGCTGCGCTTCGCCATCCTGGCTTTGCTGGCCAGCAACGCCGGCTCCCGGGCACGGGCAGCCCCTCGCTGATACCTCGCTGGACGCACTCAGCAAGCCCCGAGCGCCAGCGAGGGGATGGCGGCCGGAGTCACCGTCCAACCGCGGGCTTCATCAATCCGTTGCTCGTGGAGGGCTCGTCAGGCGTCAAAGTACAGGCAGAACTCATACGGATGCGGCCGGAGCCGCATCGGGTCGATCTCTCGCTGCCGCTTCCACTTCAGCCACGTCGCGATCACGTCGTCGGTGAACACGTCGCCACGAAGCAAGAAGCCGCTGTCTCGCTCCAGAGCGTCGCAGGCCTCGTCGAGCGAGGCCGGGGCCTTGGGCACGTGCTTCAGTTCCTCCGGCGGCATGTCGTAGATGTCGCGGTCGAGCGGCTCGCCCGGGTGGTTCTTGTTTTGGATGCCGTCGATCGCTGCCAGCAGGATCGCCGAGAAGGCGAGGTATGGATTGCAGGTCGGGTCGGGGCAGCGGAACTCCACCCGCTTTGTTTTCGGGCTCGCCGAATACATCGGGATCCGGCAGCTGGCCGAGCGGTTTCGCTGCGAGTAGGCGAGGTTGACTGGGGCCTCGTAGCCGGGCACGAGCCGCTTGTAGCTGTTGGTGGTGGGATTCGAGATCGCGAGGATCGCCGGGGCGTGGCGGAGGATGCCGCCTATGGCGTGGAGGGCCATCTCGGAGAGGCCGGCGTAGCCCGTGCCGGCGAACAGCGGGTGGCCTTCCTTCCAGAGCGAGATGTGGGTGTGCATGCCGGAGCCGTTGTCGCCGAAGATCGGCTTGGGCATGAAGGTGGCCGTCTTGCCGTGCCGGCGGGCGACGTTCCGCACGATGTATTTGTAGAGGCACATCTGATCGGCCATGCGGACGAGTTCCTGAAACCGCATGTCGATCTCGCACTGGCCCGCCGTGGCCACTTCGTGGTGCTGGGCCTCGACGTCGATCCCGCAGTGGATCATCGTCTGCATCATCTCGTTGCGGACGTCCATCAGCTGATCGGATGGGGCGCAAGGGAAGTAGCCCTCCTTGTGCCGGAGCTTGTAGCCGAGGTTTGGTCCCTCGGCGCGGCCCCGGTTCCACTCGGCCTCGCACGAATCGAGGTGGAAGTAGCCCTCATGGGCGTTTTGGTCGAAGCGGACGTCGTCGAACACGAAGAACTCGGCCTCGGGGCCGATGAAGCAGGTGTCGGCAATGCCGGTGGACTTTAAGTAGTTGACCGCCTTGCGGGCGATGTTGCGCGGGTCGCGGGAATAGTCTTCCCTCGTGATCGGATCCTGCACCATGCAGATCATTACGAGCGTGGGGATCGAGGCGAACGGGTCAACAAAGGCGGTCGTGGGTTCGGGCACGAGCAGCATGTCGCTCTCGTTGATCGCCTGCCAGCCGCGGATGCTCGAGCCGTCGAAACCGAGGCCGGCGGAGAAGGTGTCTTCCTCGAGCTTGGCAACGGGGATCGTGAAGTGCTGCCAGGCCCCGAGGAAGTCGGTGAACCGCAGGTCAACGGCCTTGACTTCCTTCTCGCGGCACATCGCGAGCACTTCGCGGGGTTTCATGCAGGCACCTACCGGGCTGAAAACGGGAAAGGGGCGGCAGGCCCGTTTGGCCTGCCGCCCCAGTCTACCGTGGAAGGGCTTTGCGAATCCGCTTCATAGCCCCGTGACGGGCTAGCGCTTCGGCCGGATCTCCTCAGACGTCACACCGATCGCAACGACAATCATGGGAACTTCTCTGGTCAAGGAATCGATTCCTCAAACTCGGCGGAACTGTCAGCCGACGTCGGCGGCATTCGTGCCACTGCGTCGCCGGCAGATGGCACCGATGGCGAGCGAGGCGGCTCCGAGCAGAGCGTAGGTCGAAGGCTCCGGCACCACCGGGATCACGGCACCGACCTGGGTGCCAGTGGCACCATTGATCCCGTACTGGAACGTCGCAGATCCGAGTCCGTAGCCGAGGATGTTGGCGTTGGCATTCGAGTTCTGGTTGATCGTCTTGAAGTTGCTGATGACCATCGCCGAGACGCTGCCCGAGTTCACGAGATTCGGCGGGAAACTCCATCCCAGATCCCAGAAGCCTGAGGTGGAGGCAATGTTGCCGACGTCGCCCGTGGTGGCCAGGGACGCTGCCAGGGGAGCTCCGATAGTGGTACCGACGCGGGCGGGAAACGTGGTCGGGGCAAGGCCGGCAGTCGTGGGGTCTTTGGCGGGGAACGTTTTGGGTGTGCCGGTCAACGGCGAGTACGCGTTCGCGCCGGTGCCAGTTGCGTAGGTGAACGGGCCAGGGGTGGTGCCACTGATGTTTAACGTGCCGGTGGTGTACGTGATGATCATCGAGTTGAGGTTGAGTCCCTTGGGGTCGACCTGCAACTGGCCCGTCAGCGTGTTGAAGTAGGCGACGGCACCGGGCTGTCCGTTAAAGGCACTGGTGGCACTGGTGCGAATAGGAAGGGCCGTTCCGGTGGCGACGGCCGACCAGGAAAGCCCGGAGGGCGTGGTCCCGCTGATATCTGCTGCCTGCGGCGGGACGTAGATACCCGCGGATGCTTGAATCGCAAGTGCGAGCACGGCAAGAAAGGCAAGACCGACGCGACGAGTAGCCATGGTTGTATTCCTTGGTTGATTTCCCTCGGCGGAGTCACGGCCGCCGACGAAAGAGGGAAATGCAAACGGCGCGCCGAGGCTCACCAATCTGGTGATTTTTGGGCGGCGCAAGACCGCCAATCCGATTTTGTTCGTGCAAAACGCCGATTTCTGTTTTTCAGAGTCCCCCCTAAAGAGTGTCGCTCATCAGGTCTAAACAATGTCGAAATTCGCAACATTGGTGAAAGAATTCGCAAGATTGGCGAAATGATTTCCCTAGAGTTGCGAATGTGTTTCGCATTTCCGGTGAAACAGCGCATTTCTGATGAAATCAGCCAGGGCTCAGAATGGCCGTTCAGGCTGCTCTCGCGTGGCGGCGCACATGCCGTCGCGAATTCTCAGGAAAACGGCCGTGGCACCGCTCTCGATCTGGATCACGGCGTCGCCTTGGTGCGTCACCATTCGGCATGTGCCCGAATCGATCAGGCGGGCGTGGCCACGGCCGTCCGAGACGGGCCCGTCGAGGTGGTCGAGCCACGCCAGGCGGTGAGGGGCGATTTCCACGGCCGTGACGGCGGGCCCATCAGCATGCGGCAGGTCGGCCAGCCGCCAGGTGCGGCACTGGTCGCCATCCTCCACCAGCAGATCGACGTGCCGGCCTGTCGGATCGTCTGGGGCCCCGGTGTGTTCGAGCAGGGCAAAACGAGGCATGGCATCGTCGGCCCGGTGGCCGCGGGTCTCAGTAATCGGCCGCCAGAGCCTGCGATCCGCCGATCGCTAAAGGCTTGGGACGATGGCGGACCGCCCGCCGGGCATTTTCGTCGCGCAGCCGCTCGACCGCCGCCTCCAGGGTCATGGCACCGAGGTCGCCGTCCACGCGGTCGCGGAGGCTCACCGTGCCGGCCGCCTCGTCCCGCGGGCCGCAGACGACCATCATCGGGATCAGTTCCAGTTGGGCCGTGCGGATCTTGGCCCCGAGCTTTTCCGCCGCGAGATCGACGCCGACCCGAAGGCCAGCGGCCTCGAGCCGGGCCTTCACCTGCTGGGCGTAGCCCTCACTCTTCTCGCTCACGGGAATCACCCGCACCTGCTCGGGCGCCAGCCAGAGCGGGAAGGCGCCCGCGAAGTGCTCAATGAGCACTCCCACGAAGCGTTCCATGCTCCCCAGCGGCGCCCGGTGGATCATCACCGGCTGGTGCTTGGCGTTGTCGGCCCCGATGTATTCGAGGTCGAATCGCTCGGCACTTGGCAGGTTGTAGTCGAGTTGCACCGTGCCGAGTTGCCACTCGCGGCCGAGCGAGTCGTTGATCACGAAGTCGATCTTCGGGCCATAGAAGGCCGCCTCGCCCGGCTCGGGCTCGCAACCGGGAAGGTTCATTCGCCGGGCCACCCGCTCGATGGCCGTCTCGGCCTCGTCCCACCGCTCGGGCGGCCCCACGTACTTGTCGCTCGCCGGATCGCGGAACCCGAGACGGACCCGGAAGTTGTCGAAGGCCAAGCTCTCGAGGACTTTCAGTGTGAAGTTGATGCAGCCCTCCACCTCCTGCTCCACCTGCTCGTGGGTGCAGAAGATGTGGGCGTCGTCCTGCGTGAAGCCCCGCACCCGCGTCATGCCGCCGAGCTCGCCCGACTGCTCGTAGCGGTAGACCGTGCCGAACTCGGCCAGTCGCAAGGGAAGGTCCTTATAGCTGTGCGGCCGCGCCTTGTAGATCATCGTGTGGTGCGGGCAGTTCATGGGCTTGAGCAGATACTGCTCGTCGTCGCTCATGACGATCGGCTTGAACTGGCTGTCGGCGTAGTAGGGATAGTGGCCCGAGATCTTGTAGAGATCGACCTTGCCGATGTGGGGCGTGTAGACCGGCTGATAGCCGCGGGCGGCGAGCTCTTCCCGCACGAAACTCTCGAGGGTGCCGCGGAGGACGGCGCCCTTCGGCATCCAGAGTATGAGCCCCGACCCGACCAGTGGGCTGGTGGTGAAGAGATCGAGCTGCTTGCCAAGCAGTCGGTGGTCGCGGCGGCGGGCTTCTTCCAGGGCCACCAGATGCGCGTCGAGGTCGGCCTGCGAGAACCAGGCGGTGCCGTAGAGCCTTTGGAGCTGGGCGTTGTTGGCGTCGCCCTTCCAGTAGGCGCCGGCGATGTTGGTGAGCTTGAAGGCGCCGATGCAGCCCGGGCCCGGCACGTGGGGCCCACGGCAGAGGTCGACAAACTCGCCCTGGCGGTAGAAGGAGAGGGAGGGATGTGCGGCGAGGCCCGTTTCGATGTGCTCGGCCTTGAGCGGCTGGTTGAGACCGCGGACGATCTCCACCGCTTTCTCCCGCGGCACCTCGACCCGCTCAAAGGCCTCGTCGGCCTCGATGATCCGCTTCATCTCGGCCTCGATGGCCGGGAGATCCTCGTCGGTGATCGGGCGGGACGCCCGCATGTCGTAATAAAACCCTTCGCCAACCGTGGGCCCGAAGGCGAGTTCGACGCCCTCGAACAGTCGCATCACCGCGCGGGCCATGACGTGGGCCGCGGAGTGCCGCATCACCGGGAGTGCCCGGGCATCACCCGCATAGAGGGGCTCCAGATCGACCGTACCGGTGGCTGGGAGCGGGGCGTCGAGGCCCACGGTCTTGCCGTCGAGCACCGCCGCGATCGGGCGGCCACGACCCTCCTTCGGGCTGCTTGGGCCGGTCGATCCGGCCCCGATGACGTCGGTGACGCGGGCGGGAGACTCACACTGGCGAACCGTGCCGTCGGAGAGGCGAACGTTGAGCATGGTGCAGAAAGCCGCTGCAAGGATGTTTTTTGGGTGAGATCCCGAGCGTATCCGCCCTCTCGAGCGGGCGACAAGCGGAGATGGTGGTTTCCCGCCGCCCGGCTTGTCGTCGCTTGACTCGCCCCAGTTTGGGCGCGAGACTCATCATGCACAAAGTGCACCCGCGGGCGATTAGCTCAGTTGGTTAGAGCACCAGCTCGACAAGCTGGGGGTCATAGGTTCGAGTCCTATATCGCCCATTTTTGGCTTTCCGCGGCTTAAGACGCCCTCCTTCGCGTCGGGCTCTTCGATGGCTTGGCGTAGCCGTTGTCGATGAACCACCGCCAGGCCGTCTCGACTGACTCCTCCAGTGGGCGGATCGAGTAGCCCAGCTCTGAGATGGCCCGGTCGCTGGAGTAGTGCTGGCACAACAGCGACATGCTCGCGGCGGCCGAGTTGAGCGGCCCCTCGCGGCCGACCCAACCGGAGATCAGGTCTCCCACGCGGCCCGCGAACCGTACCACGCGGAGCGGTGCCTCGCCCCGGGGAGGGCGGCAGCCGGACACCTGGGCAAACAGCGTCCAGGCGTCGATGAACCGAAGATGGTGGCCGCCGAGGATGTAACGGCGGCCCGGCTTCCCTTTCCCCATCGCCGCGACGATCCCGGCCGCGATGTCGCGGGAGTCGCCGAAGTGCTGGGAGCCGGGGGGCGCGAGCAACCCTCGCCCCGCTGCCACCTCCATGAGCATCCGGCCACTTGAAGGCTTCCAGTCCCAGGGACCGAGCATGAAAACGGGATTGACGATCACCGCATCGAGGCCGCGGGCCACCTCGTCGAGGACGACCTGCTCGGCCTCGCGCTTGGTGACCACGTAGGGGCATTCGATCGTGTTGCCGAACGGAATCTCCTCGTCGGCAGGGGTGGCGTTGCCGGTCAAGCCCAGGGCGTTGACGCTCGACACGTGGACGAGCCTTGCCCCTTCCCGTCGGGCTGCTTCGGCAACGAGGCGGGTGCCCTCGACGTTCACCCGACGCATGTCAGCGAGCCGTCGCCAGCCGACGTGCACCATCGCCGCCGAGTGGATCACCACACGGGCCCCGGCAACGGCCTGCCGGACGGCCTCCGGATCGGTCACGTCGCCAACGGTCCGTTCCACGTCGACGCCGGCCAACTCGCGGTCGCCAGACCGTTCTCGGACGAGCGTCCGCACCCGGCGGCCCTGGTCCACGAGCATCCGGATCACGTTGTTGCCCACGAGGCCGGTGCCGCCCGTCACGAGGCAGTCGATCGCCGGGGAAACCCTCGTTCGTGTCGCTTCCATGGGAATCACCTCGTACGTGTAAGGCCGCTGCCATGTGTCCACTCGTCCATTCGCTCCACGGCCCGGCGGCCACGCGAGGCGAACTTTTCTCCGGCGACCGCCGTAGAGTTGTCAGTTCCGTCCGCCACTAGGAAGGTACGCGCATGAACCGGGAAGATCTTGTCTCGCTCTGCGAGTTGTTCGCTGGCCGTCGCGGCCTCGTGCACGGTCGCGTCAGGATCGAGCTGGACGGGTCGCTCGCCGATCCCGTGCCCGAGATCCTGCGGAGTTTTCGTCGGGCCGAGATTTCCGAGAGCGAGAAAAACGCCCTGCTTGCTCTCGTCTGCGACCCTGACGAGGAAGACGTCCTTGGCGAGGAGGCCTGCATCCTCAACCCCTTCGCCGACGAGCAGGCGTCGCCGGGCGACGACGACTGACGGGCTACGGAGGAGAGGGTTGGCTATCGGCACGTGCGTGACCGTCAGGCGGAGCCGCGCATTGACAGGCTCTTGACTGTCAGCACCGCGCCGGCCGACATCAGCGCGAGCCCCAGCCACCGCGGCGGTTCCACAACCTTGCGGAGCGGAGCTGACTGCCAGGCAGCGGCCTGCGGACCGGCCCCCATGCGCGCCGCGACGAACGTGCTCGACTTCTCGTTGAGCGTGAACGACTGGACCATCCGGAACTGGATGCCCGCGAAGAACAAGAGCAGGCCGGCGAGCAAGAGGTGCTGCCGCGTGAGTGTCGTGGGTGCCATGGTGCCCCTGTCATCGAATCGAGCCACCCCTCCCGATGACCGCAGCCTCCTGTGACGCGGTCGAATGGGATGTTCCGGTTGGAGGGCCAGCGGCTCTTGGCCGGCTGGGAAGAGAAAGGGCGGGATCCCTGGTAAATGAGGCAAGCAATGAACGACCCTGCGGAAATTTACTGTGGAAGCGGTCGTGCCGAGGACGATGAACCTGTCGATCGTGATGGTTATTCCGCATCCGATCGAACCGCCACCGAGAGAGGCCGACCGTGACCACTCGCCTGAAGTACCGACTGATCGTTCTCGCAACCATGACAGCCTGGGGCAGCGTGTGCTCACAGGGGCTGCATGCCGCTGACGGGATCGATCCCGCCGCCATGCCGGCGGTTCTGTCCGATGCCAGTGACGCGGCCCCCGAGGCCATGATCATCGACGACCGGATCATGCTCGATCCCGACGCCGGTGGGTCGATCTCGGGAGAGGTCGAATCGATCCTCGCCGACGGTGCCATGGTCAATGATTCAGGTCCCCCGATCATCGAATCGGTGGCCGAGTCGGCCGGCGAGCCCCGGGTGCTCGACGTCTCGTCGCAGGGCCTCGACGGCATGCTGATGGACGACTTCAACGTCGATGAGATGCCCTTCGAGGCGAGTTCCGGCCGCTGGTTCTGGAACGGCGGCTGGTATGTCGGCGGCGAATCGCTGTGGATGGAACGCAGCCGCGAGATTCGCACACCGATCGCCACGGACACCGTTCCGCTGCCCTATCGATTGGGCTTTAAGTTTCCCCAGTACACGACGTGGGCGAATCCGTTCAACGTCGCGCCGGGTGCCCGGGTGACGATCGGCAAGTCGCTTGGTCGCGACTACCTCGACCGGGATCGGGCCTTCGAGTTCGTCTACTACGGCGGCCTGGCCTGGAGCAATCACTCTGGCTTCAACTCCCTCGGTGGCCGAGGCTTTGAAACCCCCATGGGTTACAATGCCCCTGGTTTCAACGGTGCTGGTACCTACGACACCTGGTTCCGCTCCGACCTCAACAGCTGGGAGTGGAACTACAAACTCCGCCGCCGGCTCGGCCGCGATCAGATGGTGATGTCGCCGGGCGGCAACTGGATTCGGCATGCCGAACGCGGCTGGCTCCCCGCGCTGATCACGGGCATTCGGCTGGCGAATACCACCGAGTACTTCCGAATCCTGAGCAGTAATCCCGTGGCCGGGACACCGTCTGGCACGCAGTTTGGCGGCGACTACGTGATCAACACGGACAACTGGCTCTTGGGCCTCAACATCGGCGGCGAACTCATCAGCCAGAGCGAGTTCTACTACTGGGGCCTCCGCGGGCGTGCCGCGCCCTGCATCGCGTTCGACAGCATGAGCCAGGAGGCCTACGGCATCAACACCACCGGCTCGCCCACGCGGCCTGACGGGCAGCCCTTTGCCCAGGGTGCCTTCTCGTTCACGCAATCTGCCAACCAAACGACGGCCGGCTTCATCGGCGACCTGACGCTCCTAGCCGGCTGGCAAATCAAGCCCAACTTTTCGCTCCAGGTCGGCTACGACTTTCTCTGGGTGGCAGGCATTGCCTCCTCGATCAAGCAGTTCAACCTCGACCAGCGTAGTACCGGCGTGATCAACACCGGCGGACAGACCTTCGCCAACGGCTTGTCGTTCGGCTTCAACGGCTCGTGGTGATTCGATCCTTACCAGCGTCGCCGGTGTGACCCTCGCAGGTCACGCCCCGGCGATCACCACGGCGACAGCCTGGCCCGTGGTGCAGGCATTCACCGCGATGGCGGTGGCGGGGCGGCCGGCGAGCGGCTCTCCGCTCACCACGTTGACGGGACAGGCAGGGTCGGGTGTCCGGTAGTTCCGCGTGACTGGCACCACGCCCGCCTCGAGCCCAAGCACGCTCGCCATCAGCTCGACCACGCCGCCACCGGCCCCGAGATGACCGAAGGCCGCCTTTGGCGCGGTGACCGGCACGTCGCCGAGCTCGGCGACGATCGCGGCCGCCTCGGCGCGGTCCATGTCGACGGTGGACAGGCCGTGAGCGTTGACGTGGCCCACGTCGGTGACCGCGAGGCCAGCCGCCTCGCGGGCCGCCCGGAGCGCCTGCCGCAGCGAACTGCCGCTGAACCCGTGCCACCGGGCGCGGGGTTCGCAGCGAGATGCTGTGGCGAGCACCCGGCCGAGGATCGTGGCCCCGCGCCGCTCGGCGTGGCTGCGGGATTCCAGGACGATCGTGCCCGCGCCCTCGCTATTGACGAGGCCGTCGCGGTCGAGGTCGAAGGGCCGCGAAGCCGCTTCGAAGTCGTCGCCGCGGTGCGAGAGTTGGGCGGCGCCCCGGGCCACCATCGCCGTCGGATGGAGCCGGCAGCCGGTGCCACCGGCGAGCATCACATCGGCCCAGCCGCGGCGGATGACGCTTGCCGCCTCGGCGATCGCCAGAAGTCCTGAGACGTCGCCGAGGACGATCGAGTTGTTGGGGCCGCGGGCATCGTGGGCGATCGCCACGTGCGACGCCGTCATGTTGGGCAGGTGCTTGAGGAGCCAGAGGGGATGCACCTCCTGCTGGATGGCCTCGGCCCAGCGCGAGTAGTCGAACCGGCCATCGACGACCGAGCGGCGGTACGTACCCTCCAGATCCTCGATGTCGGCGTAGATCATGTCGCTGCCGAAGACGATGCCGAACCGCTCCGGGGCAACGGCGCCGGGGACGAGTCCCGCGTCGGCGATCGCCAGGTCGGTGGCGGCGAAGCCGAGCTGGATGTCGCGGCTCATCACCTTGAGGCTTTTGCGGGGCCGCACGGCAAGCTTGGGATCGAAGTCCACGATCTGACCGCCGAACTGGACTGCCAGGCCCGAGGCGTCGAAGCTCGTGAGCGGCCGGATGCCGCTGCTGCCGGCGACCATGGAACTCCAGAATGCCTGGCGGCCCATGCCGATCGGGCTGACGACACCGAGGCCCGTGATCACGATGTCGTTCGGCGAACTCATGGGCGTGACGCTAAACCAGCGGAGGCGTGGCGGGGAAGGGCGGGGAGCGAATCCGGGGAATCAATACGAACCGGGGCCCGAGTGGGGCGGGTGGAGTTCCCGCCATTGTCGCGGTGGCAGCGGCTGCGGGTCGGCCCAGACGCCGCGGCGCGCCCGGCGGGCCGCTGACTCGGCGGCGATCAGGTCGCTATCCTCTGCGAACCCCGTAAACGCCCAGGCCCAGCCCTCGGCCACCATCTCCCGGTTGAGATCGCGATCGTCGAGGCGGAGTGTGCCGAGCAGTCGGCCGTGCTGGTCGCGGGCGTCGCCTTCCACCTGCACCAGGCCGCCGGCGAGTTTGGCCACGAGGGCCGCCCGCGACTCGCGGCCCGTCGGCTGGTCGAGTTCCGGGGCATCGATGCCCACGAGCCGCACCCGCACCCGCCGCCCCTCGGTGTCGAGGCAGGTGACGGTATCGCCGTCGTTGATCATCTCGACCCGCCAGGCGGGTCTCCCTTGGGCGTCGGTCGCCGGGCACAAGGGCGCCGAGGCGGCCACGACCGCCGACACGACCGCTGCTGCCACCGCGTACCACATGCGAAGCCGTCGGGGCATGCCCCTCGGAGGCGGCGGAAGCACGAAGCGGCGGGCAGGCGCCCTCATGTCACTCCCTCGCGGCCGCAGGTTCTTCGACCTTTTCCACGATGGTGATCTGTCCGGGTTCCTCGACGACGATCTGGGGGCGACCATCCCGATCCTCAATCACGCCGCGGACACGGATCGTCGCCTTCTCGAAATGCTCGGCGGGGCTCTCAATGCCGTCGGCCTTCAGACGGTCGAGTCCGCCCTTGAAGATCATGACCGTGAAGTTTTTCTCGTCGCGGTGGTCGCGGCAGGAGTTGAGGAAGCAGACGGCCTTGCCGGGTAGCTTGCGGGCGGACTCGACGGTGAACTCGACCGTGCACTCCTCGCCGGCGTGGCCGCGTGCGTCAGCCGGGTCGATCGCCGGGACGGCTGGCTCGGCCACGGCGGTGTCGGTGGCGCTGGCATGCCGCGCCAGGATGAGAAGGCAGACGAGCAGGATCGATGACGCGATGCGACGCATGAGAGGGTCTCCTCGGAGGAGCACCTATCGTACCCCGACACCCCATGACTGCACTCGCGAAATCCGGCGGCGGGACGGGATGAGTCGGCTCGCCAACGGCAGGATAGCCGACGCTCGCCGGCCTCCCCCCGATCCCTCCGCCTACCGCAGCGTAACGGCGGCCCTGTTTCCGCCTAGGCTGCCGTGACGCCGGGGCTCTCGCCGAAGTAATACTTCTTGGCGTCGGGATTGTTCAGAACTTCGTCGGCTGTGCCGTGGCAGAGCACCTTGCCGGCACGAACCACGTAACTGCGGTCGGTGATCGCCAGCGTCTCCCGCTCGCGGTGGTCGGTGATCAGGATCGAGATGCCGTCGTCGCGAAGTCCGCGAATGATCTTCTGGATCGAGTGGATGGTGACGGGGTCGATGCCGGTGAACGGCTCATCGAGGAGGATGATCCGCGGCTCGGTGATCAGGCAGCGGGCGATCTCGAGCCGCCGCTTCTCGCCCCCCGAGATGTAGTGTGCCTTCGAGCGGCGGATCTTCACGATGTCGAACTGCTCGAGGAGTTCCTCGCATCGCTTTCGCCGCACCTTCGGGGCCATGCCGATCAGTTCCATGATCGCTAGGAGGTTCTGCTCAACGGTGAGCTTGCGAAACACGCTCTGTTCCTGGGCGAGGTAGCCCATGCCGCCGTCGCGGGCCCGCTTGTACATCGGCCAGTCGGTGATCTCCTCGTCGTCGAGGAGCACACGGCCGGAGTCGGGGATCACGATCCCGCAGGTCATGCGGAAGCTGGTGGTCTTGCCGGCGCCGTTGGGGCCGAGCAGGCCGACGATTTCGCCGGCCTCGACGTGGAAGTCGACACCGTCGACAACGCGGCGGCGACCGTAGTTTTTAACGAGGCCTTCGACGCTCAGAAGCGACATCCATGCCACTCCGTCGGGGCGGGGCTGAGCTGATGCGGGCGGCCCGCCGGCCACTCTAGCGCACGAACCGCATCCTCCCGAAGTTGGGCCACGAGGGCAATCGCAAATCCCAGCCGCGGAACCGCAGCGGAATGCTCCAGGAGGCGGGAACGGCGTGCGGCCAGAAGACCACGAGGGCCTTGCCGATCAAGAGCCGGCGGTCGACGTGGTGGCCGTCGAGCCAGAGGCGGCTGTCCTTGCTGGCAGCGGAGTTGTCGCCCAGCATCAGGTATTGCCCCTCGGTGAGCGGGAACTCCAGCGAGTCGTCTTCGATCACGCGGCCGTTCCCCTCGACGTCAACGGCGGCGATGTAAAAGAGGTCGCGGAGGACGCGCAAGCCCGTGACCCGCACGTCGGCGGCGGTAACCGTGATGCCCGCGGGCGCCAGATCGCTGGGGACCGCGGAGCCCGGCGTGGCGGGCTTCGTCTCGAGGGCAGGCGGCTCAGTGGGGAGCGGCCGCGACCAGGCGGTCGGCGCGTCGAATGCGATCCGCCGGCCATCGACGAAGAGCGAGAGTTCGTCGTCCACGTTGGCAAACTGGATCCGCCACGAGCCGCGGCCGTAAACGGGCGTGGCTGCGGTGGCCGGCGCCGCCCCGCCGGGCACGGCGAGGCTCGCACGGCCGTCGGCGAGGTCGATCTCCACGCGGTGCTGCTCCCCGGCCTCGACGAGGTCGAAGGCGATGCGGCCGGAGGTCGAGCGAGTCTCGAGCGCGCATTCCACCGCGAGGTCGCCCACGGCATGCAGTCGCGTGGGCTGCGTGTTGTAGGGCTGGAAGTCATTGATGGGCGTGGGCGACGGCGCTGCGGGGCGGCCGCCAGCCCGGATCGTCCGCCAGTCGTCGAAGGCCGGCACGAGATGGCGGTAGCGGAGCGTGGCCGAGTTGTCGCCGTTGCACGCCGCGGAGAACGAGCGGCCGGCGTCGTCGGTCGCCCACTGGCAGCCGCCCGAATCGGCTGCCGACCAGTTGACCCAGGCCGTCGGCCAGCCAGCCTTCGCGAGTTCGGGCGATACGTGGTCCGAGTCACTCACGCACTGGAGCATCGCGAGCATCCGCTCAGGCGGCTTGCGGGCGATCGCCGCCGGCTCGTCGCCGCGGGCTGTCCAGATGTCGCCCCCGGCGATCACGACCGTCTCGCCGGGGAGGCCGACGAGCCGCTTGATGTAGTTGGTCTTGGCATCCTCGGGATACTTGAAGACGACCACGTCCCACCGCTTGGGGTCTGAGAAGTCGTAGGCGAACTTGTCAACGAGGATGCGGTCGCCGTTGAACGAGGGATATCGAGGATCGGGCTGGCCCGGACGGATCGCCAGCGGGATGTCGGTGCCACAGTTGAAGCAGCGGGCGGCGGGCACGATCCGGTCGGGGCGGACGCGGCCGGCCAGTTCATCCCATTCCTGGCTGGCCCCGACCTGAAACACGGCCCCACACGACGAGCAGGCGAGATCCTTGTGGCGGCCCATCAAGGTCACCGCCATCGACCCGGTGGGAATCACGAACGCCTCGGCTTCAAAGGCCCGAAAGAGGAGCGCGAGCGTGAAGGCGACAACGATCGACTCGATCGTCTCGCGGCCGCTGGCGAGCGGATTCCTGACGACGTCGCCACGGCGTGAGCCGTCGGCACGCCGGGGCTCGGCGACGCGGTCGCGGGGGCTGGTGCCGGCCATCGGGTCACTCCGGGGGATGCATCTCGAACGGAGTCTACCCGTGCCGTTGCGGCTGGCTCAACGGCCCGACGGAGCGAGCAGGCTATTCACCGTCGCTTCCACGTCGGCATACGTGAATGGCCGGCCGAGCGCCTGAGCGGCGTGATCGTCGTCGTACCGCACGGCGAGCGAGCCGTCGGGCCGCCAGACATAGACCGCCGGCACGCCTGCAAGGTCGAGCTTCTTGTACATCGAATCGGCCTCCTCCGTTGCGATCATGTTGATGATGCGGTGCGCCCCAACTCCCTCGAGGAACTCACGAACTGGCGGCACCGCCTCCTCGAACGTGCCGATTCCCTCGTAGTCGAGCGCCAGTGACAGGTAGACCACGCTCTCGGGATGGGCGGCTGCCAGGCGGACGAGCCCGGGAAACTCCTTGATGCAGGGCGGGCACGAGGTGCTCCAGCAGTCGAGCACGACAACCTTGCCACGGTGCCGCGCGACCTCTCTCAAGAGGCCCTCATGATCGACCGGCTTCAGCTCGATGGGGTCAGCGGCGGCGCGGGCCCAGGCGAGCCCAGCAGCCGCCACGCCGCCGAGCATTCCCAGGGCGGCGCGCCTGCCGCACAATCCCTTCGCGTCGCCCGCCGGCCGGGAGCCTTCCGCCATGTCGCGATTCGAGCACATCCGTCACAAGCCTCCGGGGGTCCTCGCCGCGCCGCGGCAGCTGGTCGTGGCCTGTGCCGTGATGCGGAGCCACGTGAACCTCTCCCACATCGTACGGACCTGCGGCTGCTTCGGCATTTCGCGAGTGATCGCCTGCGGGGCCGCCGGCATCCACGGGCGGATCGCCCGCGACGGCGCCGAGTCGGTCGAGGTGGCGGTGCACCGCAGCCTGCCGCCGGTGCTCGACCGGCTCAAGGCCGAGGGCTACGAGATCGTTGGTCTCGAGCAGACCACGCGGTCGGAGAGTCTGTTTGCGTTTTCGTTCGCCGCCAAGACGGTGCTCGTGATCGGCAACGAGCGGTCGGGGCTCGAGCAGGACGAACTCGACCGCCTCGATCGGGTCGCCGAGATCCCGATGGCGGGTATGCCGCACAGCCTCAACGCTGCCACGTCTGCGTCGATCGCGGTCTACGAATACTGTCGGCAGTGGCCTGCGGGCGGGGGAAGCCCATGACGCTCGTCGTCGGCACCGACGAGGCCGGCTACGGCCCGAACCTCGGGCCGCTCGTCGTCGCGGCGACGTGCTGGGAGTCGGCTGCGGATTCGGCCGGCGTGGAGGCGGCCTTCGCGGCGGCCATGACCGGGATCGACGGCCTGTGGGGCGACTCCAAGCGGATCTTCCGAGGCGGCGGCGGATTCGCCGGGCTCGAGCGTGGCGCGCTGGCGGGCGTTGCCGCCGCTGGCGGCGGCGTGCCAGGTGGCTGGGCCGGCCTGCTTGAGGCGGTGGCCGCTGGGGGCGGCTCGCCGGCCGAGTGGGCGGAGGCCGCGAAGCGGCTGCGGTTGCCACGTGAGCTCAGCCGCGATGACGTGGCCGCTGTGGCCGAAAAGGCCTCCGCCGCGCTCGCCTCCGGCGGCCTGCGGCTCGTCGCGGTCTGCTGCCGGCTCGTGCAGCCCCGCGAGTTCAACGCCCTACTCGACACCGGTCTCAACAAGAGCGACATCCTCTCGCGGGCCACGCTCGACCTCGCTGCGCTGTTTGTGAACGCTGCGGCCGGCGAGTCGGTGGTGTGGTGCGATCGGCACGGCGGCCGGCGTCGCTACGCGCCGCTCGTGTCGCGGGCGTTCGCCGCACCACTCGTGCAGGTGATCTCGGAGACGCCGGAATGGTCGGCCTACCGTCTCCCGGAGGCCCGCTGCCGAATCGAGTTTTCGGTGCGCGGGGAGTCGCGGCTGCCGGTGGCCCTGGCGAGCATGACGGCGAAGTATGTCCGCGAGCTTTCGATGGCAGCCTTCAACGACTGGTGGGGCAACCGCATGGCCGGCCTCGAGCCAACGGCCGGATACCCGGTCGACGCGGTGCGCTGGCGGCGCGATGCTGAGCCAGCCGTGCGGGCCTCGGGCCTCGAGTGGGGCGACCTCTGGCGGAGAGTCTGAGCCACCCGCTTGTTCGCCCCGCCGGCGGTCGCCACAATCGCAAACATCATGGCCGCACTCACGACCCGTCTCTACATCATCCGTCACGCCATCGCCGAGGATGTCTCGCCCGAGGGCGACGACTTCTCGCGGCGGCTCACCCGCAAGGGCAGCCGGCGATTCGCGCGGCTCGTGAAGCGGCTCGCTCGCGACGGCATGGAGGTAGACGCGATTGCCACGAGCCCCCTGGTGCGGACTCGCGAGACGGCCGAGATCCTCTCCGCCGGCCTACCCGGGCGGCCGCCGGTGGTGGTCGTCGAGGCACTCGCGCCGGGATCGGACTGGCATCGAATCGTCGAGTGGACTGTGGCCCAGGATGCAGGCACCGTTGCCTGGGTCGGCCATTCCCCGTGCGTCGGCCGGCTGGTGGCGGCGTCGATCGGCGACGGCTCGGCCGCAGTTCGGATGGAGAAAGGGGCGGTCGCATCGATCTCGTTCGCCGACGGCCTCGGTCATCCCGGCGAACTCGAGTGGCTGGCAGTGCCGGATCTCCTCCGACGCGGCTGACGGGTGGCGTACGGCGGGGTATGGCCACAGTCCGAGGCCTGCTTACACTATTTCCCGGTTGATTCCGTGATTGGGATCAACCGACGGGTTTGTGACGTGTTTACCGATGTGATCTGGAGACTGTGACATGGCCATGGCAGTTGGCGGATGTGAGCGGATTCATGTGCTGTCCATGACGCTCGCCCTCGGTGGTCTCGTGCTCGTCGGCGGCTGTGCGCCGGCCGGTGGTCCGATCGCCCGCGAGGACGTGGTCGAGATCGAGACGATCGAGATGGCGCCGGCTGCTGGTGGAACGGCGGCCACGTCTCCGGCCGCGGACACGGCACAGGCGATCGACGCCTCGCGGCAGGATGTCGATGCCCGCGCAGCGGACGCCGACACGGCGATCGCCGCGGCAGCGAAGCCGGGTGCCACACCGTCTGTCGCGGCACCCACGACGACCTCCGCGGCGAGTGCGAGTTCGCAAGAGCCCGCCGAGAAGGTTGAGCTCGGTGAGCCATCGCTCACCGCCGGAATGCCCGGCACGGGCCCGATCACACTCGCCGAGGTCGACGAGTGGCTCGCAAACCCGAAGAACTCGCGGGTCCTCGCGCCGGTGCTGCCGCTCGGCCTTTCGCAGGGCGCCAGCCAGATCACCGGCCTCGACGCCAATCCGCTCACCCGCGCCAAGATCGAACTCGGCCGTCAGCTTTATTTCGACACCCGGCTCTCAGCCGACTCAACGGTCTCCTGCGCCAGCTGCCACGACCCGTCGATGGGCTACTCGGCGAACACGAAGACCGGCGTCGGCATCCGCGGACAGCTGGGTGGCCGGAACTCACCGGTGTCGTTTAACCGGATCCTGACGGGTAAGCAGTTCTGGGATGGCCGCGTGGACTCGCTCGAGGCCCAGGCGGTGGGCCCGATCCAAAATCCGACCGAGATGGGATTCACGCACGAGGGCGTCGTCGCGCGGCTCTCCGAGAACCCGGTCTATAAGAAGCAGTTCGATGCGATCTTCGGTGAGCTCACGATCGACCGTGTGGGGCAGGCGATCGCCGCCTTCGAGCGGGCGATCGTCACGGCGCCGTCAGCCTACGACTACCACGAGCAGCTTCTGCCGTTCACGAAGATGGACGAAGAGGACATCGCCGACGACGAGGAACTCGCGGCGAAGTACAAGGCGGCCAAGGCGGCGGCCGAGGCCCATCCGCTGGACGAGTCGGCCACGCTGGGCCGCGACCTCTTCTTCGGCAAGGCCAACTGCACCGCCTGCCACGTCGGTGCCAACCTCGCCGACGAGAAATATCACAACCTTGGCATCGGCATGGACAAGGCGGAGCCCGATCTCGGCCGGTTCGTGGTCACGAAGGAAGAGGCCGACACCGGCGCCTTCAAGACGCCGACGGTCCGTAACGCCGCCTTGACGGCTCCCTACATGCACGACGGCTCGGTGGCCACGCTCGAGGAGGTGGTCGAGTGGTACGACAAAGGTGGCCATCCGAACTCGCACTTGAGCGACAAGATCAAACCGCTGAACCTTACGGCCCAGGAGAAGGCGGCGCTCGTCGACTTCATGAAGGCGTGCACGAGTCCGACGCCGCCGGTGGAGACGGCACGGCTGCCTGAATGATGGCTGACGATCGGGTGCTTCTACCGCTGGCCGCGGCGACGCGGCCGCTCTACGCCGGCGTCGATCTCGGTGGCACGAACATCAAGGCTGCGCTCGTCGACGACGCGGGTAGCCTGCTGGCGTTTCACACCGAGCCCACGCATGTGTCGCGCGGGCCGGAGGACGCCGCGGCCCGCATGGGCCGCTCCGTGCACACGCTCGCCTCGCTCGCGGGGATCGCCACGGCCGATATCGCGCGTGTGGGCCTCGGCTCGCCCGGGCCGCTCGACATTCCCAACGGCACGATCGTGCGGGCGGGCAACCTGCCGGGCTGGGACGATTTTCCGCTCCGCGATCGCGTGGCGGCGCACTCGGGACGCGAGGTGACGTTCGCCAACGACGCCAACGCCGCCGGCTACGGAGAGTTTTGGGTGGGCTCGGCGAAGGAGGCCTCGTCGCTCGTGCTGCTGACGCTCGGCACGGGCGTCGGCGGCGGAATCATCATCGGTGACGTCAACGTGGAGGGGGCGCATAGCCACGGTTCGGAGTGCGGCCACATCCTCGTTGATCCGGCGCCGACTGCGCGAATGTGCCCGTGCGGCCAGCCCGGCCACCTTGAGGCGTACACGAGTGCCACGTCGCTGAAGGCGATGGCCCGGGAGCGGATCGCCGCCGGGGCCACGGGCTCGCTTGCAGCTGCGGTGGCCGGCGGCGAGGAACTCACGCCGATCCTGGTGGCCCGCGAGGCGGAGCGGGGCGACGCCCTCGCCACCGATGTGCTGATGGAGGTCGCCCGCTGGCTGGGTATCGGCATCGTCACGCTCATGCATGCGATCGATCCCGAAACGGTGCTGATCGGCGGCGCGATGACCTTCGGCCGCGAGGCAAACCCCGTGGGCCGGATGTTTCTCGAGCGGGTGAAGGACGAAGTCCATCGCCGCACGTTCCCGGTGCTCGCGGAGCGGACGAGCATCCGTTACGCCAGCCTCGGTGGCGACGCGGGCTCGATCGGCGCCGCCGGCCTCGCCCGCCTCGACCACCGGCGGAAGCACGGCTGATCGCAGCGTGTCTTGCAGACGCAACAACAACTCGCCTCATCCGGCTGCGGGACGGGACGAGTTGGCTCGCCAACGGCAGGATAGCCGACGCTCGCCATCCTCGCCCCGATCCCGCAGCCTGCGCCTCGAACGATAGGCAGGAGGAGCAGCCCGTCGGAGGCACGCGCAAGAGCCGGTGCGATTTGCGCCTCACGGAACCTGCTCGGTACCGGTTGGGCGATGAAATCGCAAATCCCGCCGGCGATGAGCATGTCCTCCGACGGGCTGCGTGTCCCCCGGCGACTCCGAGAAAAAACCTCCATTCACGGTACAATCTCGTCATGGACTGCAAGCACATCCGCAATTTTTCGATCATCGCCCACATCGACCACGGCAAGAGCACGCTGGCCGACCGGCTGCTGGAGTCGACCGGCACGGTGGAAAAGCGTCAGCTCAAGGAGCAGATGCTCGACGATATGGAGCTCGAGCGGCAGCGTGGGATCACGATCAAGGCCCGAGCGGTGCGGATGGAATACCGGCACAAGGGGGAGCTGTACGAACTCAACCTGATCGACACGCCGGGCCACGTCGACTTCCACTACGAGGTTTCCCGGAGCCTGGCGTGCTGCGAAGGCGCGCTGCTGCTCGTCGATGCCTTCCAGGGGGTCGAGGCCCAGACGGTGGCCAATGCCTACGCGGCGATCAACCTGGATCTGACGATCGTGCCGGTGATCAACAAGGTCGATCTCGTGCACGCCCGGGTGGACGAGGTGCTCCGTGAGATGGAGCAGAGCCTCGCCATCGAGCCCTCTGAGGTGATCAAGGCCAGCGCCAAGACCGGCATCGGAATCGATGACCTCTTGGCCGCGATCATCGAGCGGATTCCGCCCCCCAAGGGCGATCCCGACGCGACCCTGCGGGCGCTGATCTTTGACAGCCACTACGACAGCTACCGCGGCGCGATCACCTACGTGCGGCTCATCGACGGCACGGTCACCAAGGGGCAGAAAATCCGCTTCTTGGAGACGGGCACAACCCACGAGGTGCTCGAACTCGGCCAGTTCGTCCCGCAGCGGCGGGCCTGCGAGACGCTCTCGGCGGGCCAAGTGGGCTACCTGGTGTGCAACATCAAGGACGTCAAGCAGGTGCACATCGGCGACACGGTGACGATCCCGGGCGACCATGCCGCTGCACCCATGCCGGGCTACAAGCCACCGCAGCGGATGGTTTACTGCGGCCTCTATCCGAGCGAAGGGGAGAACTTCGAAGAACTCCGCGACGCGCTGGAAAAGCTGGCGATCAACGATCCCTCGTTCGAATACGCCCCGGAGAGCAGCGAGGCCCTCGGCTTCGGCTTCCGCTGTGGCTTCCTTGGGCTCCTCCATATGGAGATCATCCAGCAGCGGCTGGAGAAGGAGCACGACATCGACCTTGTCCAGACTGCGCCCAACGTCACCTACAGGATCAAGAAGACGACCGGCGAGACGATCGACATCACCAACCCGCAGGATGTGCCCGACACCGGGCAGATCGACGAGTTTCTCCAGCCGATCGTGCGGACCAACTTCCTCGTGCCGGTCGAGCAGATCGGCCCGGTGATGCAGCTCTGCACCGACCGCCGCGGCGTTTATCTCAAGACCGAATACCTCTCGCCGACGCGGGCGATGGTCACCTTCGATCTGCCGCTCGGCGAGGTGATCTACGACCTCCACGACAAGCTGAAGAGCGTGACGCGGGGCTATGGCACGATGGACTACGAGTTGGTGGGCTACTTCTCCGCCGACCTCGTGCGACTCGACATCTTAGTCGGCGGCAAGCAAGTCGACGCGCTCTCGATTATCTGCGACCGCCGCGACGCCGACCGCCGCGGCCGGGCGATCGTCAAGAAGCTCCGCGGGGAGATCGACCGCCATATGTTCGAGATCGCCCTGCAGGCCGCGATCGGCACGAAGGTGATCGCCCGCGAGACGATCTCCGCGATGCGGAAGAACGTGACGGCGAAGTGCTACGGCGGCGACATCTCCCGGAAGAAGAAGCTCTGGGCGAAGCAGAAGGAAGGCAAGAAGCGGATGAAGAGCATCGGCAGCGTCGATATTCCGCAGAAGGCGTTCATGGCGGTGCTCGACACCGGGGCCGACCGGCAGTGATTTTGTGTGTAGGTCAACGACACGACCGCGCGCGAAGCGGACAGGCACAGGTTGACAACCTGTGCTACGGAAGAACGATGCAGAGAGGGGCTGCCCGTGCCCCAGGAGCCGGCGTTGCTGGCCGAGCGCAGCCAGGATGGCGAAGCGAGGGCAGCATCGAGTGAGCGGAGGGCAGGATGCCCGCAGCGAACGTCCGGCGACGGGGTATGGGCAGCCCCGAGCCCACGCGCGACGTCGGATCATTTTTTGAGCCCGTGAGATGAACACACCATCGCCCGCCACCGTGCGGGCACAAGCCGAGTTGCCCGCCACCGTGCGGGCACTTGGCTGGACGAGTTTTCTGACAGATCTCTCTAGTGAGGCGATCTATCCGCTCCTGCCCGCGTTCGTGAAGGGGCTCGGGGGCACAGGGGTCGACATCGGACTGATCGACGGCCTCGCCAACGCCGTGGCGGCGGTCGTGCGGCTGTTCGCCGGTGCGGCATCCGACCGACTCGGCCGCCGGCCACTCGTGCTCATCGGCTACGGCCTCTCGGCGATCCTGCGTCCGCTCATGGGGCTCGTGGCCACACCGCTCGGGGTGATTGCCGTGCGGACCGCCGACCGGTTCGGCAAGGGAATCCGCTCGGCGCCCCGCGACGCGCTCGTCACCGACCTCGTCGAGCCAGCGATCCGCGGCCGCGCCTTCGGCCACATCCGCGCCATGGATCATGCGGGCGCCGCGCTCGGACCGCTCGTCGCGATGCTCTTCCTGCTCGCGTTTCCGGGCCGCGAGCGGACGCTCTTCCTGCTCGCCATCCTGCCCGGGCTCGCGACCCTCGCCGTGATCTGGAAGTTCGTCCGCGACCCGCCGCGGCCGACAGTCGCCGCCACGCCCGCGTCGGCTCCGCTCTCCGCGCCGCAGCTGCACCTCCTGGGGTGTGTCGCCATCTGGGCCCTCGGCGCCGCCAGCGAGCAGTTTCTCCTGCTGCGGGTCGCCGATCTCGGCGTCGCTGCCTACGCCATTCCGCTTATCTGGTTTGCTATCGGCGTGGTGAAGAGCATCACGGCGTCTCGTGCCGGACCGCTCGTCGATCGGCTCGCACCACGGCCCACGCTCGTGGTCGGCTGGCTTGCCTTCGCAGCTGCCTACGGCGGGCTCGCCCTCGCCAACTCACTCGTAACCGCAGTCGCCTGCATGCTCGTCGTCGCGATGGCCTACGGAATCACGGAGCCGGCGGAGCGCGCGCTCGTCGCGGCCCTCTCCCCCGACGGCCGTCAGGGGACGGCCTTCGGCTGGTATGCGCTCGTGCAGGGCCTGATGGCGCTGCCCGCTGGCCTGCTCGCAGGATGGCTCTGGGACCGCGGTGCGGACGGCGCCGCTACGGCGTTTGCCGTGACGGCGGCCCTCGCGGCCGTCGCCGCCGGCCTGCTCGCCGTGGGCGGGCCCATTCGGGCGGCGCCGTCGGCGTGAGCATCGATCAGCCTACGAGCAGCGACTGCCAGCCGGCGTTGGCCGCCGCCATGACGTCGAGATCGGGATCGTCGCCCACGTAGAGGAGTTGCTCGGGGCGGCGCTCGAGCCGCCGCTCGACCTGGCGGAAGAATTCCGCCGCCGGCTTTCGCCAGCCGATCTCCGATGACGGAAACACGCCGGCGACGCGGGTCAGCGGGTCGAGGTGCGGTGCGATGTCGAGCAGGCGTTCGTCGAAGTTACTCGCCACCGCCACGACGAGCCCAGCGTCGATCGCCGTCTGAGCCAACGTCACCCCGCGCGGCACGGGCCGCCAGGCCTGCGGCAGGGCGAAGTGCGCCCAGAGGTCGGTGAAGATGGCCGCGGTTGCGTCGCCGGGGCCGAAGACATCGGCCACGATCTCCCGCCATCGCTCCCGCTCGCGGCTGCGCGACGTGACGAATGGGGTCGCTGCCGCCGCGTCGATCGATTCCTGACGCCGCCAAGCCGTGGCGAATCGTCGGGCGACCGTCGCCGGATCGAGATCGACCCCCTGTCGCCGCCCCGCGGCCGCGTAGGTGTCGGCCACGCTCACGGCCGGCTCGACGAGCGTGCCGACCACGTCGAAGACGATCGCCGTGACACCCGCTGGCGGAAACGCATCCGGCACCGCCGACCGCGGGTGAGCGACCATGCGGCTACCGCCTCGGGATCAGGCCGAGGTCGAGCCCGAACACGAAGAACATCAGCGAGAGGATCAGGGCGAGCCCCAGGTAGCTGAGCACCACCACCACGCCCTCGCTTGGCGGCTTGCCGCGGATTCCCTCGTAGGCGAGGAACACCATGTGCCCGCCGTCGAGCACGGGTATGGGAAGGAAGTTCACGACCGCCAGGTTCGCGCTGAGCATCGTCAGGAAGAGGAGGAGCCGGCCGAAGCCCTCGCTCGCCGAGCGGCCCGCCTGCTTTGCGATCTCGATCGGCCCACCGAGGAGCCGCGGGCTGATCTGCTGTCGCGTGAGCTTGCCGAGGAACCCATAGACCATCGAGAGATCCTCCTTCGTCTTGAGGAGCCCCCGCCGCAGTGCCCCGGCGATCGATCCCGCCTTCATCGTCTTGTAGATCGGCTCAAAGACGAGGCCGCGGTCCGCAACGTACTCGCCGGCAGCCGGCTCGGGCTTCAGCGCCACATCCTGCCGGTCGCCCGCCGCAGACTCAACGGTGACCGAAAGCGAGGTGCCTGCCGGCAGATGCTGGATCAGCGCCGCCACAATCGGCCAGTTGGGCTCTCGGTCGGAGAAGTCGATGCCGGCCTTCGGATCGGGCTTCTCGCCTGGCTCGACGACGACGGCCCGCACGATCCGATCACCGGCTTTGATGCCGGCACGGGCGGCTGGACTCTCGGGGGTGACGGCCGCGACCGTCGCCTGCACCGGAATCGCCACACCGAGCGACGAGATCGACAGCGGGCTGCCGATCCCGGCCGTCTCGTCGTCCCGCCAGGTGACGGCGCGGGGCCGGACCTCGACGGTGCGGGTCGTGCCGTCGGCTGCGGCGAGTGTGAGCGTCACTGCCTCGCCGACGCGGGTCCGGAGCCGTTCGTCGAGCGTAAACGGGTCGCCGATGGGATCGCCGTTGATGGCGACGAGCCGCTCACCCGCGCGAATGCCGGCCGCGGCTGCAGGGGAGTCGTCCTGCACGGCCTTGATCGCCAGCGGCGTCATGGCCATGCCGGTCACAAGCCTCGGCTGCGGCGGCAGTGCGATCGACACGCTCGTCGCCGGGCCCGCCTTGCCGTCGGCGGTCTGCGATTTCCGGTCGACCGTCAGTGTGACCGCGGTCGCGGGCTTTGCGGCGATCAGGGCAAGCAGTTCGGCGTAGCTCGACACGGGCGTGGCATCAACGGCGCGGATCGTGTCGCCTCCCTCGAATGCCGGCTGTGCGAGCGCCGCAGCCCCCGCGAGCCCCTTGGAGATGTCGGCGGGCAGCGTCAGCGAATAGGGGCTTGTGACGCCGATCGTCGGCGCCCCCAGGTCGGTGTCGGGCTTGAGAACGACCGTCCGCTCCGAGCCGTCGGCTGGGCGGCGAATGGTGAACTCGATTCCCTTGGAAACGCTACCGACCGTCACGCCGTGGCGGAGGTCGTTGAAGATCGGGTCCTTGCGGCCGGCGATCGCGACGATCTCGTCGCCCGTCCGCAGGCCTGCCCGCCAGGCGGCGCCCCCGGTGCGGACGCTCGAAAGCGCGCAGGTCATCTCGCGGACGCCGATCCCATAGGCCAGCGACGCCATGAGCACGGCGAAGATCACGTTCATGATCACGCCGGCCGAGATGATCGCCATCCGCTTGGGGACGCTCTGCGCGGGATAGCTGCGGGGATCCCAGGCGGAGTGCGGTCCGGCGACGGGCTCGGCGGGCAGGTCGCCCGAGAGCTTGGCACGCTGCGCCTCGGAGGTCGCGGCGGCCGGGTTGTCATCCTGGCCGAGCATCTTCACGTAGCCGCCCAGCGGCAGGATCCCGATGCCGTATTCCGTCTCGCCGGCCTTGAAGCTCGCGAGTTTGAGCCCGCCCACGTCGAACCCGAGGAAGAACTTCTCGCACTTCACCCCGCAGGCCTTGGCGACCAGGAAGTGTCCGAGTTCGTGTACGAAGATCACGAACCCCAGGCCGCCAGCGACCTGGAGCACGACCCACAGGTTCGCGGGCTGCGCGAACCATTCCAGCCACGTGCCACCGAGAATCGGCACCACGTGAAACAGCATCAGGCACCCGACCACTTCGCGACCTCCTGTCTGGCCCACGAGTCGAGCCTGAGAATCTCGTCGAGCGTGGGTTCCGCTTCGAACGAATGCCCATCCAGCACCCGTGAACACGCCTCGGCAATGTCGGTGAATCGCAGCCCGCCCGCAAGGAATCGGCCTACGGCCGCCTCGTTGGCCGCATTGAGCACCGCCCCGGCCGTGCCGCCCCGGGCGGCCGCCTCGTGGCCGAGCCGCACCGCTGGGAATCGCTCGACGTCCGGCGGCTCAAACTCCAGCGTCATCGGCCGCGTGAAATCGAACGTCCGCGCCGGGCCTTCGGTCCGCTCGGGATGGGTGAGGGCGTACTGAATCGGGAGCCGCATGTCGGGCGGGCTGAGTTGGGCGATCACCGATCCGTCGACAAACTCGACCAGCGAGTGGACGATCGACTGAGGGTGGACGAGCACCGCGATCTTCTCGGCCGGCATGTCGAACAGCCACCGCGCCTCGATGATCTCGAGCGCCTTGTTCATCATCGTGGCGGAATCGACGGTGATCTTGGGGCCCATCGACCACGTGGGATGCTCGAGGGCCTCGGCCGGAGTGACCGTGGCGAGCGCCTCGCGAGGCTTTGTTCGGAACGGCCCGCCGCTGGCGGTGAGCACGATCCGCTTGACGTCCACATGCCGGCCGGAACAGAGGGCCTGATGCACGGCAGAGTGTTCGCTATCGACCGGCAGGATCGTGGCGTTGCACCGTGACGCCAGCGCCATCACGAGTGGCCCGGCCATCACCAGCGTTTCCTTGTTGGCCAGGGCCACCGTCTTGCCGGCCTCGATTGCCGCCCACGTGCTCCGTAAGCCGGCGGCTCCCACGATTGCCGACACCACACGGTCGATAGCCGGATCGCGAACGAGGTCGTCGAGGGCTTCCGCCCCCACGGCGAGTCGCGTGCCGGCCGGAAGCGATCGCGGATCAACGTCGGCGGCCGCCTTCTCGTCGACCACAACCATCCAGGCGGGCCGCATGCGGTGGGCCTGTTCGAGCAAGGCCGACGCACTTCGGTGGGCTGCGAGCAGCCAGGTGCTGAACCGGCCGGCGGAAGCTTCGATCACGTCGAGCGTGCTGCGGCCGATGCTCCCCGTCGATCCGAGGACGGCCACGCGGAGCGGCCCGCCGGGTTCCCGCGGCAGGGCGCGGGTGGCAGCCACCACGGGCGATCCCCCGGACGAGGTATCTGCCATGCGGGGAGGGAACGCGGAAGTGGCGAAACGGCCGGTGATCACGATCGGGAAAGTCTATGGGGTGTCGCGGGGAACTTCCACCGCGATCCAGATCAGGGCACGCGATTTTCCGCCGCTTTTCCCGCAAGGCTCGCGATTTGAGGTGGGAGGTCGTTTGTCGCGGGTGATGTGTCCGCTTACGATTAGGGGCTTCCCCATCGGTCAGTTGCGGCCGGTCGGTGCTCTTTGAACGCTCGAGCGGCATGGCCAAGAAACGCGACAATCCCAAGCGTCCAGCTGACCGCAAGCCGGCCGTGGGTGGAAACCTCATCTGGTCGCTGGTGGCTGCCGGCGTCGCCAGCCTGTTCGCCCTCAGCCTTGTCAGCGTCGCCCCGGACGTCGAAATCTCCTACAGCGATCTGGAGCGGCTGATCGCAGCTTCGGCGACGGATGGCCCTGACCGCTTCGTGACCCTGCAGAAGTCCGAGGGCGATGCGGCGGCGGTCCGCTACGGCGACTTGCATGACGTGGTCATCGGGGCCTTTGAGGTGTCGGGAAGGGTCCGCGAAGCGCCGCGGGGCATCGCCGCCGCCCACCCCGCCGACGAGTCGAGTCAGCCCCGCCGGCCGCTGGTGGGCGGCCTCGCGAACGGGGAGCGACGGTTCCGCGCAGCCAAGCTCCCCAGCGAGAACTCCGAGTCGGAGTTGATGAAGACCCTCAAGGAATACGGTGTTCCGTTTCGCTACGAGGATCCCCCGAGTCCCTGGCGGAACTGGCTGCCGATGCTGTTCCTGACGGGCCTCTTTGGTGTGCTGTTCTTCGTGATGATGCGGCGGATCGGCGGCGCTGGCAGTCCGATGGCTTTCGGCCGGAGCCGCGGCAAGATGTATGCCCAGGAAGATCTCGGGATCACCTTCGACGACGTCGCCGGCATCGACGAGGCAGTGGATGAACTCCGGGAAGTCGTCGAGTTTCTGAGAAGCCCCGAGAAGTACCAGGTGCTCGGCGGACACATCCCTAAGGGTGTGCTCCTCGTCGGGCCGCCTGGGACCGGCAAGACGCTGCTGGCCAAGGCGATCGCCGGCGAGGCAGGCGTGCCCTTCTTCGGCCTTTCCGGCAGCGACTTCGTGGAGATGTTCGTGGGTGTTGGGGCGGCGCGGGTTCGCGACATGTTCCAGCAGGCCGCGGCGAAGGCCCCCTGCATCATCTTCATCGACGAACTCGACGCGCTCGGCAAGACCCGCGGGACGAGCGTCGTCGGCGGCAACGACGAGCGCGAGCAGACGCTCAACGCCCTGCTCGTGGAGATGGACGGCTTCGGCAGCAACTCGGGCGTGATCGTGCTCGCCGCGACCAATCGTCCTGAGACGCTCGACCCGGCACTCCTGCGGCCCGGACGGTTCGACCGCCACGTGCTCGTCGATCGCCCCGACGTTCGTGGCCGCGAGTCGATCCTCAAGGTGCACGTGTCGAAGGTGAAACTCGATCCAGCCGTCGAACTCGGGCAGATCGCTCGGATCACCTCGGGCTTTGTCGGTGCGGACCTCGCGAACCTCGTCAACGAGGCGGCCCTGCTTGCTGCTCGCAACAACAAGTCGGCCGTGGGCATGGAGGAGTTCAACGAGGGCGTGGAGCGGGTGACCGCCGGGCTCGAGAAGAAGAAGCGGGTGATCCACGAGGACGAAAAGAAGCGGGTGGCCTACCACGAGGCAGCCCACGCCCTGGTCGCCTACTCGCTGCCCAACACCGATCCCGTTCACAAGGTGTCGATCATCCCCCGCGGCCTCGCGGCGCTCGGCTACACCATGCAGCGGCCGGAGGACGACCGCTACCTGCTCACGCAGAGTGAACTCGAGAGTCGGATCCAGGTGTTGCTCGCCGGCACGATCGCCGAGGAGGCCGTCTACGCCGACGTCTCCACCGGTGCCCAGAACGACCTCGAGCGGGCCAGCGAGATTGCCCGGTCGATGGTGATGGACTACGGCATGAGCCGGCTCGGGAGGGTGACGTACCGGGAGAGCCCGCGGTCTCCGTTCCTCGCCGCCGCCGGGGCCGACCTGCCCGCCGCCCGTAGCCACAGCGAGCAGACCGCCCGTGAGATCGATGAGGAAGTCCGCCGGATCATCGACGAGGGCATGGCCAAGGTGCGGCGGATCATCGAGACGCGGCGCGTGGCCCTCGAGGCGGTGACTGCGCGGCTGATGGAGTGCGAGGTGATCGACGGCGCCGAACTCAAGGCGATCGTGGAGGCCTCGACCGGGGCTCCGCAGCTCGTGCCTGGCACCGACACCGACCGGCGGCCGGTGCGGACCCATGTTGCCGACCATGGCGACGCCGCCGCGGCTGCCGACGCCTGACACGGGTCACACCTGATCCTTGCGTCGTTGCGAATCCGCAGCCGGCGGCATGTGCGAGTTCAGTGCTCGTACGGAATACCCGCGCCCGGCGTCCGCACATGTCACCGTCTTCTGCGCGTGCCTCCGATCCGGCTGCTCCCCCTTCCAGAATCGCACCCGATCCCAATGCGAACCGAGCAGACACACAGGTTGCCAACCTGTGCTACGGGGCGCCAGCGAGGGGCTGCCCGTGCCAATCGAGCGGCGTAGGAAACCGAGCGAAGCCTGGAGGGCGAAGCGAGGTTTCCTTCGAGCGAGCGGAAGGGCAGGATGCCCGCAGCGAGCGTCCGGCGAGATGGCACGGGCAGCCCCGAGCTTCGCGAACGCGCGAGGGTCAACGTGTAAATCGTATGAGCCGGGGCATCGGCCGCACCCTGCATGGCCGGCATGACCGTTCCACCCTGCCCGAGTCGCCTGGACGTTCACGGAGCAAGCTGTCCCGTGTCGATGCATGAGGAGCGGAGCGTCGGGTGGTCGACGTCCCGGCGAGGAGATACGGCCCAGCGGCGGCAGGCAACGATGACGAAGAGCGTTCTTCTGGCGGCGGGGATCTTCGCCTGCGTCTTGGGCGTCGAGATGCTCCTGGTCGATTCCGCCGTGGTGGTGCCGATCGATGGCAGCGGGCCGGCCAGGACGATGACCGCCCCCGATTGGGCTCCGTGGACGCTGCTCTCCATCGGAGCGGGCACGATTCTCCACTTCGGCAACCTCAACCTGCGGCCGTCGGCGGGGCCGGTGGGTCGCGGGTCGATCGGCCATCTCTAATCGAAAAGCGACGCCCGCGTTGGCGGCGGTGCCGATGAGCGGTTAGGAGCATGGAGTTCATTCATCGCCACCGGGGCGCCACCATGGCCCAGGCCCGATCACCTTCCGCCCCGCCATCTCTGCCGCCCCGCGATACCGTGCTCTACGACGGCAACTGTCGCTTCTGCCGCGGCCAAATCTCGATCCTTCGCCGGCTCGACCTCACCGGCCGGCTGGAGTTCACATCCCTCCACGACCCAAGCGTTTTGGAGGCCTTTCCGGGGTTGTCGCGGCAGGAAATGATGGAGGAGATGGTGGTGGTGGACACCCGCGGTCGGGAATGGCGGGGGGCGGCGGCCGTCCGTTACCTCTCCCGGCGACTGGTAGCCCTGTGGCCGCTTGCCCTGCCGCTCCATGTGCCAGGCAGCATGCCGCTCTGGGCCGCCCTCTATCGCCTGGTGGCCCGCAACCGTTACCGCATCTCAGGCGGCTGTGCGGATGGATCCTGCCGGATTCGGTAGCCCACCCGAGAGAGTGGTTTCCTCAGAAAATGCCGATTTTTTTGGCCTCGCGATCGACTGGTCCTTTCGTTGGCGTTAGGATGTGATTCTTCGGACAGACAGTCTTCGTCACGGGGCGGCGGGCGAAATGATCCTTTTGGGGGTTCGCTGCGTATACGACTGCATCCGAATCCCGTCAGGTCTGGTGTCCACTCTGTGTGGCGTGTCCTGAACGGTCACATCCCTCAAGAAGGAACTCTTCTCATGAGTCGTTCGTCGTGCCGCGTTCGTCGCGGCTTCACGCTCGTCGAGCTGCTGGTCGTGATCGCGATCATCGGCGTTCTGGTGGCCCTGCTGCTGCCAGCCCTTTCGTCAGCCCGCTCGGCGGCCAACGCCTCGGGCAGCGCCAGCAACATGTCGGGTTTCGGACGCGGATTCGAACTTTACGCGAATGCCAACAACGGGAACTACAGTTCCGGTGCCTATGACCACTGCCGTGACGGCGATGTCCGCACATATGGCTGGGTGGCCGATCTGATCACCCAGAAGGTGTCGCAGCCGGGCAAGGCCCTCGACCAAGGCAGCCGTAACAAGGTCAGCGCGACGACGGCCTCGTACATGGGTGTCAGTGGCAGCGATACGACCGCCAACTTTCAGAGCGGCATCGACGCTGGCCGCTGGGAAAGTGCCGACTCCTTCGCCAGCAAGTCGGGCGAAACTGCCTTTGGTGGCGACGCGAAGGCCAAAGAAGTGTGGGATCAAGGCCATAACACCAACTACGCCACCACGTGGCACTTCAGCCGCGGCGACCCCACGGCCTCGACCGGCTATGACCCGGGCACGAAGAGCCTGACGAATGGTGATGGTCCGCTGACGCAGAACCACCTCGCCCAGGGTAATACGACCGCGGCCCGCGTGGCGTTGATGGGACCGGCCCGGGCGGCAGCGACCCCGGTCCTCGCTGCTGATGCGACGACCATGGTCAACTTTGTCGGCAGTCCGGTCGTCAAGGCGAACGACCTGCTGACGCAGAGTTTCACTGGCGGCATGACGGTTGCGGGAACCGTGACCGGTGACACCACCGCGGGCGTGAAGATTCACGAGTTCACGGCGATCGAACCCCTTCACCAGCCGAAGACGGCTGGCGGCGGCGGCGGCTACGCGCCGATCCTGTTCGCCGACCTGCACGTCGAGAAGGTTCAGGACACGGTCACGTCGGGTGCGACGGAGGTCAAGAACACGGGTGACGGTTATCTCGGCAATGCGAAGGATGGGACGATCGGAGACCTTGGCTACCAAGAGGTCGCCGACCAGATGTGGACACGTCGTCTGCGCACGGCACAGACCGGCTCATACGAGTGATCGATCCCGCCTTGGCGACAACGATTGCATGCCGCGGCCGCCTTCGGGCGGCCGCGGTTTTTTGTTGGTCCGTTGCGGCGCGGCGAGCGTGGATATAGTTGACGCCATGGCTTCGGCGACGATCCCCATCGAATCGGCATCCGGCGATATAGCGCCCGCGGCGGCAGACGCCGCCGTTGGCCGCACGCTCCGACTGCAGATCGCCGCCACGTTGGTGGGCGCCACGCTGCTGGCCTGTTCCCTCGTCGCCCAATTCCTGTGGGCGAAGGATTTTTATCCAGCGATCCCGGCCGCTCTGGCCGCCCTGCTCATGGGGGCGCCGCTGGTGGCCGCCGCCGTCAAGGATCTGGTGAAGGGTCAGGCGGGCATGAACGCGCTGGTGGCCCTCGCCGTCGTGGGCGCGGCGGCCTCGGGGAAGTATCAGGAAAGTGCCGCTGTTGCGCTGTTCATGATCGTCTCGTCGCTGATCGAGAAACGGACGGCGATTGGGGCCCAGGCGAGCATTGAGTCGCTCATCAAACTGGCGCCGACGAGGGCGCATCGTCTCGTGGGTGGGGCGAACGCCCAGGATGGCCGCGAGGAAGTCGTCGAAGCCAAGGATCTCCGTCCGGGTGACCGCGTCCGCGTCCGCCCCGGCGACACGATCCCCGCCGATGGCCGCATTCTCGCGGGCACCAGCACCGTGAACCAGGCGAGCATCACCGGAGAATCGCTGCCAGCCGACAAACTGGGGGGCGACGAGGTCTTCGGTGGCACGATCAACCTCACCGGAGCTCTCGACATTGAGGTCACGAAGGCGGGTGCCGACACGCTGCTCGGACGCGTCAAGGACCTGATCCTGCAAGCCGAGCGCACGCGGACGCCGATCATGCGGCTGGTCGACCAGTACGCCGTCTGGTACACGCCGACGGTGCTGATGCTGGTTGGTGTGGTGCTATTCTTCGCGCTGCGGAGCGATCCCGAGACCGCCTTTAGTCGGGCGATCGCCATGCTCGTCGTGGCCTGCCCCAGCGCGCTGATTCTGGCCACGCCCACGGCGATGGTGGCGGCCCTTTCTGCGGCCGCGAGGCTCGGCGTCTTGGTCAAGAGCGTGGTCACGCTCGAGGCCGCCCGCAACCTGACGGCGATCGTGTTTGACAAGACCGGCACGCTGACAACCGGCGTGCTCGCGGTCACCCGGCTATCCCCTGTCGGCGGCGTGGAGGCGTCTGACCTGCTGCGGCTCGCCGCATCGGTCGAGCAGGACAGTCGCCATCCCGTGGCTCGGGCCGTCACCGAAATGGCGAGGCGGGCGAATCTCCCGCTGGTCAGGCCCGAGGTCTTCGAGGAGGTGGCCGGTCGGGGCGTGGTGGCCACCGTCGACGGCAGTCGGGTGATGGTGGGGCGGGCCGCCTGGCTCGCCGGAACTAACGGCGGCCTCGCCGCCGCAGAGGCCCGGGCGATCGAGGAGGTGCAGGCCAGCGACGCTGCCGATGGTCTGAGCGTGCTGTTCGTGGTGCGAGACGGCCGGCTTGTCGGCTGGATCGGACTCGAGGACAACGCCCGGCCCGAGGCGGCCGAGGCAGTGGATCGCCTGCGGGCCCTGGGCCTCAAGCGGCTGGTGATCCTCACCGGCGACCGCCGGAGCGTGGCGCGGCGGGTGGCCGAGCAGATGCACTTCAGTGAGTTCAAGGCCGAGGTGCTGCCGCACGAGAAGCTCGAGATGGTCGACGCCCTCAAGGCGCAGGGGCACCGCGTGGCAGTGATCGGCGACGGCGTCAATGACGCCCCGGCGCTCGCCGCCGGTGACATCTCGATCGCGATGGGCGCTGCTGGCAGCGACGTGGCGATTCATTCCGCAACCATCGCCCTGCTCAACAGCAATCTCAACCGCGTGCCGTTCCTGATCGAGCTTTCACGGCGGACGATCGGTGTTATTCGGCAGAACATGGTGATCGGCGCCGCCTTCATCGTCGTGTTCCTGGCCCTGGCGGGGGCCGGCTATGTCTCTCCGGTGATGGCAGCGTTCCTGCACATCGTCAGTGGCCTGATCGTCATTTTCAACTCGGCCCGCCTCGTCCGCTGCGGCGAAGAGATCGAACGCTCGGAGGCTGAGCGGCTTGCCGAGGTAGAGGCTAGCCGACGTCGCGCCGCTGGAAGAGCAGCACGGCCAGGCTGAGCATCGCGGCGGCGACGAAGGCCGCGTAGAGCGTGACGGCGCCGATGTAGCCGCCGGTGATCGCGTGGCCCTGGGTGAGGGCATCGGCGGGCCAGAAGAACTGCAGGTTCGGCACGGCCACGTAGAACGGCCAGCAGACGGCCCGCAGCCAGGCGGGCCGGTCGGTCGCCCCCACGACTGTGCCCAGGAAGTACTCACTCACCAGGCCCACGAGGAACACCGTGAGACAGGCGAGGAGCGTCGGGATCTGACCCAGGCGCGTGCTCGCCGCAATCGCCACGGCGGCGAGCACGACGAGGGCCTCAAACACCAGCAGCAGCCCGATCATGACCTGGGGGTTCCAGTCCACGGCAGGGCTCTGGAATCGCCAGTTCCGGTCAATGCACCAGACCACGCCGAGCGCCGCAGTGAGCGCGGCCGCAAGGCTGACTACGAACACGCTCGGGAAGGGGCGGCGATGGAGGTAGTTGGCCAGCGCCGAGCCGGCGAGAGCCAGCCCACCAAACAGGAGCGAGAAGATGAGTACCGGCAGGTCGAAGGCCACTTCGGCACCGACACCCGACTGCACCCGATGGCGGATCGCCAGGAGAAACATGGCCGCCAGCGACCAGTAGCCGATGGCGAGCGCCGCCACCACGCCGACGTACTTGCCGATGACCAGCACGGGTCTCGGCACGGGCTTGCTGACGACGGTCAGCACCGTCTTGTTCTCGATCTCCCGGGTCAGCACGCTCGTCGCCGTGAAGGCGGCGAGGAGCAGTCCGACCAGGAACAGCGTGCTCAGGCCCAGGTCGATGAAGAGCTTGGTATCGTCCTCGAGCGTGAAGGCGGCCAGATTAACGTTGAGCACAAGCGCCACGATGCCAGCCAGCACGAGTACCAGGAATACCGGCTGGCGAATTGACTCAAGGAACGCGTTACGGGCGACGGCGAGGAGGAGCATGGGCTGTCTGCAAGCCGGGGGTATGGATGGCGGACGGCCACCTTACCACCGGCCGTCGATCGCTCGGGGGCGGTTCCCGCACGAAGGCCGAGACTCGACCTCCGTCCAGGCTCTGGCAGCCGGTGGTTTTCTCGATGGTAAACTGGAGTCCGTTGACAGACTCGGGCGGCATTCTGCGCCGGCCGTGGGCATCCTGCCAGCCGGAACCTTCATTCGTGATCGACGATCCTCTCGTCTACCGCCGCGGTACCAATGCCGCCATCGCCGGCCTGGTCATCCAGGTGGGACTGACGGTCGCGACGGCGCTTGTTGGCCTCTGGACGCAGAGCCCCGCGATCCAGGCGGCGACCTGGCACATGCTGGGTGGACTGCCGATCTGGATCATTCTGGCGCTGGTCTACGCGCAGTACGACGCGGAGCGGCGGGAATCCCTGGCCGCGGAGAAACTCGCGGCGCAAGACGCCGCATCGTCCGTGCTGTTCGGCGATCTTTCCGACGAACTCCAGCGAGCGCGCCAGCGGCTGTCGAGCCTGCTCGGCGTCGGGCTTCCGGCGGTGAGTTTCCTGGTGGCGGTCTATCTGATCGTCGCCGGTGCGGCGCTCGTGTGGCGGTTCTGGCGGCTTGCCGCCGCGGCTGGACCGAACGTGGTAACCACACTCGCGCCGGGGGCGAGCCCGGTGGGGCTCCTGTTCGTCTCGGCGGCGATTGCGTTCGTGGCCTTCATCTCCGCTCGCTGGATCAGCGGCTACACACGCGTCAGGGCCTGGCGACTGCTGCGGGGTGGCGCCAGCTACCTGATGAGCTGCTTCGTGCTCGCCGCGCTCGTGCTGGCGGGAGCAGTCGTGGCGGCGCTTCTCGACGACACCTCGTTCTTCCGCATCGTCGCGGTGGCGGTGCCCTGCGTGATGATGCTCGTCGGGTCTGAGATTCTGCTCACGGGCCTGCTGGAAGCCTACCGGCCGCGGCGGCCAGGCGAGGTTCCGAGGCCGGCGTTCGACAGCCGAGTGCTCGGCCTGCTGACGGCACCCGAGTCGCTGGGGCAGGTGGTCGGCGAGTTGATCAACTACCAGTTCGGCGTCGAGGTCTCGCGGAGCTGGCTCTACCGGCTCCTCGGACGGGCCATCACGCCGCTCACGATTCTTGGCGGTGCCGTGCTGGTGGCCCTGTCGACGCTCGTAGTCGTCGGCCCCGATGAGCAGGGCGTGGTGATGCGGTGTGGTGCGGTGCGGGGGGCCGCCCGGGGGCCCGGCATCCACATCAAGCTGCCGTGGCCGATCGAGACTGCCGCGACCTACCCCGTTGGCAAAGTGCTGCAGATCGAAGTCTCGAGCGATCCCATCGGTCGCTCGGCGAACCAGCAGGCGATTCTCTGGAGCAGCGGCGACGATCGATTCGACACGGTCGGCATGGAGTACTACCCGACGGTCCTCGACGCGCGGGCTGAGGGCGCGGGTGGGCTGGCGGTCATCGCCGCCGACCTCGTTGTCCAATACCGCGTCCGCGACCTCCTCGACTTTCTAGAAGGTTCGCTATCCCCGCGGGAGGCGATCACCCTGATTGCCCAGCAGGAGGCGAGCCGCTATTTCGTCAGCCACTGCCTCGACGAACTGCTGACCAGCGGCCGCACTGAAGGGGGCGTCGTGTTGGAAAAGGCGATTCAGGATCGGGCCAACCGCCTCGGGTTGGGGCTTGACGTGGTGGGCGTTTCGGTGACAGTCCTCAAGCCACCGGGAGGTAAGGTGGCCCGGGCATTCCACCGGCAGATCGGCGCCCAACAGGAGCGAGAGACGCTGATCGAGGCGGGTCGGAAAGAAGCTGTGACGATGTTGGCGAAGGTGGCCGGCTCGGTCGACCACAGCAACCGGATTAACGCCGCGATCCTCGAACTCGATGCCCTGCGGACGACCGTGGGCGACGACCCAGCCGTGGCTCGGCGGACCGCGATCCTGGAACTCGACATCGAGACGCTGCTCGGCGAGGCCCGAGGCGAGGCTGCGGAACTGATTCACGCCGCCCGCGGCTACCGCTGGACGAAGGCGGTCGGCGAACGCAGCGCCCGCGAGCGTTTCGCCGGGGAGCTTTTGGCCTTCGAAAAGTCGCCGAACTACTACCGCGTGCGGAAGTTCCTCGAGGTGCTTGCCGACGGCCTGGCGGAGCGGCGGAAGTTCATCATCGCCGGCGACCAGGGGGACCTCCCGATCCTGCAGATGGACTTCAGCGACCCGACCTCGGCCCTCGACACCCTGCTCGGACAATGACCCTGGAGCGTGCTGGCCTTGCATGGCGGCACGGAGACGACAGACCCATGAAAAACTCATTCACGATCCTGATCGGCTGCCTGATCGCAGCGGCCCTGCTCTCCCACATGTTTCTCTATCAGGTCCGTTACGACCAGGTGGCGGTCCGCACGACCTTCGACAAGGCTGACGAGGGGAGCGTGCAGGACACACCCGGCCTGAAGTGGCGGCTGCCGTGGCCGATCCACAAGATCACCCACTATTCCAAGCGGCTGCAACTCCTCGAGGACAAGATCGAGGAGTTGCAGACCGCCGACGGCAAGAGCGTCATCGTGCGCACGTACCTAACGTGGAGAATCGAGAACCCGCTTGATTTCTATATCACCCTCAAGGATCCGAGCGAGGCGGCACGTCAGCTTGCCAGCCGACTGCGGGAGATCCGCGGCATTATCAGTCGCTACCGTCTCGACGAGCTCGTGAATCTCGACCGCGACAAGCTCAAACTCGCCGCGATCGAAGATGAAGCGAAGCAGGCGCTGGAAAAGTCGCTGGAACAATCCGGCTACGGCCTTAAGGTTGAGAGCGTGGGCATCTATAAGCTCGTGCTCCCGGAAGCGACCACCGAGAAGATCTTCGAGACAATGATCAAAACCCGCGAGCGGCTTGCGGAGAACGCGCTTCAAGAGGGTCAGGCCCAGGCCTCCGCCATTCGCAGTGAGGCCAAGAGTTCCCGGGATAGGATCCTCGCTTTCGCCGAGAGGCGGGCCCAGGCGATCCGCTCGCAGGGAGACCGCGAGGCCTCGAAGGAGTACGAGAGCTTCGCCAAGAACGAAGAGTTTGCGATCTTCCTACGGAAGGTGGAGGCGCTCAAGAAGATGCTCGACCACAACACGACGTTCGTGCTTTCGGCAGACAGTCTCGGGATCCTCGACTGGTTCAACCGCGACCCAGGGCAGGGGCTACCTACCGGGAAGCCGGCCGGACGTCCCCCGCAGGCCACAGGGGGCGGGGTCGGACGATGACGAATTCCACCGACCGTTCCGAGGCCGATATCGAGCCTCTCGATCCCGCCCAGCAGTCGCTTGCCGAGGCACTGCGGGTGAGTTTTGGCCTCCTTAAGGCCGCGATGGTCGTGGCCCTCATCGCCTACGCCTTCAGCGGCACGTTCAGTGTCGGATCGAACGAAGTGGCGCTGCGGCTACGATTCGGCGACTACGTGGGGAGCCCCGGCCAGCGGGTGCTGGAGCGGGGCACTTATCTGGCGGCTCCGTTTCCGCTCGAGCAGGTTATTAAGATCGACACGCGGCCCATGACGCTCGCGATCGACGAGGCGTTCTGGTACGAGTCGGGTGATCGCGACCAGGGCATGACCCGGGATCAGATCCGTAACTCTCGCGCCCGGCCGCTCAATCCGGTCCGCGACGGCTCCCTCGTGACGGGCGACATGAACATCGCCCACGCCCGTTGGACCGTGACGTACCGCGTGACCGATCCGGTCGCCTACACGACCAATGTGGGGGAGCGTCCGCTCGCCGAGAGCCTCGTCGCCTGTGCCACCCAGCAGGGGATCGTCCAGGCGATCGCGCAGCTGCCCGCGGACGATCTCTTGAAGGGCGTGGTCAACCGAGAGGTGGCGACGGCCGTGGCGCAGCGGCGGCTCACGGAAATGGGTACGGGGCTGACGGTCGACCAGTTGACGCTCGATAAGGTGTCGGCGCCGGTGAGCGTGATCGCCAGCTTTGACGCCGTCACCACCGCCGAGTCGGATCGGTCACAGCGGATCGTGACGGCCCAGCAGGATCGAGCGCGAATCCTGGGCGAGACGGCCGGCGAGGGGGCGGAGAAGATCCTGGCCCTGCTCGATCGGTTTGAGCGGGCTGGCGAGGCCGGCACCCCGGACGAGGCCGCGGCCAGCGAGCGGGGAATCGAGGAAGCGTTTGGCGAGCTGAGGATCGAGGGGGCATCGATCGGCGGCGAGGTCGCCCAGGTCGTCAATGCGGCGAAGACCTACCGCACCCAGGTGGTGGAGCGGGTGAAGGGGGATAGCGAGACCTTCCAGCGGCTCCTTCCCCAGTACGAACGCAATCCACGGATCATCCTCTCGCGGCTCTGGGAGGATGCCCGTGAGCGGATCCTGACCGGCGACGTGGAGACGTTCTACACCGTCCCTGGCAAGCTCGAACTACAGCTCAATCGCGATCCCGTGATTCAGAAGGAGCGGCAGCAGGAACAGATCCGGTCACTCAAGGAAAAGCAGGCGGAGTCTGGCAGGTGACTTGGTATGCGGCCACGGGTTTGAGGCGGCAGGGAGGATGCGATGATCGCGACAGATAACGAGCGGCAGGATCCCGAGACCGCGCCCGGGCGGCCCGTCGACGCAGCCGATGGTGTCGACATCAAGTGCGCGGGGCTCACCAAGACGTTTCGCGACTTCTGGCTGCGGCCGCGGGTCAGGGCCGTGGAGGGTGTCGACCTTGAGGTCCGCCGCGGGCAGATCTACGGGCTTCTCGGTCCCAACGGTTCCGGGAAGAGCACCACCATCAAGATGATCCTCGGGTTAATCTCGCCGACATCGGGCCGGATCGCGGTGCTTGGCCGTCGTCCGCGGGATGTGGCCTCCAAGCAACGGATCGGCTACCTGCCAGAGGAGAGCTACCTCTATCGCTTTCTGTCGGCCCGGGAAACGCTCGACTACTACGGCCGGCTGTTTCGCCTGCCCACGCGGGTGCGTCGCGAACGGATCGACATGCTTCTCGAGATGGTGGGGCTCGACGCGGTCGAGCACCGGCCAGTGGGCGAGTTTTCCAAGGGCATGCAGCGGCGGGTCGGGCTTGCCCAGAGCCTGATCAACGACCCGCAGCTGCTGATCCTCGACGAGCCCACCAGCGGGATGGATCCGGTTGGGGCGAAGCAGATCAAGGATCTCATCGCCGACCTCGGGCGCCGCGGCAAGACGGTGCTGCTCTGCACGCATCAGCTGTCGGACGTCGAGGATCTCTGCGACCGCGTGGCGATCATGTTTGGCGGCCGGGTGCGGGCCGAGGGCACCTGCGACGAACTGCTCGCGCAGGAGGACTGCACGACGATCCGGACCGCCGCCCTGCCGCCTGCGGTGGTGGCCGAGGTCCGCGGTGTGCTTGAGCGGCACGGGATCGACTCTGTTGACGTCGAGCGGCCGCGGCGACGGATGGAGTCGCTCTTTCTGGAGATCGTCGAGCAGGCCCGTGCGGAAGGGGCCCGGACCAGCGGGGCCACCTCCGGAGGGCGGGTTGCCGACTTTCTTCGTTCGGGAGCGGCACCTTCGGAGGCTGCGGCCGTTGAGCCAGCGCCTCAGGTGGAATCGGCAACGCCAACTACTGGCGCGACGGCCGTTGAGCCGGTGGCTGAGGCCACCGGACCCGTCGATACGGCACTCATCGATCGACTCACGAACCGACAGCCGTGACAGTGGCCGTGATGAACAGACCGGCTCAGCCCTGGCGCCGTGCAGGACGCCCCCTGCTTCTCCTTGCCGTCGGCAGTCTCGTCGCCGAGGCGTGTGCACGGGGTGTTGGCGTGGGCATCGGCATCGTCGTGCAGGCCTGCGTTGCGGCCCTGTGTGCCTGGTGGGCATGGCGGGAGTTTCAGGCCACGCCGCAGTGGCGGCGGAAGGCGACGGCCGTCATCGCCACCGTCGCGGCCGTGGTTGCCGTCTGGTTTCTCGTGCGGCACGGCCGGCTACTTGAGGCCACCGGGCTGGCCGGCGTGATTGGCATGGCGACGGGCTGCTGGCTCGGGCTTGCCGGTATTCATCTCCTGCTCTCAGGCTCGACGGGCGTCATCGGCGTGGCTCGCGCGGTGGTTGACGAGGCCGTGCGGATGCGGGTGTCGCTTGGGCTTGCGATGCTCGTCCTCGTGCTGGTGCCCACGCTGCCGCTGGCGCTCGACCACTCGGAGCGGCTGCACTACCGCGTGCAGTTTCTCCTGAGCTGGTCGCTGGGCGTCACCGGCGTGATCCTCTCGTTACTCACCATCGTCCTGGCGTGCGGCTCGATCTGCGGCGACATCGACTCGGGCCGCATTCACATGACGCTCGTCAAGCCGTTGCAGCGGTGGGAATACCTGGTGGGCAAGTGGCTCGGGATCGCGCTCTTCGACCTGCTGATGGTCGCTCTGGTGGGAGCGGGCACGGCCACGTTCGTGAGGCTGCTAGCCGGCACGGAAGCGACGGATCCGCAGGATCGCGCGGCTGTGACGGAGCAGGTCCTCACCGCCCGCATCGCCCTCGATCCAGAGCCCGCGAACCCCGTCGAATACGACGCGGCGATCGCCGCCGCGATCCAGCAGTTGGAGGAGGATGAGCCCGACGCCTTCGAGAGGAATCCCGGTGCTGCCCGCAGGCGGATTCGCCAGGAATACGACTGGCAGTGGCATACCGTCACGCCTGATACGGTGTCGACCTACGTGTTTCGAGGTCTCGGTGACGCGAAGCGGCGGGCGGCAGGCACGGCTGACACCACGCTGCAGCTGCAACTCAAGCCACGGGCCTACAACGTTGAGGTCGACCTGGCAGACGTGCGGTTCGCGATCTGGCTCAATGACCGTCCGTGGCCGGTGATGGACGGTGACCACGTGGAGCAGATCCTGCCCACCCAGGCGGTGCACGTTCTCGATCTGCCGGTGGAGGCCGTGGATGAGGAGGGCAATCTGCGACTGACCATCGCCAATCGAAACCTCGTTCCTGATGGCGAGACAAAGCCAACGACGATTACGTTTTCTCCCGGCGATGGCCTGCGGATTCTCCACCGGGCCGGCGGGTTTGACGGCAACTTCATCCGCTGCCTGGCGGTGGTTTGGATCAAGCTCACGATGGTGGCGGCGGTGGCGGTTGCCGCGGCGTCTTGTCTGGGCCTACCGATGGCGATCCTGGCGTCGCTGGTTGTCTATGCGACGGCCCTCGGGAGCGGCTTTCTCCGTGACGCGCTGGGACTCTACAACATGGTCTCGACATCCTTCCTGGGGTCGGTGGTGGAGCGAGCGGGACGGGCTGCAACCCTGGCCAGCGAGTTCCGGTTCTACGAGGCCTTCCGCATGCTGTTCGGGTTTGTCACCGACCTCGCGCTCTGGCTGACGCCGGCGTTCTCTGACTTTGATGCCGTGGGTAGGCTCTCAACCGGGATGCTGATCCCGGCCAGCGACGTGCTGGCGTGCCTGTGGAGGATCGGACTGATCTACCCACTCGTGATTGGCCTGGCCGCCTGGGCCCTGTTCGAGCGGCGCGACCTCATCCGTTCATCGACCTGAAGCCCCCTGGTGCCGCGGCCCATGACCGATCGTTTCATCGAGGTGATCGCCGCGACGTTGCTCGTCGCCTGCCTTGTGGGTGCCGGCGCGACAGCCCGGTCGATTGGACGGCAGCGAGAGACGCTTGGGCTCGTCGTTTCCATGGAAGGCACCAAGGGGATGCCGCCGCACGTGGCCCTCGCGACGGCGGCGCTGGGCACGTTTCGCGGGCTGGCGGTCGATGTCCTCTGGGCGCGGGCCGACGCCCTGCAGGAGGCCGGCGAGTTCTTCGAAGCGCAGACGCTCGCCCAGTGGATTACGGCGCTCCAGCCGCGGTTTCCCCGGGTCTGGGCCTTTCAGGCCTGGAACCTCGCCTACAACATCTCGGTGTGCACCAAGTCAGCCGACGAGCGGTGGGAATGGATCAATCGCGGTGTCGACCTGCTGCGGAGTCAGGGCATTCCGCTCAATCCCGGCGACGCGAACCTGCCGATGGAACTCGGCTGGATTTACTTCCACAAGATCGGCGGCAAAACCGACCGTGAGCACTGGTACTACAAGGCCCGGCTCGTGCGGGAGTTTCGGGAGTTGCTCGGTGACCTGACCGGCGGCCGGACGACGGCCGAGGCCATCGAGCGGTTTCGTCGGATTGCCTCGGCCCCGGACGATCAGGAGTCGTTCCGGGAAGATCGTGACGTTGCCGATGCCCTCGCGCTCCTGGCCGAGCACGGGGAGAAGCCAGACGAAAACCTTCTCCGCATGTTCGGCCGCGCGGCCCTCTACGATGCGTCGCTCGACACACAACTCCTCGCTGGGAAGGCGCTGCCGACGGGCACTAACCGCGATCTGCTCACCGCTCTGCTTGCCGACCCGCGGCTCTCGCAGGCGGTCTTCGATCGGCTCGTGCCCCATCTACAGAAACGCGTGCTGATCGACCGCTACCGCATGTCGCCCGAGTTCATGCTCAAGCAGATGGAGCGGTATGGGCCATTGGACTGGGGGCATCCCCATGCCCACGGCATCTACTGGGCGGAACGAGGCATCGCGATCGGCCGCGAGGGAAGGCATCGCGAACAGCTCAACGAGTTGACGATCATCCGCACGCGGCTGGGCAACCTTCAGCATTTGATGCGGACGGGGCGGATCGAATTCGACCCGCTCTCGGACCGGCTCGACGTCCTGCCCGATCCACGGTTCATCGACGGCTATGAGCGTGGGATGCAGAACGCGGTGCAGTCGATCCAGTCGGCAGAAGGTGTCTCGGCCGCGGAGTTTGGCCGCGCGACCATCGATGACCTGCTTCGCGGGTACGAGTCATTCCTGGAGCAGGCAACGGTGTTTTCCTACCTCTACGGCGATGAAGCCCAGGCCGCCGGCTGCTTTGGCAAGCTCGTGACCATCGCCAGTGATTCCGGACGCGGCGACCAACCGCTCTACACTGAGGGACTGGAAGGGTTCCTGGCGATGCGGCTTGGGGGCGTGATGGACATCGACGTGTCCAACACACGGCAGTTTCTCGATGCCATGGTGCAACGGGCCATGCTCGACGGCCTCGCCAAAGGACGGCTCGACACCTTCAACCGGTTCATGCAGTTGGCGTATTCGGTCTACGATCGGCGGTACGCCGCCAGCGCTCCGGGCACGAAGCACGTCGCCAAGGAAGCGAAGCTTCCGCCGTTTCCGGAAATCGTGGATGCGTCGTACGAAAGTGCGATGCGACAGGCTTCGACGCCAGTGCTCATGCGCGCCCGGATTTGGGCCTGGACGCCCGACACGATCCGTTCGCGGGTCTGGGCACGTCTCGGCGAGACGCTCCGGGCCCAGGCGGCCGCCGCCGACCTTGAGCCGACGCGGGCATTTCCCGCGCCGCCGGAGGCACCGCGCGAGCCGGGATGAAGAGTTGTCGTTGGAGGTATACTTTCGTCCGCGAACAGGAGTAGGTGCGGCAGCGGCCGACGCGGATTCATCCATGCATGTTGGCTGCGGCAGTCCGGGAATCTTCATGGTGATACGGGATCCGGCGGCGCTCGTCCCGCTGGCCGCGATTGAGGTGCCGTCGTTTCAGGCTGTTCCCTGGGGACCGCTCGCTCTGACGATGGGCCTGTGTCTCGCGATCGCCGCCTGCATCATCGCCGCGGGTTGGGTGCGGAGAACGGGCGAGGCTTTGGGGGCCGACGAGGCTGGTCGCTGGAATCTGACCTTTGGGGTCATCGGCCTGGCGCTGCTGGCGAGCTGTGTGCTGAGGATTCCGTGGTCGGTGCCGGCGGTCGCAGTCTGCCTGGCGGTCGCAACCATTCTCTTCATCCGTGCCAAGGATGCAGGATTGCCGGAAGGCCGTCGCGTGCTGGCCAAGGGAGGGCTCAGGAATCTGGCGGCTGAGCTCCGGCCGCACGTCGCACCATGGACCACGGGGGCGGCCGACAGAGGCCCGCCCCGGAGCCTCAAGGAACAGGTCGCTGACCTGATCGGTGGCTGGCGACGGCGACTGACCGGAACCACCGCGAAGACAAAGTCGGGGAAGCGCAAAGGCAAGGCGATCATACCAGCCGACGCCTTCAGCTTCCTCAAGAAGGACGGCACCGTCGTGATGACGATTGCGCCGGGTGGCAAACCCGAAACCCGGGTGTCACCGAATGTGCTCAAGGCGCAGCAGCTGCTGCAGTCGATCATCCGCGCCAACGCCGCGACGCTCAGTTTCGAGCCCGCCGATAACCGCTACGAAGTGAAGGCTCATGCGCGCGGCAGCGACAAGAGCCTGGAGAAAATCGGCAGCGATGAGGCCCGAGGGGTGATGGCAACGCTCAAGGTGATGGCCGACATGGCTGGTACCGATACCGACACGAGCCGAAAGGGGACTTTCGGCGTGCTGCTGCGGGGCGTGCGGTATCAGATTGATGTCGAGTCGACGGGCCCAGCCACTGGTGAGCGGATGCTCTTGCGGCTCAAGCGGGCCGATGCGGCCCAGCATCAGCGTGGGCTCGAATCCCTGGGATTTCGCCCCAAGCTCCTCGCCCAGCTCCGCGAGGCCGTCTCCAGGCCCTATGGCATGCTGCTGGTGGTGGGGCCGAGCGGAGCCGGGCGCACGACGACGCTCTACGCAGCCCTCCGGGAACTCGACGCCAGGAAACGAAAGATCATGACGGTCGAGGCGTCGGTGCAGCAACCGCTCGACGACATCGTCCAGATCGAGGTGGATCTGGCCGGTGGTGCAACGGTTGCCAGCGTGTTGCAGATGGTAATGCGGAAGGACCCGGATGTCGTGATGATTGGCGATCTCGACGATCGCAAGACCAGCGAGATCGCGATGCAGGCGGCCCTCACGGGGCACTTCGTGTTCGCCACCTTCGAGGCCCGTGACACCATTGACGCGCTCATGAGGCTGCTCGACCTGGGTGTTGAGCCGATGCTCGTGCAGACGGCAGTGACGGCCATCCTGGCGCAGCGGCTCGCTCGCAGGCTCTGCCCCAAGTGTAAGGTGCCTTGCGAGCCACCCGAGTCACTGGTGCGGAAGTTCAACCTGAAGCCGGGCGCCATCAAGCACATCTACAAGGAAAAGGGATGCGACGCGTGCGGTCAGACCGGATTCCACGGCGTCGTGCCCGTGCACGAGTTGCTCGTGATGAACGACCAGATCCGCAAGTTGATCACGGACAAGCCCTCGGCTCGCGACCTCAAGGCGGCCGCCGTGCTCAATGGCACGCTCACCATGCAGATCGACGGCCTGACGAAGGTCGTGCACGGCGACACCACCGTCAATGAGATCCTGCGGGTGACCGGCTGACCCGACCCGTTATTTCCACCCCACGACCGGACTTGCCATGTACGACCTTCTCGTGATCGCCAGCGTGCTCGGCTGCGGCTGGCTGGGCTTCCGCCACGGCCTTCTGGCGGCGGTCGTGGCAGCGCTCGAGCTCCTGGCCTGCCTGACCGTTGCGACGGTGGCTCACGAACCGGTCGCCGGCCTCGTCGATGCCGGTATTCAGATGGTTCTGGGGCCGCTTGTGCCCCAGTCGTGGATCATGCTGGTCGTGTTTGCAGGACTGCTCTGGGGCACGTTCGCCCTGATCCGCCGCGGGTTGCACCGCGACGAGGAAGACCAGCCCCTGGATGACGGCGAGGCCGCCGTCGCGGTCGCCAACCGCGTCTGTGGGGCAGTCGCCGGAGGGCTCGGCGGCCTGCTGGTGGCGGGCGGGGCGCTCGTCACCTTCTCGATGCTCCCGCTCCTTTCGGGGCTCAAGCCAGTTGGCGATAGGATGTTCCTCGACGCCGGCCGGATCGCACTCGAGGCGGGTGGGCTGTTCGCCGGCGACTGGCACGAGGGGCGTTCGCTCGTGCTCCACGGCGAGCCGGTGTCACGATCGTCGATTCTCTCGGCAGGCTTGACCAGCGAGCCCTGGCTCGACATGGACGGCGACGCGACGCCGACGGAGGCCGACCGGTTTCGCGACCTCGATGAAAATGGCGCCTTCACGAACGACCTGTACTACACCGACGTCGACGGAGATCGCATGCGACGGATCGGGATGATCGACAAGTATGTGTGCGGCTGCTGGACGTCGGCACTCAACCACGACGACCGGCCGCGGCCCGTGGAGAAAAAGCCGGCGCCGCCAAAGCCGCTGACACCTTCCAAGCCCGAGGAGGCGCCGGCCCAGCAAGCCGCACCTAGCGGCGACGCAGCAACTAGAGACCCGAAAAGCGGGCCAGTGGGAAAGAACTAGTCGGAAAGAACTAGGCGGCCGAGTCGTCGTCGGTTGCGGACTCGCCGCCCTCGATTTCCTTGAGCAGCCGCGTCATCGTGTTGGCGTGGACGCCAAGAAGCTTGGCAGCATTCGCCTTGTGGCCGCGGGTCATCTGCAGGGCCTCGCGGATCGCCTGCTCTCGGAGTTTGGCAAGGTCGAGGCAGGGCAGGCGTCCGGGGACGGCAACCCCCGTGGTCCCACCCTCTGCCGACTTCCGCGTCGGAACCTTGGGCTCCATTTGCAGGACGTAGGCCTGCTCGATCACGTGCTCAAGTTGGCGGACGTTGCCCGGCCACTCGAACGAGCAGAACTCGGCGAGCGCCTCTGCACTCGGACTCCACTTCGGCAGCCGGTAACGATCGGCGAACTTCATCGAGAAGAACTCGATGTACGACGGGATGTCCTCGGCCCGTTCACGGAGCGACGGCACCCGTAGCTCGATCATGTTGAGGCGGTAGTAGAGATCCTCGCGGAATGTTCCCTTCTCGACCTCTTTTTCGAGGTCGCGATTGGTGGCCGCGACAATCTGCACATCGATGGGCTCAGGCTCGTTGGCGCCGACGGGGAGCACCTCGCGCTGCTGCAGCACGCGAAGCAGTTTGGACTGCAGTTCATGCGGCATCTCCCCGATCTCGTCGAGAAACACCATGCCACCCTCGGCGGCCCGGAAGATACCGAGCGAACGCCCGTTGGCACCGGTGAACGAACCCTTCTCGTGGCCGAAGAGTTGGCTTTCCGCAAGCGACGGCGTGAGGGCCGCGCAGTTGACCGGAATGAAGGCCTTGTTGCGGCGCGGACCGCTGCGGTGGAGCAGCCTGGCCCAGAGTTCCTTGCCCGTGCCGGTTTCACCGCAGACGAGGACCGTGCACTCGACCTCGGCGGCTCGCTCGATCGACTTCGCGATCCGGCGCATCGCCGCACTGTTGCCGAGCACCCAGTTGGTCGATTCACCTGCGGTCGAGAGCCGGGTACCACCCGACGCATCGACGACCACCGCGGGATCAAGCGACCCACCGCGCGGATCGCGAACGGCAGAGTCGGCCGACGCAAAACTCGATGGGCGAATCGCCATAGGGCACCAGCATGGGTAGGTCAGCGGTAGGTCAGCGAGACCCTCTCCGGTCCGAGGCTGACTGCTGAAACCAGTATCCGGCTGGCCGGAGGCGAATGCAACCTGGCGCCGTCGGAATAATCAGAACCCGGCCTTGGGGGGGCACGAAACCCGTGATTTCACGGTTTTTCCAGGCTCTTCACCGGGTCGCCGGGCTGTTTCGCCCCGAGGAACACGAGGTGCTGCCAGGGCAGGCGGTCGAACTCTCCCACTACCTCGAAACCGGCCGGTTCGAGCTCCCAGCGGATCTGGGCCTTAGTCATCTTATGAAGCGGCTTGATCGGGACCGCTGGGTCCTCGCCACGAAACTCGACGAGCGCCAGCCGCCCCCCGCCGGCGAGGCTCTCGCGGACGCGGGCGAGCATCGCGTCGGGGTGGGAGAACTCGTGATAGACGTCGACGCACAGGCAGAGGTCGATCGTGGCGACTGGCAGTCGGGGATCGATCGCGGTGCCGAGCACCGGCCGGATATTCGTGAGCCCCTCCCGGCCGGCCAGTTCGGCGAGCATCCGGAGCATCTCCGGCTGGATGTCGACCGCGTACACAAGACCTTCGGGGCCAACTCGCCGCGCGAGTTCGAGCGTGTAAAAGCCGTTGCCGCAGCCCATGTCGCAGATGGTCTGGCCGGGCCGCACGTCGAGTGCATCGAGCAAGAGCCTGCAGTCTTCTTCCCGCTGGCGACTCTCACGCACAAGCCACGGCGCGCCGGTGAAGTGCATCGTCTGGGCGATCTCGCGGCCGCGATGGTGCGTTGCGGCCGGCGGGATTGGGATCGACGCATCGACTGCCGTGTCAATCTCCAGCGGCCGTCCGGATGTCGCGTCGGCGGCACTGCCGTGGGGAACCAGCGCTGCGAGGCAGAGCCAGGCGATGAACAGCGCGTCGTGGATTCGTCGTACGAGCATACGACCGGCAGTATAAGCCGCCGATGCGACCTCGGCTTCATGCCGCGTCGGGAAAGCCCTCGACGAATGGCAGGCCGTCGGCATCGTGGCACGAAACCACGCAGATGCCGAGCCGCTGCGCGGTGGCGGCAAGCTCGGGCTCGTCGATGAGAATCGTCCGCCCCGCTTCAATGGCGAGCACGGTGGCGCCTGCCGCAGCCAGCGACTCCAGCGTGCCTGCGCCGATCGTCGGCATGTCGAACCGTAGATCCTGTTGCGGCTTCGCCACCTTCACCACGGTCATGCCGCCGGTTGGGCAGAGCCGGCCGGCGCGTCGGATGCACTCGTCAGTGCCCTCGATCGCCTCAAGGGCCAGCGGGGCGCGGTCCTTGACCACCACCGTCTGGCCGATGTCGAGCCGTCCGAGTTCCTTGGCGAGCCGCCAGCCGAAGGCCACGTCGGCGAGCTGCTGCCGGGTGGGGGCAGGGCCGGCGATCGCGCCGTCGGCGGCGAGCAGGTTGGGGGCGAAGTCGGTGGCCGGGCAGATCGCCACCCCCGCCGCGTCGAACGTGGCGGCGATCGCGTTGAGCAGCGAGTCGTCGCAGTTGTCGCGGCGACGGCTGACGAAATGGGGCCAGAACGTCGCGAGGCCGGTCCAGTCGGGCATGTGCCGGACCCAGGCCCCGCGGGCGAAGATCTTCGATTTGTGGATCTTGCCGGCCATCGTCGCCCGCGCGGCTCCGGCACGGCGAAAAAACTCCACCGCCGTGCCGATCTCGGCGATACCGATGTGACCGTGCACGTCGGCGAGTGGCTCGAGGGCGGCGTCGGCGTGGTCGCGGATCGCCAGGATGGCGGTGCGGCCGCCACGGCGGCGGATCTCCTCGGCCACCACGACCGGATAGCGTCCCCAGCCGGCGAGGATGCCGACGATCTCTCCATCGAGAGGGGGACGGTCGCAGGCGGGGGAGCGCGGGGCGGGCATGGACTTCCTCGTCAGGCGGCCTCGGCGGTTCCCCGGCCGCTTGTTCCTTCGAGGCTGGCGACGCGGGCGGTGAGTTGCTTGAGCTCGCGACGCATCTCCGGAAGCTTCGAGATCGTGGCGAGCTGCAGCTTGCGATCGCGGAGGTCGATCGCCGGTTCACCGAGCACGATCTTCCCAGGCTCGACGTCGTTGGACACTCCCGAGCGGGCGCCGAGTATCGCCTTCTCGCCGATGTGCACGTGGTCGCGGACGCCGACCTGGCCAGCCATCACCACCCAGTCGCCGGTCGTCGTGCTGCCCGCCACGCCGACCTGCGAACAGATCATGTTGTGGCGACCGAGGCGGCAGTTGTGGGCGATCATCACCAGGTTGTCGATCTTGGTGCCCGCGCCGATCACCGTTGGGCCGTAGGTGCCGCGGTCGATCGTGGTGGCGGCGCCAACTTCGACGTCGTCGGCGAGTTCGACCCAGCCGAGCTGGGCCGAGATCGTGTAGCCATCGGGACCGGGCTTGTAGCCAAAGCCGTAGGCGCCGAGCACCACGCCGGCGTGGACGATGCACCGCGCGCCCACGACGGTGTTCTCGTAGAGCACCGCGTTCGGGAAGACGACGCTCGCGGCGCCGATCCGGCAGCCGGCCATGATCCGGGCGCCGGAGTGGATCGTGGCCCCGGCGGAGATTTCGACGTCGGCGCCAATTGTCGCGAACGGATGCACGTCGACGTCGGAAGCGAGTCGGGCGGTGGAGTGCACGACCGCCAGGGGGCTCACGCCGATCCGGGGCTCGGACCGCGGCGGCCGGAACGTGATGATCGCGGCGGTGAACGCGGCGTGGACGTCGGCGACCTCGATCGACGGCCGATCCAGCGGGCCGGTGCCTGTGGGCACGATCGCGGCGCCGGCGCGGCTCTTGGCGAGCAGATGGAGTTTGTCGGCCGCGTCAACGAGTGTGATGTCGCCGGCCGCGGCGGAGTCGAGCGTGGCGGCGCCATTTACGGACTGCGTCGGCTCACCGCCGACGAGCGTGCCGCTGACCTTCGTTGCCAGTTCTGAGAGCGTGATCGCCATGCTGCAATCCTCCCGTGGGGCCTCCGTCCGGAGTCCGGGCGGAGCGGGAGGATAGGGATCGACGTCTGGCCGTGCAAGGCTTTTTCGTCGGGCTTCAGAGGCTCATGCGGTTTACAAGTTGATCGTCGCTTGTCGGAGCGGCCCCGCAGCCGGCCGGCGACATGCTCGGCGCCGGCGGGACTTGTGAGTTCTCTTCTCAAACGCTTCGGCGCGACCGCGACGTGGCACAAGTCTCACCGGCTTCTGCGCGTGCCTCTCATCCGGCTGCTCCCCCTTCCGGAATCACACCCGATCCCAATGCGAACCGGGAAGACACACAGGTTGAAAACCTGTGCTACGGGATGCAGCGACGGGCGGGGGCAGTTCCGAGCTTCGCGAACGCCCGGGATAATCATGCCCCGTCTCAGAGCCAGTCGCCGACGGTCTGCTCGAGCCTGGCCTCGGAGGCCATGGACCGGAGCTTTTCCATGGCACGGGATTGGATCTGGCGGATCCGCTCCTTGCAGACGCCCATCTGGCTGCCGAGTTCGCGGAAGGTCCGGGGTGGCTTGCCATCGAAGCCGAACCGGGCCACGACGATCTTCCGCTCCCGAGGTTCGAGGTCGCCGAGGAACTGGCTGAAGAGTTTCTTGAGTACGTCGATCTGCTCCGTCGAGCAGTACTCGGCGTTCAGTTCCGCCTCGGCACGATCGCGAAGCGCCTCGTCGTCGGTCACGAACCGCTTGCGGAACTGGCGACCGCGGTGCGAGAGGCGGAAGAAATGTCGTTGGACGGCGTAGGTTGCGTAGGTGCTGAAGCGGTTGCCGAGCGCGAAGTTGAACTTTTCCACCGACCGCATCAGCGCCACGTTGCCCTCGCTGACGAGTTCGTCAAACGTCCATGAGGGATCGATGAACTTCTTCGCGATCGAGACGACGAGGCGGAGGTTCGAGGTGATGAGGATCGCCTTCACGGTCTCAGCTTCGGTGAGCCAGCCCTCGACCTGCTCGATCTGCCGCAGAGTCGCTCGGCGGCGGTCGAGCCGCCCGCGAGTCGTCGCGGCGCGGAACTTCAGCCAGTTCATCCGCCGGAAGTAAAACTGCTCCTCGGCCTTGGAGAGCAGCCGGTTTTGATACAGGCTGGCGAGGTAGGGAGTGAGTCCCTTGGCATCTGCCGGCGGTCCGTCATGAGACTCCAGCGGCACGGCGGCGTCGGCCGGGGGTTTGGTCGCCAAGGCCTCGGCGTCGGCCTTGAGGAACTGGCGGCAGGGGATGTAGTCGATCTCACGGGCGAACAAAGCCTCGCGTCGGGCGGCGAGTTCAGCCCGCCGGCGGGCGGCGGCCACATCGGCGGCGGTGATCCGCGAGGCGGGGCGTGTCGTCCGGCCGCGTGGCAGCAGTTTCAACGCCTTTTTGGCGGCAGCAATCACGGTTTTGCTCCTCTGGGCGTTCCCGGTGGAGGAACATGCCCAAAAGGACAACCGCAGACTCTGCAGCCTCATAACCGACGGAGGCCCGGTATTTTCCGGAACGTCCGCCTGGCGGTGGCGGGTATCAGCGGCGGCTGGCCCGGGCCGCCATGCGCCGCGACGCGGTCCCGGCCAGTCCAGCCAGCCCAAGGCCGATGATCGCGAAGCTTGCTGGTTCCGGCACCGCAGCCAGGTTGTTTTCGACCCAGACCTCAGCCAGGCCGTGGGCCATCTCGAAGTCGGCAAACTGCTCGGGAGTCAGGGTGGCCGGGTCGAGGGCTCCGACAACGAAATACAGCGAATCGGATGACTGCAAGCCCGTCATTCCAAGTTGCATGGCATAGAGATAGAAGCCCTGGTCTGGAGCGGCTCCGGCCTTGGCGATCGACGTGAACAGGTGCGTGTGCACCGTTCCCGCGGAGACGCCCGCCGACGTCACCTGAATGGTGTTGCCGGCGATCACCGCGGCCGAGGATCCGTTGATGCCGGTCGTCCAGCCTCCTCCTCCCTGTTTGGCGAGGTCGAGCGACACGTCGGCGCCGACCGGCGCGAAGGCGACGCTCCCGGTGCCGCTCCAGTAGAAGAGGTTGCGGCTGTCGCTGCCGATCGAGATTGGCAGGAACGAGAATGTTAGGGGCGTGCTGCCAGGCAGGGCTGTGTAGACGCCCGCCGGCGTGGTCAGCGAGGGGTTGTTGAGGAACGACTGCGTGGCGGCGCGGAAGCCCGGCTCGCCGGGACTCGCGCTCTCGTAGGGGGCGGCGGTACCGGTGGCCGGCACGACCTCTCCGCCGAACACCCGCATCTGATCGGCCGGCACGGTCGCCGTCGTGGCCGCGTCGTCGTAGCCGCCGATGACGAGGCTCGAGCCGCTCGAGGTGACGAACACGTCGTAATGCACATCCTGGGCGGAGACGGCGGCAACGAGGGTGGCCATCAGCACGACGGGAATCACGATGCAACGGCCAACTCGGAGCGAACGCACGATGAGATTCTCCTGTCAGGAAAACGTGAGCACTGCCGTACCCTATTTGGGAATGCAGAAGTTGTCGGTGGGGGTTTGGGTGTCGGCCCACTCGGCCACGGTGACGGCGGGCGTCGGCCCGACGTGCCAGTCGGCGTAGAGAAAGTGGGACGAGCCGGCATGTCGCTCGATGGCGGCGTCGGCCTCGATCTTCTGGAGCACCTGCTTGCGAGCGACGGTCAGCGACGTGAACCAGGCGTGGTTGTGCACGTGATCATTTTCGATGATTGGGGCCTTTTGGTCAGCGATTTCGAAAGCCACGAGCGTCTTTGACGACGCGCGGAGCTTGTTGTGGTTGGTGACGACGAACGACCGTGGCTCGTTCGTCAGGTAGGCGTTCATCACGTAGCTGGTCAGTTTCTGGTCGAGTCGGTCTGCCGCCTTGAGGTCGTCGGGGCAGATGCGGATCGCGTCGACGCTCTCCATGAAGGGAGCGACGGTGTAGATCCACGACTGCTCCAGATCGCCCGACTGGTTATGCGACGTGTCGGGAAACTGGCCGCGATGGGCATCGCAGAACTGCGCCACGGCGAGTCCCACTTGACGGAGGTTGCTGGAGCACTGTGTCCTTCGGGCGGCTGCCCGCGACGCCTGCACGGCCGGGAGCAGCAGCCCGATCAGTGCGGCGATGATCGAAACCACGACGAGCAGCTCCACGAGGGTAAACGCGGAGGGATGACGACTTTTGAGATTCAATGGCATGTGCAACTCTATTGCATTTAAGGCGACGGCGACGACCGCGTCAAGAGACGGACTTGGAAGCTGCCGATGAAACTACCGCCGGCGACCCAAAGGATGGTCACGACGCACGCGGCAGGATCGCATCGGGGCTGACGGGGAGACCACGCCGGCTATGCCACAGGGCATGCCGGTCTCGAAAGGCTCCAAACCCGAATCAGCACGCGGTCACGAGCGGTTCCTGCTCTGGAAATGCCTACCCAAGGGGCAGACTAAGCGTCGGTTTTAGACCGCTGGCAGCATTGGGTCAAGCAACATCCACAGTGGGAAACGACGAAAAACCGCGGCGATTGTGTCGATTCCGTGCGGAGTTTAGGCTGCAAACCTCTCCGTCCGCGGGGGCTGAGAGCCGATTCTTTTGCTCCCGCAGGACGGAACCGACCCTCATCCGGAACGCTGTTTCATGGCCAGTCCCCGCGAGAACGTGAGCCCCAGGCAAGGCCAGGGCCGCTCGGTAAAGTCCCCTCCCTCGGCCATAACTCCCTCGACGGCGAACGTCGAGCCGGCAAGTCGCTGGCAGGAACTGCTGATGCGAGCCGCTGTCATCGTGCTCGCCTGCCTCTGGGTCTACTCCCCCGTATGCCATCCGGTGCATCACGCCGACTGGCTCTGGGACGATGACCAACTGCTCACTGCCAACCAGATCGTCCAGCACCGCATCTCACCCGACCCGAACGTTCCACCCGACTCGGCCGCCACGCTCGCCAAACTCTGGTTCAACCCGGACGGCGCCGACTACTTCCCGCTCAGTTACTCGGCGCTGTGGGCCCAATGGCCATTCTTCCAGATGGATCCTCGAACGGGGGGGCCAACCCAGCCCGGTGGTCCGTCGGCCCCGTGGCCAACGGGCTTCCATGCCACGAGCGTGGTGCTCCATGCAATCGGCTCGCTGCTGCTGTGGCGGCTGTTTGCCGTGATGAAAATACCATGCGCCTGGTTTGGGGCGATCCTCTTTGCCGTGCATCCTGTCTGCGTGGAGAGTGTCGCCTGGGTGTCAGAACTCAAGAACACGCTCTCGATGCCGCTCTTTCTGCTTGCGGCGATCAGTTTCGTGAAGTTTGACGATGCGGCCGAGGACGATCCCGCGAAGTGGTGGCAGTACGGGCTTGCGATCGTATTCTTCCTGCTGTCGATGTTGGCCAAGACATCGGTCGTGGCCTTGCCAGTGGTGCTACTGCTCTACGCCTGGTGGAAAAGAGGCGAGGTGACGGTCCGCGACCTCGTGCGGGCGGCACCGTTCTTTGTGATCTCGATCGTGCTCGGCATCGTCACGATCTACTTTCAGCACGGTCGGGCCATCGGGCAGGAGACGATCATCGTCCCGCCGTACTTCGAGAACGGCCTGCCGTCGATCAAGGGCATTCTCTCCCGGCTGGCGATCGCGGGGATGTCGACCCTTTTCTACGTCGCCACGATCCTGTGGCCGGTGGACCTCCTGCCGATCTACACCCGCTGGGAAATCGACCCGCCCAAGGCCTGGCAGCTCCTCCCGATCCCGGTGATTCTGGGAGCGGCGTGGTGGTTTTGGCAGAACCGTGCCACGTGGGGGAAGCACGCGATCTTCGGCCTCGGCTTCTTCGTGTTGATGGTCGCTCCGGTGCTCGGGTTCATCACGATCTCCTACATGCGGATCACCTGGGCGGCGGACCACTTCATCTACCTGCCCATGATCGGGTTGATCGCCCTGATTGCGGCAGCGGTCGCGGCCTGGTACGAGCGGCTGCCCTCCGGCGAGCGGCCGCTCCTCGTGGCGGGCTGCGCCGCCGGACTCGCCCTGCTTACCTGGATGTCCTACGGACTGGCCGTCACGTGGGTGAACGAGGACGAACTCTGGACCCACACGCTCCAGCACAATGAAAACGCCTGGCAGGCCCACAACCGGCTCGGCGCGAAGAAGTTCGCCCGCGGCCACGTGGACGACATCCCGGTACCGAATCCGGTGCTGCTCGACCCGGCGACGCAGGTGAAAATCAAGGGGGCGCTCCACCATTTCACGCGGTCGACGGCCCTCCGCCCAGACCTTGGCGAGACGCACAACAACCTCGGCACCGCCCTCTCGTCAAAGGGACGGCTCGATGACGCGATCGAGCAGTTCAAGGAAGCGGTCCGCGTGACACCCCATGTGCCCGCGATCCATATGAATCTCGCGAATGCCTTGGCCGCGGGTAACCGGTTTGCCGAGGCCGAGGAGAAGTACCTCGAACTGATCCAGGGCATGGAAAAGGGGCGCGAAGACGCCATCAAGGCGACTGGCAACCCAAACATCCCCTTCGACCCGGCGATCGGCGCGCTGATGAACAACTACGGCGTGGCGATGTTCAAGCAGGGCAAGAAAGATGAGGCGATTGCCGCCTTCAAGCGGGCGCTCGCGATCAATCCAAACCTCAAGGACGCCAAGGAGAGCCTGGCCGTGGCCACCGGCGAGAAGCCAATGCCAGGGCCGCCCGGCGGCCCGGCCGGTCCGGGGGCCGCACTGAACCGAGAGCAGTCTGCTCCAGTCGCGACGCCGCTGCCAGTCGCGCCGCCGCTGCCGATGGCGCTGCCGCAGTCACCAACGCTTGGCCCGACGGCACCGTAGGACCCGCGTCATGCCCGCTTGAGGTCGTGGAGCGCCGCCGAGAGCGGCTCGCGGTGGTCAGGGTGGGCGATTGAGGCGAGGAGCCTGCCCCGCTCGGCGAGCGTTGCCCCATGCAGGTCAACGGTGCCGTATTCGGTCACCACCCAGTGCACGTGGCCACGAGTCGTTACCACGCCGGCGCCGGGTCTCAGGTGGGCCACGATTCGCGACACGCCGCCGCCGGCCGCCGTCGAGGGCAGGGCGATGATCGGCTTGCCGCCGCGGCTCATGGCCGCACCCCGTATGAAGTCCATCTGCCCGCCGATCCCTGAATAGATACGGTGGCCGATCGAGTCGGCGCAGACCTGTCCGGTGAGGTCGATTTCGAGCCCCGAGTTGATCGCCACCACCTGGTCGAGCTTGCGGATGAGATTCGTATCGTTCGTGCGATCGCAGGGGTGGAACTCGACGAGCGGATTGTCGTCGACGAAGTCGTAGAGCTGGCGGCTGCCGACCACGAAGCTCGCGATCGTCCGGCCCGGATGGATTGCCTTGCGCGCGTTCGTCACCGCCCCCGACTCGATCAGCCGCACGACCCCGTCGGAGAACATCTCGGAGTGGATACCGAGATTTCGGCGCCCCTCGAGTCGCGCGAGCACGGCATTGGGAATCCCGCCAATCCCGAGTTGCAGGCAGGCGCCATCTTCGACGAGCGCGGCGACGTGTGCTCCGATTCGATCCTCGACGTCGCTCGGCGGCAGGAGGGTGTGTGCCGGCAGGTCGCGGTCGGTCGCCGTCCACGCGGCGAGCTGGTCAAGCGGCACGGCGGTGTGGCCGTGGGTCCGCGGCATCCGTTCATTGATCTCCGCCAGCACGATCCCCGCGGTGTCGACGGCCGCACGGGCCGCGTCGACGCTCGTGCCGAGCGAGCAAGTGCCATGGCGATCCGGCGGCGAGAGCTGCACGACCGCCGCGTCAAGTTTCACCCGGCCGCTGGTGAAGAGACTCGGGATGTCGGAGAGAAAGATCGGCACGAAGTCGGCCCGGCCCTCGGCGACCGGCTCGCGGAGGCCGGGACCCGTGAACAGCGAGATCGAGCGAAAGCGGCCGGCGTGCTCTGGGGCGGTGAAGGCGAGCGGCCCCTCGAGGTGGATGTGCCAGAGCTTCACGCCCGCGAGGTCGGTCCGCCGGGCCAGGGCGTCGAGCAGCGGTGTGGGCGTGGCGGCAGCCCCGTGGATGAACACGTTCATGCCGCTTGTGATGTGCGACACGACGGCGTCGGCTGAGGTGGCCCGGGATTTCCAAGTCTGCATGGAATGCCTCTGGCTCCTAAGATACCTGGGTCCACCTGAAAGGAACCCATGCCCCGTTCACTCGTGATCGTCCTCGGAGACCAGCTCGATCGCGCCGGCGCCGCATTTGACGGCTTTGAGCGTTCCCGCGACCGCGTCTGGATGGCGGAGGTCGCCGAAGAGAGCACCCACGTCTGGACGCACAAAGCGCGGATCGCCGTCTTTCTTTCGGCCATGCGACACTTTCGCGACCAGCTCACGGCCGAGGGGCTCGAGGTGGACTACACCGACCTTGCAGCAACTCCGCAGGCTGGCGAACCGGCCACGCTCGCCGAGGCGCTCGCGGTGAGTCTTGGCCGGCTTAGAAAGGCCGGCTGGGATCCGGAGCGGCTCGTCGTCGTCGAGCCGGGCGAGTGGCGGGTGCAGGAGATGCTCCGCGCTGCGGCGACGGCGGCCGGCATACCGCTCGAGATCCGCACCGACAGGCACTTCTTCTCGTCACGAGAGGAGTTCGCCGAGCACGCGGCGGGACGCAAGCAGCTGCGGCTCGAATACTTCTACCGCCCGCTGCGGGAGAAGTTTGGCGTGCTCATGGACGAAGGTGAGCCCGCCGGCGGCCAGTGGAACTTCGACGCCGAAAACCGCGGGGCGTTTCCGAAGGGTGGGCCGGGCGGGCTGCCAGCGCCCGTTCGCTTCGCGCCCGACGTGGTCACCCGTGGCGTGATCGATCTCGTGAATGCCCGATTTGCCGGCCATCCAGGCAGCCTGGCCGAGTTCGACTGGCCGGTCACCCCTGCCGAGGCCCGCGCTGCCCTCGACGACTTTCTGGCGCACCGCCTACCGCTCTTTGGCCGCTATCAAGACGCCATCTGGACAGGAGAGCCCTGGCTCTACCACTCGCGGCTCGCACAGGCGCTCAACATGAAGCTGCTCAACCCGCGAGACGTGATTGCCGGCGCGGAGCGGGCGTGGCGGGAAGGCCGGGTGCCGCTCGAGGCAGCCGAGGGTTTTATCCGTCAGGTGATCGGCTGGCGGGAATACGTTCGCGGCGTCTACTGGCACTTCATGCCCCAGTACCTTGATCGCAACACCCTCGGGGCCGACCGGCCGCTGCCAAGCCTCTACTGGACCGGCGACACGGAAATGAACTGCCTGAGGGATGCCGTCGGCCAGACGCTCAAGCACGGCTACGCCCACCACATTCAGCGGCTGATGGTGACGGGCCTGTTCGCACTGCTCTTCGGCGTGGAGCCGCGGCGGGTGCACGAGTGGTATCTGGCCGTGTACGTCGATGCGGTCGAGTGGGTGGAACTCCCCAACACGCTCGGGATGAGCCAGTTCGCCGACGGCGGCGTGATGGCGTCGAAGCCCTACTGTGCTTCGGGCGCCTATCTCGACCGGATGAGCAACGCCTGCAAGGGCTGTCGCTACGATCCAAAAAAGGCGACCGGCTCCGATGCCTGCCCGTTTACCACGCTCTACTGGGACTTTCTGGCGAGGCACGAGAAGCTGCTCGCCCGCAATCAGCGGATGACGATGCAACTCAAGAACCTGTCTCGCAAGGCAGCTGCCGACGTGCGGGAGATCCGCCGCCAGGCCGACGAGCTCCGCGGGCAGGTGTCTTGATGGAGGTGTCTTGATACGGTCCGCACTTGATCCGGGCGCGTCGTCGTGGCACCGCAACCGGCCGGTGGCATGTGTGATCTCTGTGCCCTGTTGCCTCGGTGTACCCTGGCGGAGCACACGTCGCACCGGCTTCTGCGCGTGCCTCCGATCCGGCTGTTCACCCTGCCGGAATCACACCCGATCCCAAGGCGAACCGGAAAGACACACAGGTTGAAAACCTGTGCTAGGGGATGCAGCGAGGGGCTTCCCGTGCCCGGGAGCCGGCGTTGCTGGCCGAGCGAAGCCAGGATGGCGAAGCGAGGGCAGCATCAAGTGAGCGAAGGGCAGGATGCCCGCAGCGAACGTCCGGCGACGGGCATGGGCAGCCCCTCGCCTCGTAAGCGCCTTAGGATCAAATCTGACGCGTATCCAGCCGCGGCGGCGACCCTTGCTCAGGCACCGAGTTCGCAGACCGCGTAGCAGATCATGTGAAGGATGTTCATCTGGGCGTCTTCGACGCGGCCATAGTGGCCGTCCTCGACGACGAGCAGGTGATCGACGAGAGAGGCGACCGCGCCCCGCTTGCCGCCGACCAGGGCGATGGTTTCGAGCCCGTGCTCGCGGGCCCAGCGGCAGGCGGCGACGAGGTTTGGCGAACTGCCGCTGACGCTGGCGAAGATAAGAAGATCACCCTGTTCGGCATGGTTTGTGAGCTGTCGGACGAACACGTCGTCGAACGTGAAGTCGTTGCCGATCGCGGTCATCCAGGGCGTGTTGTCGGCGATGGAGAGCACCTTGAAGGGACGCGGCGCCGCCGCGGAGGCGTTCTTGCCGAGGTCCGTGGTGAAGTGGGCCGCGTTGGCGGCATTGCCGCCGTTGCCGCAGACAAAGATCCGCCGCCCCTCGCGACCAGCCTTCTTGACGACCTCAATGACTGCCGCGATTTCGGCGCTGGGCACGGAGCGGATCGCCCGGTCTTGCGCGGCGACGTAGGCATCAATCCAGGAGAGCATGGCGGGGGCGGGCGTCGAAGGTGTCATGGAAACGCTCCGGGTGGCGAGGACGTGAAACTTCATTGTAAGGGGGAGGAGCGTCTCACCGTTGACACCGTCGGCCGCCGCTCCGGGCTGCCCATGCCCCGTCGCCGGACGTTCGCTCTGGCCTGCCTGCCCCCCGTAGCACAGGTTTCCAACCTGTGTTCGACAGCCCCGCTCGGGGCTGCCCATGCCCCGTCGCCGGACGTTCGCTACGGGCATCCTGCCCTCGCTCACTCGATGCTGGCTGCGCTCCGCCATCCATGGCTGCGCTGGCCAGCAACGCCGGCTTCAGGGCACGGGCAGCCCCGAGCTCGATCCTTGTCTCGCTGGATCCTTACTTTGGTCACCGTCTTGGGCTCCTCCCTGGTGTGAGGCGATCACCGGGGCGGTGAGGCCGCGAAAAAACCCTTGTTTCATGGGGTTTTTTGCGATCACCAGGCGTGTGAGGCCGATTGTGTGGCCCCCGTTCCAGTGATTTGAGCCGGGGGCGTTTTTCGGTCTCTGAAAGATTTTTTGGGGATTGTTTTCGCTGTTTTACCGGTGATTCTTCGGTTTTGACCCCCGGGGGCGAGCCCTCGGCACGAATTGGCACGGGGTGTGCTTCTTCTTTCCTTCGTCGCGACGCCTCGCGAGGCCCTCCGTGGCCTTGAGACGTCGCCTGAAACATGAAGG